>DATKBA010000110.1:0-4866 GCA_035514455.1 Gaiellaceae bacterium | reverse complement strand
CTCATCTCCATGTTCAAGGACACGTTCGACGCCCAGGAGGTCGAGGAGACACGATGAGCAAGTTCGACATGAGCAAGCTGATGCAGCAGGCCCAGCAGATGCAGTCGCAGATGCAGCAGATGCAGGAGGAGGCCGCGAACGAGATCGTCGAGGCCTCCGCCGGCGGCGGGATGGTCACCGTCAAGGCGACCGGGGGCGGCGAGATCGTCGCGATCACGATCGACCCGAAAGCGATCGACCCGGACGACCCGGAGCTGCTCGCCGACCTGATCCTCGCCGCCGTGAACGAGGCGCTCCGCTCCGCCAGCGCGCTGATGGAGTCGAAGATGCAGGGGATGCTCCCCGGCGGCCTGGGAGGCCTGGGCCTCCCAGGGTTCTGAGTTAGCTGCGCAGGGTGAGCACTCGCAGAAGCGAGCGCTCACCGCGCGAAGACCCCTGAAGGGGCCCGCCCGCGGCCCCAAGAGCGCTACGGACGGTCGTGTGTTCTACGCGCGGGCGGCGAGCGACTCGCCGTCCGGGAGCGGCTCGATCCGCAGCCGCTCCGCGAGCCGCACGAGGGCGCTCGTCTCGAGCTGGCGGATCCGCTCGCGCGTGAGCCCGAGCTTCTTGCCGATCTGCTCCAGGCTGGCGCCGTCGCCGCTCTCGACGAAGCCGAAGCGGAGCTCCAGCACCATCCGCTCCCGCTCGGGCAGGTCGGCGAGCGCCTCGCGCACGCGCTGCTGCTCGAAGGAGAGGTCGGCGGCGTCGATCGGGTCGTCCACCGTGCGGTCGGCGAAGAGGTCGCCCAGCTCGCCGTCGCCGTCGCCGATCGTCTGGTTCAGCGAGACCGACGCCTCGACGGCATCGAGCGCCTCCGCGACGTGGTGCGGCTTCAGCTCGGTCGCCTCCGCGAGCTCGTCGATCGTCGCCGGCCGGCCGTGCGTCGCCTCGAGCTGCTGCTTCGCACGCCGCAGCTTGAGCTTGCGCTCCTGCACGTGCACGGGGATGCGGATCGTGTCGGACTGGTTCGCGACCGCGCGCTGACAGGCCTGGCGGATCCACCATGTCGCGTAGGTCGAGAACTTGAAGCCCTTGCGGTAGTCGAACTTCTCGACCGCGCGGTTGAGGCCGATCGTGCCGTCCTGGATCAGGTCGAGCAGCGGCAGGCCGTGGCCCTGGTAGCGCTTCGCGATCGAGACGACGAGGCGCAGGTTCGCGTTCGTCATCCGCTCCTTGGCCGCGAGGTCGCCGCGCTCGATCCGCTTCGCGAGCGTGACCTCCTCGGCTGCGGTGAGCAGCTCGTGGCGGCCGATCTCGTTCAGGAAGAGCTGCAGGCTGTCGGTCGTGCCGGTGCCGGCGGACGGGCGCAGGTCGAGCTCGAGCTCGTCCTCGGGCGCCTCGATCTCGACGTCGACGGCCGCGAGGGCAGCGCGAAGCTGCTCGACGGAGTGCTCGTCGAGGTCGTGCTCGTGCTGGAGCGCCTCCAGCTCGGCGGCGGTCACGTGCCCGCGCTCCTCCGCGTCGTGCACGAAGGCGGTCAGGGCCGGGTTCACTTCGAGGGCGTCGGTGCCCAGGGCTTCATCGGTGCGCATGTTCCTCCACATTCTTCGGGGCGTAGCCGGCGCAATGGTTCTCGGACAGGCAGACAGCTGCCGCCGGATGCGCCGCTGATATCTAGAACGTCTCTCTTCGCCGTTTCATTCGCTCGTAACTGTCTCCTTTACCGAATCTTTACTTTCTAAGCCGCGAGCGGCTCGGCCCCCGGGAGCGGGACGGCGCGCGGCGCGGGCAGGGGCACCGGGCGGAGCTGCGGACGGCGCCGGAGCTGGAGGATCACGACCGCGGAGACGACGAGCCCGGCGCCGAGCAGCTGCACCGGCCCGAGCCGCTCGGCGAAGACGAGCGCCGAGAGGCCGATCGTGACCGGGGGCTCGACCGTGCCGAGGATGGTCGCCCGCGACGGGCCGATGCGCCGCACGCCGCCGAGGAAGGCCGCCACCGGGAGCACGGTCGCGACGAGCGCGATCGCGACCAGGAGCCCGAGCGTCGCCGCGCCGGGCGCCTGCAGCGAGCCCGTGGTGGCGCCGCCGAGCCCGAACGCGACCGCCGCGCCCGCGCACAGCATCGTCGCGAGCACGAGCGGGGGCGTCGTGCCGAGCAGCCGGTCCGAGACGAGGACGTAGGCCGCGTAGGCCACAGCCGCGGAGAGCGCGAGCGCGATCCCGAGCGGGTCGAGCGCCCCGCCGACGCCGCCGGCGAGCACGAGCGCGACGCCGGCGAGGGCGACGGCCAGGGCGGCGACACGTCGGCGCGAGGCCTGCTCGCGGCGCAGGAGCACGGCGCCTGCGACGACCAGCGCGGGGTAGCCGCACATCAGCAGCGAAGCGAGCGAGACGTCGATCCGCTCGAGCGACGCGAAGAAGAGGCCGGTCTCGAGCCCGTAGAGCGTCAGGCCGAGCACGAACGGGGGCAGGAGCACGGCGCGCGGCGCCCGCACGAGAGCGCGGCGCGCAAGCAGCGCGAGCACGCCCGCCGCGAGCGCGAACCGGACCGCGCCCACGGAGGCGACGCCGGCGCCGCCGTCGAAGGCGAGTCGGACCAGCACGGGCTGGAGCGCGAAGGTCGCGCCGGCGAGGAGGCAGAGGAGCACGCCGGCGCGCTCGGGCGAGAGCGAATGGAGCATGTCCTCACCGTAGGCCCGCGCGAGTGAGAGGGATAGACGCACTTCTCTTGAAGATCCATAGGATGAGCCTATGAATCTGCAGCAGCTCTCCTACTTCCTCGCCGCCGCCGAGCACGGCTCGTTCAGCAAGGCCGCCCGGGCGCTCTACCTGGCGCAGCCGTCGCTCTCGGAGCAGGTGCGCTCGCTCGAGACGGAGCTCGGGGTCGAGCTGTTCGCGCGCGTCGGCCGCGGGGTCGTCCTGACCGAGGCCGGCCGTGCGTTCCGCCCGGAGGCGGAGCGCGTGCTCGCGGCGCTCGAGGCGGCGCGCGAGTCGGTCGTCGACGTGCGCGAGCTGCGCGGCGGCACGCTCAGCATCGGCATGTTCGGCACGGCCTCGGGCTTCCTCCTCTCCCGCCTCGTCGCCGACTTCCGCTCTCGCCACCCGGGCGTGAAGCTGCGGCTCGTCGGCCAGAACTCGTCGGAGGTCGCCGAGGACGTCCGCCGCGGCCGGCTGGAGGCGGCGCTCGTCGTCCTCCCCGTCGACGACGAGGGGCTCGAGGTGCGCCCGGCGCGGCGCGAGGAGGTCGTCTACGTCAGCCGCGATGCCGAGCGCGTGCGCGAGCCGGTCACGATCGAGCGGCTCGCGGCGGCGCCGCTGATCCTCTACGACGCCCACTACGGCTGGAGCGACCCGACCCGGCGGCAGCTCCAGGAGCGCGCGCAGCAGGCCGGCGTGCAGCTCGAGCCGGTGATCGAGATCGAGGACATGGACGCCGCGCTCGAGCTCGCCGCGAGCGGCCTCGGCGACACGATCGCGCCGCGGGCGGCGCTGCTCCACCGGCGCACGTTCCGGCAGCTCGGCGTCGCCTCCTTCGCCGAGCCGCTCTACGACACGTTCGCCTTCATCGCCCGCCGTGGCGCGCCCGTCTCACCGGCCGCGAGCGCCTTCGTCGCGCTCGCCGAGAAGCGCCTCGCGGAGTTCGGCGAGGGCGTCCTCTACGCGGGCACCACGTCCGAAACGGACGGGTAGGTTGTCGTTGTGCTGAGCCCTTCGGTCGACAACCTCGTCGCGCAGCTGACGCGCCTGCCGGGGATCGGCTCGCGGACGGCGCAGCGGCTCGCGTTCCACATCCTCTCGGCCCAGAAGGACGAGGCGGCAGCGCTCGCAGCCGCGATCGTCGAGGTGAAGGAGCGCGTCCGCTTCTGCCTCGAGTGCGGCAACCTGACCGAGGAGGAGCGCTGCTCGATCTGCACCGACACGCGGCGCGACCGAACGGTCGTCTGCGTCGTCGAGCAGCCCGTCGACGTGATCTCGCTGGAGCGGACGCACGAGTACCGCGGCCTCTACCACGTGCTCGGCGGGTCGCTCTCCCCCCTTGACGGCGTCGAGCCGGAGCACCTGCGGATCGACGAGCTGCTCCGCCGCGTCGCCGAGGGCGGGATCGCCGAGGTCGTCCTGGCCACGAACCCGAACATGACCGGCGAGGCCACGGCCGCCTACCTCGCCGACCGCCTCCGCGACCGCGCGACCGTGACCCGGCTCGCGAGCGGGCTCCCGGTCGGCGGCGACCTCGAGTACGCCGACGAGGTCACGCTCGGCCGCGCGCTCGCCGGCCGCCGCGAGCTCTGATTTCTCCGCAAAGAGCGGCTTTTTCGCAGCCGGGAGCACTTGACCCGAGCGCGCTGCGGCCATAGATTTGCCGGGCTGAACCGACGGGCCCTCGGGTTCGTCGGTTCAGTGTTTTTTTGGGCCGTTTCCGTGACGCCTCCGGGGCCTCGTCTACACTCGCCGGGCCATGTCAGCGATCGAGTACGAGGCCGTTCCGGCGGTCGACGCGGACGCGGAGGCGCCGCCCCGCGGCACCGTCGTGATGAAGTTCGGCGGCACCTCCGTCGGCGACCCTGACAGGCTGAAGCGCGTCGCCGCACGGCTCGTCGCCGCGCGCGAGGAAGGCCACAGAGTCGTGGGCGTCCTCTCGGCGATGGGCCACACGACGGACGAGCTGCTCGACCTCGCCCACCAGGTCTCGCCCACGCCGCACCCGCGCGAGCTCGACATGCTCGTGTCGGTCGGCGAGCGGATCTCGTGCGCGCTCGCGGCGATGGTGATCCACGACCTCGGCCACGAGGCGATCTCGCTCACCGGCTCGCAGGCCGGGATCGTCACCGACACGGTGCACGGGAAGGCGAAGATCGTCGAGGTGCGCGCGCGCCGGATCCACGAG
>DATKBA010000109.1:0-7400 GCA_035514455.1 Gaiellaceae bacterium | reverse complement strand
GTCCAGGTCGAGGGCGAGCCGCAGCGCGGTCTCGCCGCTCGTGCGCCGGACGACGCGCCGACGCTCGCGGAGCGCGACCGCCTCCGCGGCGCGCTGCTCGCCGCCGGGCTCGACTGCCCGGAGAGCCACGGCAACTTCGTCTTCGTGCGCACGGACGAGCCGCTCGGCGCGCGGCTCGAGGAGACCGGTCTCGTCGTGCGCGTTTTCGCCGCGGGGATCCGGGTCACGCCGCGCCTGCCGGCCGAGAACGACATCCTGCTCGCCGCGCTCGGCGCTGCGGCCCCTCCCGCGCCGCGGCGCACCGCACTCGTCCTGCGCACGAGCGGCGAGACCGCGCTGCGGCTCGCCCTCGACCTGGACGGCGCCGGCCGGGGGCAGGTCGACACGGGTATCGGCTTCCTCGACCACCTGCTCGGCCTCTGGGCCTTCCACGGCGGTTTCGACCTCGACCTCGCCGCGGGCGGCGATCTCGGTGTCGACGAGCATCACACCGTCGAGGACGTGCTCGCCTCGCTCGGCGCCGCGCTCGCCGGAGCGCTCGGCGACCGGTCGGGCGTCGCGCGCTACGGCTCGGCGTCCGTGCCGATGGACGAGGCGCTCGCGACCGCCGCCGTCGACCTCGTCCGCCGCCCGCACGCCGAGGTCGAGCTCGCCTTCGCGGGCGACCGGGTCGGGGGGCTCGCGCCCTCGCTGCTGCCGCACGCGCTCGAGCGGCTCGCGCTCGAGGGCGGCTTCACGCTGCACGTCTCCGCGTCGGGAAAGGACGACCACCACGTTGCGGAGGCCGCCTTCAAGGCGCTCGGGCAGGCGCTCCGTCAGGCGTGCGCCGCCGGCGGCGAGGGCGTCCGCTCGACGAAGGAACTGGCGTGAGGGTCGTGATCGCCGACTACGGCGCGGGCAACCTGCGCAGCGTCTGCGCGGCGCTCGCGCGCGCGGGCGCGGAGCCCGTCGTCTCCACTGAGGCGGCGGCCGTGCGCGAGGCGTCGCTTGCCGTGATCGCGGGCGTCGGCAACCTCGAGAGCGCCGCGCGCGGCCTCGCCCCGATGGCCGGCGCGCTCCGCGACCGGGCGGCGCTCGGCCGCCCGACGCTCGGGATCTGCGTCGGCATGCAGCTCCTCTTCGAGGCGAGCGAGGAGGGCGGCAGCGGCCTCGGCCTGCTGCGCGGACCAGTGCGCCGTGTCCGCGCGCGCCGCGTGCCGCACATGGGCTGGAACGCGCTCGCGCTCACTCGTCCCTCCGCGCTCCTCGACGGGCTCGACGGCGCCGACGTCTACTTCGCCCACAGCTACGCCGCCGCGCCCGCGGACGCGGTCGCCGTGGCCGAGGTCGAGCACGACGGGACGCTTGTCGCCGCGGTCGAGTCCGGCCCGCTCGCGGGCGTCCAGTTCCACCCCGAGCGCAGCGGCGCAGCCGGCGCCCGCGTGCTCGAGAACGCGATCCGATGGTCAAGCGGCGCGTGATCCCCTGCCTCGACGTCGCCGGCGGGCGGGTCGTCAAGGGCGTCCGCTTCGAGGCGCTGCGCGACGTCGGCGACCCCGTCGAGCTGGCGACGCGCTACTCCGAGCTGGGCGCGGACGAGCTCGTCTTCCTCGACATCACGGCGACGCTCGAGGGCCGCGGCCCGACGCTCGCGCTGGTCGAGCACGCCGCGGCGGAGCTGACGATCCCCTTCACGGTCGGCGGAGGGGTCGCCGGGCTCGAGGACGCGCGCGCGCTCCTCCGCGCCGGCGCTGACAAGGTCGCGGTCAACCGCGCCGCCGTTGACGATCCCGGCGTGCTCAGCGCGCTCGCGGCGGAGTACGGCGCGCAGGCGGTCGTCTGTGCGATCGACGCCCGGGCCGGGGAGGTGGTCACGCACGGCGGCCGCACGCCGCGCGGGCTCGCCGCGGTCGAGTGGGCCGCGACGGCCGCCGGGTGCGGGGCGGGGGAGATCCTGCTCACCTCGATCGACGCCGACGGCACGCGTGCCGGCTATGACCTCTCGCTCACGAGGGCGGTCGCGGGCGCGGTCGGCGTCCCGGTGATCGCCTCCGGCGGCGCCGGCGAGGCACGGCACCTCGCCGAGGCGTACGAGGCGGGCGCCGAGGCCGCGCTGATCGCGTCGATCGTGCACGAGCGGCCCGAGCGGCTGCGGGAGCTGAAGGCCGAACTCTTGGAGGCGGGATGGAACGTCCGCAGCTGAGCTGTGCTGATCTAACCCCCGCGATCGTCCAGGATACCGACACCGGCCGCGTGCTCATGCTGGCCTGGATGGACGACGAGGCGCTCCGCCGCACGCGGGAGAGCGGCGAGGCGTGGTTCTGGAGCCGCTCCCGGCAGGAGCACTGGCACAAGGGCGCGACCTCCGGCAGCACGCTCGCCGTCGAGGAGTTGCGGGAGGACTGCGACGGCGACGCGATCCTGCTCCGCGTCCGCCCCGCGGGCCCCGTCTGCCACACCGGGGCCGAGTCGTGCTTCGCCCCCTGGCTCTGGCGCCGGATCAAGGAGCGCGAGCGGGAGCGGCCGGAGGGCTCGTACGTCGTCTCGCTGCTCGACGATCCGGCCCTCGCGGCGCGGAAGGTGGGGGAGGAGGGCCTGGAGGCGGCGCTCGCCGGCGCGGGCGAGTCGGACGAGCGCCTCGTCGAGGAGCTCGCGGACGTCATCTTCCACGCGTATGCGCTCCTCGCCGCCCGGGGGATCGAGTTACAGGCGGTCGAGGCGGAGCTGAGCCGCCGCGCGCGATAGCGTCTCGGGCGTAAAGCTGTTGCGTTCCTGCGTGACCGTCACCCCGAGGTCGACCCGCAGCCGGAGATCGGCCGCTGTCTCGCGGACGGCACGCTCGAGCGCTGGCTCGAGTGAGCGGAGAAATGACGATCTTGCCGGAGATCAGCAACGGTCTCGTGACGGTTTCCTCGATAGCGTTTCAGTAGGGACACCCGGGGTGCCCCTGGGGGCATGTGGGATGGGGGCATGTGGGTGCCGTGAGGATCGACGCTCCCGCGGACCGGCCGTCAGGCCTCGCGCGCGAGCAGGTCGTCGACCGTCTCGCGGCGGAGGATCAGGCGCGCCTCGCCGCCGCCGACGAGAACGGCAGCCGGGCGCGGGACGCCGTTGTAGTTCGACGCCATCCCGAGCGTGTAGGCGCCCGTGGCCGGGACGGCGAGGAGGTCGCCGCGCCGCGGCTCGGGCAGCTCGGCGCGCTCGATCAGGACGTCGCCCGACTCGCAGTGCTTGCCCGCGATCGCAAACTCGCCCTCCGGCTCGTCGTCGGCCCGGTTCGCGAGCAGCGCCGCGTAGCGCGCGCGGTAGAGCTGCGGCCGCGGGTTGTCGGACATGCCGCCGTCGATCGCCGCGTAGCGCCGCTCGCCCGCCTGCTTGACCGCGCCGACACGGTAGAGCGTGAACGCGGCGGGCCCGACCAGCGAGCGGCCGGGCTCGACGATCAGCCGGGGCACCCGCAGTGCCCGCATCACCCACGCCCGCTCGACGGCGCCCACGATCGCGCGGACGAGTTCCTCCACGGGCGGCTCGGGCTCGTCCTCCACGTGCCGGATCCCGAAGCCGCCGCCGACGTCGACGACCGCCGGCTCCCAGCCGAGCTCGGCGCGGCAGCGCGCGGCGAACTCCGCCAGCAGCTCCACGGCCTGCAGGTGGGCGCGCGCGTCGGCGAGCTGCGAGCCGACGTGCACGTGCAGGCCCTCGACCTCGAGTCCCGCCTCGAGCGCGGCGCGCACCGCGGCGAGGGCGTCGTCCGCGTCGAGGCCGAACTTGGACCCGCGGTGCCCCGTCCGGATCGCCTCGTGCGTCTCCGCCTCCACGCCGGGCGTGACGCGGACGAGCGCGCGGCGGACGCCGGCCGCGGCCGCCCGCGCAGGCTCGTCCGGCGCGTCCAGCGCGACGAGCGCGCCCGCCTCGGCGGCGGCGCGCAGCTCCTCGTCCGACTTGTTGTTCCCGTGGACGACGAGCCGCTCGCCCTCGATCCCGGCGCGGCGTGCGTACGCGAGCTCGCCGAGCGTGGAGACGTCGGCGCCGAGCCCCTCCTCGGCCAACAGCCGCATCACGGCGACGTTCGGGAAGGCCTTCGTCCCGTAGGCGACGAGCGCGCCCGGCGCGGCGCGCACGAACAGCCGCGCCCGCGCCCGCAGGTCGGCCTCGGAGTAGACGACGAGCGGCGTGCCGAAGCGCTCTGCGAGCTCGGTCGCGGCGAGGCCGTCCAGCTCGAGGACGCCGTGGTCGACGTGCGAGCCGGTCGGGAAGAGCTCGATCACCCGAGCAGCTCCGAGACGGTGACGAGCTCGTAGCCGTCCCGGCGGA
Source organism: Gaiellaceae bacterium (assembly GCA_035514455.1). GTDB lineage: Bacteria > Actinomycetota > Thermoleophilia > Gaiellales > Gaiellaceae > Gaiellasilicea. Next base: position 3,107 of record DATKBA010000109.1, on the reverse strand, counting down.
GGCCCTGGACGATCGCGGGCAGCGCCGCGACCGTGGCGTCCCGCGTGACGGCCGGGTCCTTCCGGTCACCGTCGTGCAGGCAGACGATCGCGCCCGGCTGCGCCTCTTCGAGGACGCGCGCCGCGATCGAGCCCGCCGGCTCGCCGTCCTCCCAGTCGAACCCGAGTACGGTCCAGAGCACGACCGGCCCGAGGCCGAGCCTGCCCGCCTCGCGCGCGGTGCGGCCGGCGTCGCCGCCGTAGGGCGGGCGGACGAGCCGCGGCCGCTCGCCGACGGCGCGCTCGAGCTCGTCGGCGCAGCCGGTCAGCTCGCCCGACAGCGTCGCCGCGTCGCGCACGAGCAGCGCGTTCAGGTGCTCGAAGCCGTGGATCCCCAGCTCGTGGCCTTCCGCGCGCGCGCGCCGCAGGGTCGGCTCCCGTCCCGCCACGTTGCGCCCGATCACGAAGAAGGTCGCGCGGACGCTCTCGGCGGCGAGCACGTCGAGGACGTCCTCCGTCGACGCCGCGGGCCCGTCATCGAACGTCAGCGCGACGCGGCGGGCGCGTCCCGGCCCGGCGGCGAGAATGGAGGCGAGCGACGATGCCACTTGCTAGATTGTGCTGCAATGACACGAATGGAGCTTCTTCCCTAGCGCAGGAAGCGAACGCGGCGGCGCCGCGAGAGCTTCCCACGAGCCTCTCCGACGAGAGGCTTTTTTGTACCCGGAGACCGACATGAGTGAGCCGTACGAGGCCAAACGGATCGAGGCGAAATGGCAGCGCGTCTGGGAGGACGCGCACGCCGACGAGGTCGCGAACCCCGACGACGCGGCTGCCGGGAGCGAGCCGAAGAGCTACGTGCTCGAGCAGCTTCCGTACCCCTCCGGGTCGCTCCACATGGGCCACATGCTCGTGTACACGATCGGCGACGTCGTCACGCGCTTCCGCCGCCGCAACGGGATGCGCGTTCTCCACCCGATGGGCTGGGACGCGTTCGGCCTTCCCGCGGAGAACGCGGCGATCCGTGATGGAAGCCACCCGCGCTCCTTAACCGAGCGCAACATCGAGAGCATCCGGGCGTCGATGAAGCGCGCCGGCTGGTCGTACGACTGGACGCGCGAGCTCTCGACCGCCGACCCCCGCTACTACCGCTGGCAGCAGTGGCAGTTCCTCCGCTTCCTCGAGCGCGGGCTCGCCTACCGCAAGGGCGCGCCCGTGAAGTGGTGCCCGAACGACCAGACGGTGGTCGCGAACGAGCAGGTGCTCGCGGACGGGACGTGCGAGCGCTGCGGCGCGCTGGTCGAGTCGCGCGTGATGGAGCAGTGGTTCTTCCGGATCACCGACTACGCGCAGGCGCTGCTCGACGACCTCGACACGGTCGACTGGCCCGAGTCGATCAAGGCGCGCCAGCGCAACTGGATCGGCCGCTCGGAGGGCGCCGAGGTCGTCTTCCGCATCGAGGAGTGGGACGAGGGCGTGCCCGTCTTCACGACGCGGCCCGACACGCTCCACGGCGCCACGTTCTTCGTGCTCGCTCCCGAGCACGAGCTCGTCGAGCGGATCGACTCCGGGGACGTCCAGTCGTACGTCCGCCGGGCGGCGGCCAAGAAAACCAAGGAGCGCGCCGCGGCGGCGGAGAAGACAGGCGTCTTCACCGGCCTCCACGCGATCAACCCGGTGAACGATGAGCGGATCCCCGTGTACGTCGCGGACTACGTGCTGACGGACTACGGAACGGGCGCCATCATGGCCGTCCCTGCACACGACCACAGGGACTTCGAGTTCGCGCGGGCGTTCGACCTTCCGATCCGCCAGGTCGTGCGGCCTGCCGAGGGCGAGGTGGACGAGAGCGAGCCGTACGTCGAGCACACGGAGGGCGAGGTCCTCGTCAACTCGGGCGACTTCGACGGGCTGCCCGCGTCCGAGGGCGGGCGACGGATCGTCGAGCGACTCGAGCGCGAGGGGCGGGGTCGCTTCGCCGTGAACTACCGCCTGCGCGACTGGGGGTTCTCCCGGCAGCGCTACTGGGGCTGCCCGATCCCGATCGTGTACTGCGACGAGTGCGGGATCGTGCCGGTCCCCGACGACGACCTACCGGTCGTGCTCCCCGAGATCGAGGACTACCTGCCGCACGGCCGTCCTCCGCTCGCCCAGGCGGACGACTGGGTGAACGTCCCGTGCCCCTCGTGCGGCGGTCCCGGGCGACGCGAGACCGAGACGATGGACACCTTCGTCGACTCGTCCTGGTACTTCCTGCGCTACTGCGACCCGCACAACGACGCCGAGCCGTTCGACCGGGCGGTCGTCGACTACTGGAACCCGGTCGACCTCTACATCGGAGGGGTCGACCACGCGACGATGCACATGATCTACGCGCGCTTCTGGGTGAAGGTGCTGAACGACCTCGGCCTGGTCGGCTTCCGTGAGCCGTTCGCGAGCTTCTTCTCGAACGGCTGGGTCACGACCGGGAAGACGAAGATCTCGAAGCGCTCGGGAGAGGTGCCCGGCCCGGATCAGTTCGTCGAGCGCTACGGCGCCGACGCCGTGCGCCTGTGCATCCTCTTCCTCGGACCGGCGAACGAGGACATGGAGTGGACGGAGGAGTCCGCAGAGGGCATGTCTCGCTTCGTCCGCCGGCTCTGGCGCGTCGTCAACGAGGTGGCCGAGGGCTCGCCGTCCGGCGCGACCGAGAACGGGCCGCTTGCGCGCAAGGCGCATGCCACGATCGCCAAGGTGACGGACGACATCGGGCGCCGGTTCGCGTTCAACACCGCGATCTCGGCCGTGATGGAGCTGGTGAACGAGCTCTCGCGCGACAGGCAGGGCGCCGACGCGCGCCTGGCAGCCGAGACGGCCGTCTCGCTGATCCAGCCGTACGCGCCGCACGTCGCCGAGGAGCTGTGGGAGCGGCTCGGCCGAGAGCGGCTGTGGGCGGAGTCGTGGCCCGAGGCCGATCCGGCGCTGCTCGAGGTGGACACGGTCGAGGTCGTCGTGCAGGTGAACGGACGGATTCGGGACCGGCTCCACGTCACGCCCGACACGCCGGAGGACGAGCTCGTCGCGCTGGCGCGCGCCTCCGAGCGCGTGCAGGCCTACCTCGACGGCGGCGAGGCCGCCCGCACGATCGTC
>DATKBA010000108.1:0-2182 GCA_035514455.1 Gaiellaceae bacterium | reverse complement strand
CGGCGCGTACGCGGCCGCGCTCCGGCGTGAGCAGGCGGGCTGGCGCGTCGAGCTCGGCGGGGTCTTCTTCGTCGGCCACCGGCCCGCGCCGCTGGCCGAGACGGACGACCGGCGCCCCCCGCTCGGCGCCACGGCCCAGTCATCGGGGCAGATCGAGCGGATGGTGCTGTGGCTGGACGGCGAGCCGGCCGGCGCCCGCACGGTGCGCGAGCAGCCGTTCACGGGCACGATCGAGGCGCGCCCGTCCGCCCGGCTCGCGCCCGGCTTCCACGTCGTCGCCGTCTTCGCGGCCACGGCCGAGACCGCCGGCGCCGCCGCCTGGCCCTTCGCGCTCGAGGGCTAGCTCGCCCTGCCGGGAGGGCTGAATTTACGGGAGCGCGCCGATCGCGCGTCCGAAGGCGAGCGCGTCCTCGATCGGCGCGCCGAGCGCAGTGCTCGTGTCCACGAGGGACGTCCTCACCCGCGACACCGGCCCCGCGGGCAGCTCGGCTGGGCGGCCGCTGTGGATGACGCCGACGACGGTCCCGTCGAGCGAGAGGATGGGCGACCCGCTGCTTCCCTCGCCGCCGGCCACGGTCGACGCGAGCAGCGCTCCGCCCTCTTCCATCGCCCTGAACCGGCCGATGCTCGCGAACCAGCCCGCGCCCGCGTCGGCGGGCTGGCCGACGGCCACGAGCGGATCTCCGGGCCGCAGCGACGGCGAGGCGCCGAGCGGCAGCGGCTGGACGTTCGCCGGTAGCGGCACACGGAGGAAGGCGATGTCGGGGGGCCGCGCCCCGCCGATCAGCTCCGCCGGCAGGTGCCGTCCGTCGAGGAGCCAGACGCCGAGACTGCTTCCGCCCTCGACGACGTGGTCGTTCGTGACGACGATTCCCGGCGCGATCACCCAGCCGGTGCCGTTGGGGGCCCCGTCCCTCGAGATCGCGACGACCGAGGCGCGCGCTCGGTTGGCGACGGCCTGCGCGCGGGCGAGCGTGGCGCGATCGAAATCGCCCCTCGCCGCAGGAACGCAGTTCGCGGGCATGTCGGGCGGCGGCGGGCGCTGCGGCAGCGGCGGCACCGTGCGCTCGCTCGGCGGGACGAGCTGAAGGAGCCCGACCGCCTTGAGCGCATCTCCGATGGCGGCGGCGAGCATCATCGTCTGCGGCAGGAGGCGGGTTTGGATCGTCGTCGTTCCCGGCTTCGGAGCGACGCCGACGACTCCTCGCTTGGGGCCGTGGATGACGCCGACGACCTTGCCGGAGAGATCGAGCAGCGGCGAGCCGCTCTGACCCTTGCCGCCGGGGACGTTCGACTCGACCTCGCGGTAGCGGTTCGTCTCGAAGCCCCAGTAGCTGACCGTGCTGATCCGGCCGACCGTCGCACTCCACTCGCCGCCGATTGCGGGATGGCCGACGGCGACGACGGCCTGGCTCCTCCGCAGACCGGCCACGCGTCCGATCTGGAGCGGTCGGAGCCCGTGGCCGCCTGCGACGCGGATCAGCGCCGCGTCGGGCTGGAACCCCGCCGTGCGCACAAGCTCGGCCGGCAGCCGGCGCCCGTCGAGGACGCGGACGCTGATCGTGGAGGCGCCGTCGACGACGTGGTGGTTCGTCAGGATGCCGTCAGCGGAGACGGCGAAGCCGGTGCCGCGGCCGCCGTCGGTCTCGACGACGACCACCGACGCACGGGCGGCGTTCGCGACGCGCTGCGCCTTCGCGAGCGTGCCGGCGTCGTAGCGCGTGCACGCGGCCGCCGCGCCCGCTTCGGCCGGGCGCGCGTGCGCCGACTCCGCGACCGGCGCCGTCAGCGCCGCTGCGAGAGCGAGAAGCGCGAGCGGCCGGATCCGTGTCAACCCCATCGTCCTCTAGACGGCGGTCCTCGCTGTCCTCTTCCCGGGAGCGTACGCCGTCGGCGGAGAAACGGAAGAGGCCGTGCGGACTAGTAGTAGGCTCGGCCCCGTGCCGGAGATGCGGATCTACGACCTGCGGGTCACGGTCGAGCGGATCGAGGGCCGCTCGGTCTGCGGGCTGCAGGTCGGCGACTACTTCGAGCTGACGGAGAGCAGCAAGGTGCGGATCCCGGAGGGCCGCCACTTCTGCCTCTACGCGCTCCAGGCCGTCATTCCGCTGCTCCCCGCGAAGCAGCGGAAGCTCCCGGACGAGGACTGGCTCGAGCAGGAGACCTTCGCGGCCTGCCCCGA
>DATKBA010000107.1:0-3246 GCA_035514455.1 Gaiellaceae bacterium | reverse complement strand
GGGATCGAACCGCCGACCCCCTGCGTGTAAAGCAGGTGCTCTACCAGCTGAGCTAACCGCCCGTGCATGCCCCCAACGGGATTCGAACCCGTGCAGCCACCTTGAAAGGGTGGTGACCTAGGCCGCTAGTCGATGGGGGCGGTGCGAGGGGAGGATAGCTGCGCCGCTGGCCGGCTACCCGCGGCCGCAGACGTCGAGGATCGCGTCGACGAGCTCCTCGAAGGCCTCCGTCTTGGTCACGAATGCGGACGCGCCGGCCTCGAGCGCCGCCGCCCGGGAGAGGCCGTCCGTGTGGCCGCTGAGCGCGATCACGCGCGGCGCGTGCTCGAGGGCGAGGAGCTTCCGTGTCGCCGCGGGCCCGTCGAGGATCGGCATCGACATGTCCATCAGCACCACGTCCGCCCGCGCGTCCTTGGCCAGCCGCAGCGCCTCGCGTCCCGTCGCGGCCGTGCCCACCACCTCGAACCGCCCGTCCTGGCCGAGCACCGTCGTCAGCCCGTGCGTGAAGAGCTGGTGGTCGTCCACCACGAGCACGCGAATTCTCCGGCCCCCCTCCATGGAGCGCGGAATATGCCAAATGGGGCCATGTCCCAGGGACAGTCCCTGGGACATGGCCGGAACGGTCAGTGCGCCGGCGCCCCGTTGCCGTCGAACTGCGCCTCTTCGGTCGAGCCCTTGAGGGCGAGCGTCGAGCTCGTTCCGCCGGAGACTGCCTGGGCGATCTCGTCGAACCAGCCGGCGCCGACCTCGCGCTGGTGCTTGGTCGCGGTGTAGCCGTCGGCCTCGAGCTCGAACTCCCGCTCCTGCAGCCGCACGTAGGCGGGCATCCCCTCCGCGGCGTAGCCGCGCGCGAGCTCGAACATTGACTCGTTGAGCGCGTGGAACCCGGCGAGCGTGATGAACTGGAACTTGTAGCCCAGCTCGCCGAGCTCGTGCTGGAAGCGCGCGATCGTGTCGTCGTCGAGGTGCCGCTTCCAGTTGAAGGAGGGCGAGCAGTTGTACGCGAGCAGCTTGCCCGGGAACTCGGCGTGGATCGCCTCCGCGAACTCCCGCGCCTCGCCGAGGTCCGGCGTGGACGTCTCCATCCAGACCATGTCGGCGTACGGGGCGTAGGCGAGGCCACGCGCGATTGCCGCCTCGACTCCCGCGCGGACGCGGTAGAAGCCCTCGGGCGTGCGCTCGCCGGTGATGAACTCGGCGTCGCGCTCGTCCGCGTCGCTCGTGATCAGCGTCGCCGCGTCGGCGTCGGTGCGTGCGACGACGAGCGTCGGAACGCCGAGCACGTCCGCCGCGAGCCGCGCCGCGAGCAGCGTGCGGATGAACTGGCCGGTCGGCACGAGCACCTTGCCGCCGAGATGGCCGCACTTCTTCTCCGACGAGAGCTGGTCCTCGAAGTGGACGGCCGCTGCGCCCGACTCGATCATCCCCTTCATCAGCTCGAACGCGTTCAGCGGCCCACCGAAGCCGGCCTCCGCGTCGGCGACGATCGGGAGCAGGTAGTCGACGACCTCCTTGCCCTCCGCCCACTCGATCCGGTCGGCGCGCAGGAGCGCGTTGTTCAGCCGCCGCACCATCGCCGGGACGCTGTTGGCCGGATAGAGGCTCTGGTCGGGATAGACGTCCGCGGCGAGGTTGCCGTCGGCCGCCACCTGCCAGCCCGAGAGGTAGATCGCCTTCAGGCCGGCCTTCGCCATCTGAACGGCCTGGCCGCCGGTGAGCGCGCCCAGCGCGGCGATGTGGTGCTCCTCGGCGAGCAGCTTCCAGAGCTTCTCGGCGCCGTGACGGGCGAGCGTCTGCTCGATGCGCAGCGAGCCGCGCAGCCGGACGACGTCCTCCGGCGTGTAGTCGCGCTCGATCCCGCTCCAGCGGGTCGCCTCGGCCCAGTCCCGGCCGAGGTCGAGGGCTTCTTTGGCTGCGATGGCGTTCATGGGCGGGGCCTCCCGAAGTTGACGTTGCACGTACTGTTCCCGCTCCGGCGCTATTCGACAAATCGAATGTCTCGATCTGTCCGATAGATACTGTTAATATCGACGGGTGCTCCTCGCCCAAATCGAGGCGTTCCTCACCGTCGCCGAGCGGCGCTCGGTCTCGGCCGCGGCCGGCGTGCTCTACGTCACCCAGCCCGCGCTGACGACGCGGCTCAAGAACCTCGAGCGCGAGCTCGGCGTCGACCTGTTCGCGCGCACCTCCCGCGGCATGCGCCTGACGGCCGAGGGCCGGGCGTTCCGACCGCACGCGCAACGGGCCCTCCAGTCGCTCGCGGCCGGACGCGAGCTGCTGCGGGAGCGCCGGGAGGGCCGCGTCGGCGAGCTGATCGTCGGCGCTGCCCCCGCGATCTCGACCTACGTCCTCCCGCTCGTGCTCCGCACCTTCCAGGCCTCCTTCCCGAACGTGCACCTGATCGTCCGCACCGGCCACTCGGAGGACGTGCTCGAGCTGGTGCTGCGCGAGCAGGTGCAGATCGGCCTCGTGCGCGACCTGCCGCACCCGGCCGTGACGAGCACGCCGTTGTACGAGGACGAGATCGTGCTCGTCGTCCATCCCGAACACCGGCTGGCGGGGGAGACGTCGATCGCGGTCCAGGAGCTCGGCGACGAGCGGCTGATCCTCTTCGACCGCACCTCCAGCTACTTCGTGCTCACGAGCGCCTTCTTCCGCGAGGCGGGCGTCGTCCCGCGCGGTGTGATGGAGCTGGACAACGTCGATGCGACGAAGAAGATGGTCGAGCACGGCCTCGGGATCGCGTTCCTGCCCTACACGGCGGTGCGCGAGGAGCTCGCGGACGGCTCGCTGCGAGAGGTCGCGATCCAGGGCTACGAACCGGTGCGGCGGCCGATCGTCGCGCTGCGCCGCCGCGACGCGGTCGTGCCGGAGGATCTCGTCGAGGGCCTGCTCGGAGCGGTCGACCGCGACGAGCTCGAGCGCTAGCGCGCGGTCCAGCCGAGGTCCATCACGACCGGTGCGCCCGTGAAGGCGCGGCCGCCCGGCCCCAGCAGGAAGGCGGCGGTCTCGGCCACCTCCTCGGGCTCGAGCAGCCGCTTCACCGCCTGCGGTGCAAGCAGGACGTCCTCGAGCACCCGCTCGGGCGCGATGCCAGTTGCCGCGGCCTGTGCCGCGAGCTGCGCCTCGACGAGCGGCGTGCGCACGTACGCCGGGCAGAGGGCGCTGGCGGAGATGCCGCGCTCGGCCCCCTCGAGCGCGAGCACCTTGACGAGGCCGACGAGGCCGTGCTTGGCGGCGACGTAG
>DATKBA010000106.1:0-5629 GCA_035514455.1 Gaiellaceae bacterium | reverse complement strand
GACACCGCGACCGCGTCGAGCGGCCCGCCGGCCCCGCGGCGCGCCTCCTCGACCGCGGCGGCGGCGGCCGCGACGAGCTCGTCGGGCTCGTACTCGGAGAGCCGCCCAGAGTGCCCGCGCGTCCGCGTGTAGACGGTCCGGCCGGCCACGTGCGCGAGCGACGCGCCGTCCGCCCCGTAGACGCGCGCGCGGGCGGACGAGGTGCCCACGTCGAGGGCGAGGACGCGGGTCACAGGGATGCGAGCCTTGCATCGATCCCCCGCCGAGCGGCCGCGACGTCCAGATCGTCCGGGACGCGGGCGAGCGTCTCGGCCGCGAGCCGGGTCATCGCCCGAACAGCCGCGACCGCGTCCGGCTCGATCAGAGAGGCGACGAGCCGCTCTGCGAGGCGGTCGGGCGCGAACTCCAGCTCCGCGACGTCGCCCGTCGCCGCGTAGAGGCGGGTCATCGACCACAGCCTATGTCCCCCATCCCGGGGACGGCCGCGCTGCCCGGCCGCCGGACGGGGGACAAGAACGTCACAGCCGGCGGAAGACGGGGGACACCGCCGCAGCCGGCCGGGACGAGAACGAGACCATGGCCCGCACGTTCCTCGCCTCCCTCGCTCTCCTCGCCGCCCTGGCCCTTCCCGGAACGGCGCACGCCATCGGCGGCAACTACGTCTTCGAGGGCGGCACGGCCGAGCAGCGGGGGACGGTGCGCGCGGCGCTAAATGCCAGCGCGTTCAACTGGAGCCTCGTCCCGGCCCGGATCACGATCACGATCGCGCCCGGCTCGGGATCCTACGCGCGCCCCGGCCAGATCTGGCTCGACGCCGATCTGCTCGATGCCGGACGCTTCTCCTGGGCCATCGTGCAGGACGAGTACGCGCACCAGGTGGACTTCTTCCTCTTCGACGCCGCGACGCGCTCACGGCTGACCCGCGAGCTCGGCGCCTCCGACTGGTGCTACGGCGTCGCCGGCCTCGACCACTCGGCGTACGGGTGCGAGCGCTTCGCCTCGACGCTCGTCTGGTCGTACTGGCCCTCGCGGGACAACGCCTACCGCCCGACCTCGCGCAACGACGAGTCGGCCGCGATGGCGCCCGCCCCGTTCCGCGCCCTGATGACCGAGCTCACCGCCGCCCCGCTGACGGCGCTCCAGCGCCGCATGATCCAGAGCGCGGCTCTGGCGCAGGCGGCCCGGACCACCAGCGCGCGCCGCTAGTCGACGTGCTTCAGGTGACGGCCGGTTGCGCCGATACCTTCGGGAGCTGTGGCAGCCAGAGTGCTGATCTGCGACAACGAGGACGTGCTCCGCGCGCTCGTGCGCGCGTCCCTCGAGGAGGGGGACTACGAGTTCCTCGAGGCCGAGGACGGCGAGGAGGCCGTCGAGCTGGCGCGCCGCGAGCAGCCGGACCTGATCGTGCTCGACATGATGATGCCGGGGAAGTCGGGGCTCGAGGTCCTCCGCGAGCTGCGCACGACCCCCGGGGTCGCGGAGACCCCGGTCGTGATGCTGACGGCCCGCGCCCAGGCACTCGATCGGGAGGCGGCTGAGCAAGCAGGCGCCGACCACTTCGTCCCCAAGCCGTTCAGCCCGCGGGAGCTGGCCGAGCTCGTCGCCTCGTCGCTCGACAGACGCCCGTGACGGCCGCCCTCGCAGCCGCCGCCGGCCTCGACCTCTCGTCCTACCGCCCGGAGCACGTGGACGAGCGCGTCCGCCGCGCTCTCGAGCGCGAGCGGATTGCCGACCGGGCGGCGCTCGCCCGCCTCCTGCGCAGCGATCCCGCGGCGCGAAGCCGCTTCCGCGGCTCGGTCGCCGTCTCGGTCTCGGGCCTCTTCCGCGACCCCGCCCAGTTCGAGCTCCTCGAGCGCGAGCTGCTCCCGCCGCTCCTCTCCCGGCCCGGGCGCGTCACCGTCTGGTCAGCAGGGTGCGCCGACGGGTCCGAGCTCTACAGCGTGGCGATGCTCCTCGACCGGCTGGGCGCCCTCGAGCGCGTCCGCCTCCTCGGGAGCGACGTCCTCGAGGAGAACCTCGAACGCGCCCGCGGGGGCGTCTACGGCGAGACGGCCGTGCCCGACCGCCTGCGCGCGCGCGCCCGCTGGGAGCAGCGCGACCTCGTCCGCCAGGGCGCTCCGGCCGGCCGCTGGCGGCTCGTCCTCTGCCGCAACGTCGCGATCTACCTCGCGCCCGAGGCGAAGCGGCTCCTGCACGCGACGCTCGCCGGCGCACTGGCGCCGGGGGGCGTCCTCCTGCTCGGTCGCAGCGAGCGCCTGACCGACCCTGCCGCCCTCGGGCTCGCCCGAACCGGCCCGCACGCCTACCGGAAGGCGGCGGCGACGTGATCCCGGAGCGCCGGTCGCGGCGCTCCCCCGCGTTGCTGATCGCGCTCATCGGCCTGCTCACGCTCGGCCCGCTGGGCCTGCTCACGTACTTCAGCGTCTCGCTCGCGGCGGACGCCCTGCGGCGCGAGGCGACGGAGCGGGTAACCGTGATCGCCGCGGGACGGGCGGACGCGGTCGCCACCGAGCTGGAGGGGCTCACCGCGCTGGTCGAGTCGTACGCGAGCCGGCGCCTGCTCATCCGCGAGCTCGGCGCCGAGACGCCCGACCCGGCGGAGATCCGTGTCCACCTGCGCGACCTCCGGGAGGGAAGACCCGGGATCGCGATCGCCTTCGTCGCCGACCCGGACGGCCGCCTGATCGAGATCGTCCCGGCGACGCCCTCGATCGTCGGAGAGGACTTCAGCTTTCGCGACTGGTACCGGGGGGCGACCTCGCAGGAGGGCCCGTACGTCTCGGAGGCGTACGTCACGCAGGCGAGCGGCAACCAGCGCGTGGTCGGCGCCGCCTCCCCTGTCCGCGCCGGCGGCGGCCGCCTCGTCGGCATCCTCGTCGCCGGCTACAGCCTCGACCACGTCCAGGAGTTCGTCGACCGGGCGGCTTCGAGCTACGGAATGGAGCTCACGGTCACCGACCAGCGCGGGGTCGTGGTCGCGGCGCCCCGCCCTCCGCAGGGCCTCGTGTCGCTCAAGGGGGATCCTCGAGTGGACGCGGCGCTCGCGGGTCAGACGGGCACGCTGAGCATTCGCGACGGCGACGGAGTCGTCCGGCTCTCCGCCTACGCGCCCGTTCCCGGCATCGGCTGGACCGTAACCGCGAGCGTTCCGGAGACGGTCGCGTTCGCGGGAGTGGAGCGGCTGCGCTCGACCGTCCTGGCGATCGCCGGCGTCATCGCGCTCGTGCTGCTCGCGGCGCTCGCCCTACTCGGCCGCACGACCTGGCAGCGGGCCCGGGCAGAGAGCGAGCGCGCCGAGGCGCTCGGAGCCCTGGCCTCCCAGAACGTCGAGCTCGAGCAGGCCCGCGACGAGCTCGAGAGCCAGAACAGCGAGCTGGAGGCCCAGACGGTCGAGCTCGAGTCTCAGCAGGCGGAGCTCGCGACGGCGAACGACGAGCTCGAAGCCCAGCAGGCGGAGCTGGAGCGGGCCGTCGCCGATCTCGGCGAGCAGAAGGAGCGGATCGATGCCCTCTTCGCCTTCGCCGAGGCGCTCGCGGGCGAGGCCGAGGTCGACGCGGTCGCGGGCGCAGCGCTCGCCGGGCTCGCCGACACCGCCGACGCCGAGATCGGCGCCGCGTACGTCGTCGACGATCAGCGCGGACACGCCCCTTGCCTCGCCGCGACCCGCGGACTGGCTCGGGACGGCATCCCGGAGACCGTGCGCGAGGGAGAGGGCCTTCCGGCCCGCGCGCTCGCCGAGCGCAGGCCGGTCGCGGCCTCGTACGGCGAGACGGGACTCCGGCTCGCGGCGTTCGGGGAGGACGTCGCGGTCCGTCACGAGCTGCACCTTCCGCTCGCACACGGCGACCGCACGCTCGGCGTCGTCTCCATCGGCCGCGCCTCCGACAGGCCGTTCTCCTCAGGGGAGCTCGAGCTGCTCGACCACCTCGCGGACCAGGCCGCCGTGGCGCTCGCGAACGCCGTCTCGCGCCGGGCGACGTCGCGCCTCGCGCAGATCAACCGCACCGTGCTCGACGCCGCCACGGACGGGATCCGGATGGTCGACCCCGACGGGCACACCGTGCTCACGAACGCAGCGATGGAGCGGATGGCGAGCGGACCGCTCGAGCTTGCCGACGAAGGGACGATCTGGGAGCGGACCGAAGCCCTCGCCGACCGTACGACCGACCCGGACGGGTACCGGGCGCGCATAGAGGAGATCCGCGCCGACCCCGAGCGGGAGGCGCTCGACGAGTACCGGATCGTGGACGTCGGGCGCTGGTTCCAGCGCTACACCGCGCCGGTGCGCGACTCCGACGGTGCCGTGATCGGGCGCGTCTTCATCCTCCGCGACGTCACTCCGGAACGGGAGGCCGAGCAGCTGAAATCCGATCTCATGGCGACCGTCTCGCACGAGCTGCGCACGCCCCTGGCGAGCATCGTGGGCTTCTCGGAGCTGCTCTCGCGAGGGGAGATCGACTCCGCGACCGGCCGCCGCTACCTCGAGACGATCCACGCCGAGGCGCGACGGCTCACGGCGCTGATCAACGACTTCCTCGACCTCCAGCGGATCGAGTCCGGCGGCCTCAGGATCGAGCTCCAGCCGCTGGACCTCGCGGAGCTCCTGCGGGAGAAGGTCGAGCTCTTCTCCGGGCAGAGCGCCGAGCACCGGATCGAGCTTCGGCTGCCCGACGACGAGCCGCTGGAGGCGCTCGGCGATCCCGACCGGATCGCCCAGGTCACGGGCAACCTCCTCTCCAACGCGATCAAGTACTCGCCCGAGGGCGGCACGGTGGTCGTCTCCGCGACGAGGGCGCCCGACGCCGTCCGCGTGTCGGTTCGCGACGAGGGCCTGGGCATCCCTGCGGCGCAGCAGCGGAAGATCTTCGACCGCTTCTTCCGCGTGGACAGCTCGGACACGCGCAGGATCGGCGGCACCGGCCTCGGCCTGGCGCTCAGCCGCGAGATCGTCGAGGCGCACGGCGGCAGGATCGGCTTCGACAGCGTCGAGGGCCAGGGCTCGACGTTCTGGTTCGAGCTCCAGACCGGATCGCGCCGCAACGGGCGAAAGCTCGTGCTCGTCGTAGGCGACGACACCGAGTCCTCTTCGCTGCTCGCCCGCTGGCTCTCCGACGACGGCTACGAGCCCGTGGTCGAGACGTCCGGCGTCGCCGGCCTGGCTCGCGCGGAGCGCCACCGTCCTGCGCTCGTGTGCCTCGATGTCGGGATGGGAGGCGAGCCGGACGGCTGGGAGGTCCTGTCGGAGCTGAAGAGCAGGGCGGCCACCCTGGCGGTGCCCATCATCGTCTGCACCGGGAACAACGGCGCGAGCCGGGCGGCGACGCTGGGCGCCGCCGACGTGCTCGCGAAGCCGTTCTCGAGCGAGCAGCTCCGCGCGACGCTGACCCGCGTGATCCCCTCGGGTCGCGGCTCGGTGCTCGTCGTCGACGACGACGAGGCGGTCCGGCGGCTCGTCGCGGGCACGCTGGAGGGCCACGGTCTCGAGCTGCGCGAGGCAGCGGACGGAGAAGAGGCCCTCGCCTTGGTCGCGGAGGCGATCCCGGACGCGATCGTCCTCGATCTCGCGATGCCCGGCCTGGACGGGTTCGCCGTCCTGGAGCGCCTCCAGGAGGACCCGCGGACACGGCAC
>DATKBA010000105.1:0-4047 GCA_035514455.1 Gaiellaceae bacterium | reverse complement strand
CCAGCGCAAGATCGCGATCCTCGGCGCCGGCCAGATCGGCGAGGCGCTCCTCAGCGGCCTGCTCTCGTCCGGCTGGCGGACGGCCGGCGAGCTCTCGGCGTCGACGCGGCGCGAGGAGCGCGCGGCGGAGCTGCGCGAGCGGCACGGGGTCCTGGTCACGCAGTCGAACGCCGAGGCGGCCGCGGGCGCAGCGCTCGTCGTGATCGCGGTGAAGCCGCAGGACATCGAGGCGCTGCTTGGCGAGATCGGGCCGCTGATCCAACCGGACCAGACCGTCCTCTCGATCGCCGCCGCGATCCCGACGGCCGCGATCGAGCGGCACCTCGGGGCGGGCGTCCCGGTCGTGCGGGCGATGCCGAACACCCCGGCGGTCGTCCACGAGGGGATGGCCGGGGTCTGCGCCGGCGCCCACGCGGGCGAGGAGCACCTGACCCTCGCGGAGGAGGCGCTACGCCACCTCGGCGCGGTCGTCCGCGTCTCGGAGCCGTACATGGACGCGGTCACGGCCGTCTCGGGGTCGGGGCCCGCCTACTTCGCGCTGCTCGCCGAGGCGATGATCGAAGCCGGGATCCTGCTCGGCCTCTCGCGCGAGATCTCGACGCAGCTCGTCGTGCAGACGATGCTCGGCACGGCGAAGCAGCTCCGCGACCTGAAGATGCACCCCGTCGAGCTGCGGGAGATGGTCACCTCGCCCGGCGGGACGACGATCGCGGCGATCCGCGAGCTCGAGCAGGCCGGCGTCCGGGCCGCGTTCCTCAACGCGATCCAGGCGGCGATGGACCGCTCGCGCGAGCTCGCCCGTGGCGACGACTGACGTCGAGATCCGCGTCGCGGAAGACCCGGCAAGGGAGGCGGCGGCGATCCTCGCCTCGGTGTCGGGGCACCTCGCGCTCTCCGGCGGCGGCACCGTCGGGCGCGCGTACGAGCTCGCCGCCGAGCTCCGGCCGGACTGGTCGGGCCTCGACGTCTGGTTCGGCGACGACCGCGCCGTGCCGCCGAACGACGAGCGCTCGAACCACCGGCTCGTCCGCGCGGCGCTGCTCGACCGGCTCTCCCGGCTTCCGGAGGTCCATCGCGTCAGGGGCGAGCTCGGCGCCGAGGCGGCCGCCGCGCGCTACGACGATGAGCTCGAAGGCATCACGCTCGACCTGGCACTGAACGGGATCGGCCCCGACGGGCACACGGCCTCGCTCTTCCCCGGCGCGCCCGGGCTCGACGAGCGCGCGCGCCGCGCGATCGCCGCCGAGGCGGGCCTCGAGCCGTTCGTCCCCCGCGTGACGATGACCCCGCCGATGTTCGCCGATGCCGCGCTGCTCGTCTACCTCGTCACGGGCGCCGGCAAGGCGGAGGCGGTCCGCCGCGCCTTCGCGGCCGACCCGAGCCCGGACGTCCCCGCGAGCCTGATCCGCGGCCGCGAGACGCTGGCCCTCCTCGATCCCGAGGCCGCCGCGAGCTTGTGACTGATAGACACAAGCGCTTCTTGCCCCGCGCAGCGGTGCGGGCCGACGAGAGGCTTGTGTCTGATAGACACAAGCCTCCCCGCCGCTACGGCAGGAGCGGCGAGTCGAGCTCGGCGGCCATGCCGCGGCGGGCGGCGAGGGCCTGGAGCACGAGCACGGTGTCCGCGACCGGCATGTCCTCGAGGTACGCGTCGCGGGTCTCGAACGACTCGAGCACGTCCTCGACCGCCTCGACGTAGCCGACGACGTCCTCGGCGGAGACGAATGCGAGCGCGTCGGCGACCTCGTTCGGGAACGTCTCGTGCGTGCGGGCGAAGTCGGCGTGGACGCGGACGCCGCGCCAGTCGTCGAGGACGGCGCACGCGAGCGCCGCCGCGTAGCGGCCGATCGCGGTGTCCGTCTCGGCGGCGCCGAGCTCGAGCGCCCAACGCGCGTCGTCTGCGGCGCCGTCCCAGTCGCCCGCGAGCACGCGCGACTTGATCGCGCCGATCGGGCGGCCCCAGCTGCCCTCGCCCCAGCTGGCGCGATACTCGTCCGCGGCCCGGCCGAGCCACGTGGCCGCGTCCCCGCCCCGCATCAGCTCCGCGAGGCCCGCCGCCCCTGCGGCGGTCGCGCGCGAGAGCGGCTCCTCCGCCCTCTCGAAGCGCTCCCGCGCGGCCTGCAGCAACCCGTCCCAGTCGGTCACGGCCCGAGAATAGGCGTTCGAAGCGGCGAAAGTTCGGGTATGCTCCGCCAGGCGTCGCCCGACCGCTCCAACGCACCACGCACGGGCGCGCACTCCTGAGGAAGAGGCAGCACGCAAGCAGTGCTGCACGTATGTCAGAAGCGATACTCAACCCGACACTCACGTCGGACGCGGCGGATGGCTTGAAGGCCGACGCGCTCCGCGCGCAGGAATGGGCAGGCGAGCCATTCCTCCATCCCGGCGAGGAGACCGCCGAGGTGCTGGCGCCCGGGACGGCGCGCCGCGCCGCGCTCGACGAGGCGCTCGCCGAGATCGAGGCGGGCCGCCGGACACCCTCGCCGCGCTGGAAGGTGCGGTTCGGGCTGCTGCTCGGCCTCGAGCGCGTCCTCTCCTCGAAGCCGCCGGCGACCGCCGCCGGCACCGAGCTGCGCCGACACCAGATCGACGCGCTCGCCGGGATGCTCACCGAGCTGATCGCCGCGAACCAGCGGCAGGCGGAGGAGGACGAGAACGGGAACGGCGACGCCGACGCGGAGGCCGAGCCGGACGAGGACGACGACGAGCTCGTCGAAGACGACGCCGACGGGGAGGAGCCGGAGGGCTTCACCGGCGAGGACCCGGGCGCGCAGCGGCGCTACCGCTTCCGGCACCCGACCGCGTCGGGCAAGACGATCGCCGCGGCCGGCTTCGTCGAGGCGGCGCGGACGCTCGGGATCCTGATCCTCACCCACCGCCGCCTGCTCGTCTCCCAGTTCACCCGCGACCTCACGACCGAGGGTTACGGCGACCGCTTCACGGAGGCGATCGAGCCGGGCAAGGAGCCGCTGAGCGGGAACCCGATCACGATCCAGACCTACGCCTGGTTCGCGCGGCACGCCGACTCGCTCTCGCGGGAGGCGTACCAGCTCGTCATCTGCGACGAGGCGCACACGGCCCTCGGCGAGAAGACGAGCGCGGCGATCCGCAGCTTCCCGGAGCCGATCTACATCGGCATGACCGCGACCGAGCAGCTGATCGCGAAGCAGGTCTCGGACGTCTTCCCCGCCTCCGTCGACGATCTCCCGCTCGCGGACGCCGCCCGGCGCGGGCTGATCGCGCCGCTGCGGTGCCTGCGCGTCCCGCCCGCGGCCGCGATCAACGCCGTCCCGATCGTCGGCGGCGACTTCGAGGAGCGCGCGCTCGCCGCGGCGCTCGACCACCAGGCCCTGAACCAGGCGGCCGCGAGCCTCTACCGCGAGCGCTTCGACTCGACGCCGGGAATCGTCTACGCCGCCGGCGTCGACCACGCCTACAACCTCGCGCAGGAGTTCCGCGCCGCCGGGCTCAAGGCGGAGGCCGTCTCCGGCCGCACGCCGCCGGTGAAGCTCGCCGAGACGCTCGCGGCGTACGAGCGCGGCGAGATCAACGTCCTGATCAACGCGATGCTGCTCGCCGAGGGCTGGAACTCGCCCCGCGCGACCGTCTGCATGCACCTCGCCCCGACGGCGTCGAAGCGCGTCTACCAGCAGCGGATCGGCCGGATCATGCGCACCCACCCGCGCAAGGAGGCCGGGGTCGTCGTCGACTTCACGCCGAAGTCGGCCACCCACAACGACCGCGTCGTCTCGCTCCACTCCCTGCTCGAGGCCGACTTCTACCGCGAGGGCGCGCGCGTCACGCCCGCCCCGCGCCGTCGCGTCCAGCGCCGCGCGCGCCGCTACCTCTCGCCGGCGCCGTGGCTCGTCCCGGTGACCGCGGACGTCGCCCGGCGGCTCGCGGTGATCCAGCGCGAGTGGCAGCGGATCGACCCGAAGTTCCTCGACGAGGACGAGCAGCGCTACTGGGCGACGATCGCCGGCCGCCAGATCCGCTTCGACCAGCGCGCCGAGTTCGCGAAGAAGTTCGCCGAGAGCCGCGCCTCGA
>DATKBA010000104.1:0-3480 GCA_035514455.1 Gaiellaceae bacterium | reverse complement strand
ACGCGAGCCCGTCGAGCCACGGCGACGCAGGCTCGCGGCCGTCGGCGTGCGCGGCGAAGGCCTCGCGCCAGATCGCGACGCCGACGACGCCGATCGCGAGCGGCGCGTAGGCGAGCGCGGCCGCGAGCCGCAGGTCGATCGCGTCGTCGATGTAGGTCGAGAGGAGCTGGACGACGCTCTCGTAGGCGATCGTGCTCGAGAGCCCGGCGGCGAAGGCGGCGGCCGCGCCGAGCGGGAAGAGCGGGCGGGTGTCGTCGACCGCCGCCAGCCGCTCCGCCGGCGCCGGGTGCACCGCTCGGATGCGGCCGAGCAGGTCGCGGCGTCCCGGCGGCAGCCCGCCGACGACGCGCCGCAGCGCCCCGTCCGGCCCGTCCGTCGTCGACGCGCGCACGTCGGCGTAGACCTCGCGCGAGCGCAGCACGGCGTTCCGGGTCAGGTACACGAGCAGCGCGAGCGCGAGCAGGCGCCAGGTCACGCCGAGGAACGGGTTGCGGGAGTCGGTGAAGAGCGTCACGGCGAACGGCAGCACCGCGACGGCGAGGAACGCGTACCAGGTGGCGAGCGTCAGGTACGTGACGCCGACGTCGCGGTTGCGCAGGTGCGCGAGCTCGTGCCGGACGACCGCGTCGAACGCGGCGGGGTCGGTGGCCTGCTTGACGACGAGGCCGCCGCCGACCGCGACGGCGTAGCGGCGGGGGCGTCCGAAGGCGAGACCCGTCGGGGACGGGTCGAGCGGGTTCCAGAGCAGCTCCGGCGGGTCGACGCCGAGCTCGGCGGCGAGCTCGCGCACGCGGGCGACAGCGGCCGGCGCGTCGTCGGCGCTCAGCGGCACGAGCCGGCGCCGCCGCGCGATCCAGACCGGGTACGCGAGCAGGATCGCCGTCGCCGCGAGCGCGAGCGCGATCGTGCCGCCGACCATCCACGACACCTGGTAGCGGTAGAGGTCGGAGACGCAGCCGCTGAACGCGTCCGGACCCTGCGCGACGACGGCGAGGCACGCGCGCGTCCCCTGCAGGTGCTCGTCTGTCGAGCGGGTCGTGCTTGCGATCCACTGCCAGACGTAGAGGTTCGCGCCGAGCACGGCGACGACGAGGAGGCCGAAGCGGAAGACCGTGTCCGAGGGGAACGTGAACGGGTTGAGGCGCGGGCGCCGCTCGGCGCTCATGCCGTCGCGAGGCTGCCGACGAGCGAGTCGGCGAGCAGCGTCGCCTTCTCGTCGGAGAGCTTGAGCGCGCGCGCCTTCTCGAGCGCCACGGCGCGGACGCGCTCGAGCTCCTCGTCGCTGAGCTCGACGGGCTCGGCTCCTTCCTCCGGCTCGTCCTTGCCCACGAGCCGCGCGAGCAGCCGGTCGATCGCGCCCTCGCCCTGCTCGCGTGCCCGCGCGCGGAGCTGCTCGTGCAGGAAGCCGAGGACGTCACGCGCGACCTGGAGCGCGACCGGCGTCACGAGCATCACGGCGGCCTCCACGCCGAAGCCGAGCATCTCGTCGCGGCTCTTCCCACCCTCGAGTGAGGCCGGGTCGCGGAGGTAGGCCTCGCTCGTCGCGCGGAAGAGAGGCAGCTCTTCGGGGGCAACGCGCTCGACCGCGGCGCGCGCGAGCGCGGCGACGAGGTCGTCGTTCTGGGCCGCAGCAACGGATTGATCGCTCACCGGCGCCTCCCTCGTTGCGTGCGGGCGACGATAGCGCCTCGCCGCACGAAGTCAAGCTCCGTCGTCGAGCCGGTGCGGGTGGCCGAGGCCGGAGAGCTCGGCGATGTCGCGGCGGAAGAAGAGCGAGGTCGTCCAGTCGACGACGACGCGCAGCTTGCGGGAGAGCAGGGGCAGCTGGAAGAGGTGGTAGGTGCGCGTGACGAACCAGCCGGGGAAGCCGCGCAGGCGGATTCCCAGCACGTCGGCGATCCCCTTGTAGCGGCCCAGCGTCGCCACCTGGCCGAGCATCCGGTAGCCGTAGGGCTCCGGCTCGCCGGCGAGGTTCTTCGCGAGCCGCCGCGCCTGGCGCAGAGCGTGCTGGCAGGTGGGCGGGTCGACGCGGCCCGGCGTGCGCGCGTTCGGCACGGCCGCGCAGTCGCCGAGCGACCAGACCCGCTCGCGCCCCTCGACCCGGAGGTAGGGGTCGACCAGCACGCGCCCGCGCTCGTCCAGCGGCAGGCCGAGCCGGCCCAGGAGCGGGTGCGCCTTGACGCCGGCCGTCCAGACGAGCGTGTGGGTGGGGATGCGCGTCCCGTCCGAGAGCACCGCCTCCGCGCCGTCGAACGACTCCAGGGTCGTGCCGACGTGGATCTCGACGCCGCGCCGGGCGAGCTCGCGCGCCGCGTAGTCGCCGAGCCGGGTCGGGATCTCCGGCAGGATCTTCGGCGCCGCGTCGACGAGCACCCAGCGGCGCGGCACGTCGCGGAGCCGCGGGTACCAGCGGAGCGCGTCGTCGACGAGGTCGGACAGCTCGGCGAGCGCCTCCACGCCGGCGTAGCCGGCGCCGACGAAGACGAAGCCGAGGTGGCGCGCCGCCTCCGCCGCGCCGAGCTCCGCGTCGGCGGCCTCCAGCTCCCGCAGCACGCGGTTGCGCAGGTTGATCGCGTCGGCGAGGTCCTTGAAGCCGAGCCCGTGCTCCGCCAGCCCGGGTACGGGGAACGTGCGCGGCACGGCGCCGAGCGCAAGCACGAGCTGCTCGTACGCGACCTCGAAGCTGCCCGCGTCAGGTGTCTCGACATGGGCCGTGCGGCGCTCCTCGTCGATCCCCGTCACCTCTCCGAGCAGCAGCTCCGCGTGCGGGCACATCTGGCGCAGGGGCACGACGACGTGGCGCGGCTCGAGCGTGCCCGACGCCGCCTCGGGGAGGATCGGCGTGTAGAGCATGAAGTTCTCGGGGCTGACGATCGTGGCGCCGCGGCGTCCGAGCAGCCGCGCCACGTAGCCGCCGGCGAAGCCGCCGCCGGCCACGAGCACTCCTCCGCGAGCCCGCCTGCTCAAGTGTCCCTCGCCACGAGGTCGGCGAGCGACGTCTCCTCGAGCACGCCGCGCATGCTCGTGCGCAGCTCGATCCAGACGTCTCGCAACCCGGCGGCGGGTCCCGTGTAGGCGACCTCCTCCGGGCGCATCCCCCGCACGGTCGCGATCGGGCCCTCGACCGCGCGGATCACGTCGGCAAGGCTGACCTCGGCGGCGGGCTTGGCCAGGTGGTAGCCGCCTTCGGCGCCGCGGCGGCTGCCGACGATCTCGGCGCGCCGCAGCTCGAGCAGGATGTTCTCGAGGAACTTGAGCGGGATTTCCTGCGCCGTTGCGAGGCGCTCGGCCTTCACCGGCCCCGGCGGGGCGACCGCGAGCTCGGCGAGCGCACGCAGCGCGTAGTCCACCTTGGCCGAGACCCGCATGGCGGGATTGTCTAGGACCGGAGGGTGGGTGCGTCGGCGAGCCACGCGGCGCAGATCGCGCCCACGTGCCGGTGGTCGGTGCCGCAGCAGCCGCCGAGAACGTTCACCGACG
>DATKBA010000103.1:0-2617 GCA_035514455.1 Gaiellaceae bacterium | reverse complement strand
AGTCCACCGCGCGCAGCACGGCGACCGAGCGGCCCTCGCGGCGGGCGTGGCGCATGAAGAGCTCGCGCGCGCCGGCTGCCGCGGCCCGGACCGGGGGCAGCGTTTCGCTCACGCGCCGCCCGCGCCGAGCGCCCGGGCGTTGGTGACGCCCTGCGCCACGGTGACGAGGTCGGCGAAGCCGTCGAAGCGGAACGCGAGGTCGGCGGGAGAGCGGTAGACGAGCGTCGCCGGGGACTCGGCGACGCCGAGGAGCCGGGCGATCGCGATCCCCTGCGTCCGCTCGAGGACGTTCACTGCGACGAAGGCGGCGCCGGCCTCTCGCGCCCCGGCTCGCGCCTCCGCGAGCGCCAGGCCGTCGACCGTCCCGCCGGGGGCGAAGAGGGTCACCACGACGATCTCGGAGCGCTTGAGGGCCGCGGAGATCGACAGCGGCAGCCCGTGCTCGTCGACCGTCGGCGCGGGCTCGGCGGGCTCGGCCGCGGGCACCGGCTTCGGTGGCGCGGCCTTCTGCGCGGGCGCCGGCTCCGCCTTCGGCTTCGGCTCGGCCGGCACGGGCAGCAGTGCTGCGTTCTGCGTCACGTCCTGAGCCGCCGGCTCGACGGCGTCCGCCGCGGCGGTGCGGTTCATGAAGACGATGCCGCCGCCGCCCGCGAGCGCGGCCACGAGGCCGATGATCGCGACGAGGCGCACCTGGGGGCTGATCTGAGTGTCCACAGACGAGGTATCGGCACCCTGCGGGCGTGCCTTAACGCACGACTCTGGCGGTCGATCGCCGAACGAACTCGAGCCGCGGCGCGCCGGCCGCGATCGAGCGCCCGCCCGAGACGATCGAGCTGGACGCGACGAAGTGGAGGACGAAGGGGCCGGCAGTGTCCACGGGGATTCGCAGCCGGCGCAAGGCACCGAGCGGCAGCGCGACCCGGCCCTCGAGCCCCGGTGCGGAGAGACGGATCTCGGTCGTCACGCCGAAGTGCCGGGGCAGCGACGACAGGGTGAGTAGGAGCGTCCCACTCGTCCGGCCCGAGGCGTCCGGCCAGAGGCGGACCGTGCCTTTAGGGGCCAGCCAGCCGTCGTGGTAGAAGCCTGTCGCCAGCATCGTGAACCGGAACGACGGGCCGGGCTGCCAAAGCGTGAAGCTTCCCGCTTCTGCCATGTGCTTCGCCCCGTCGAGCTCGACTCTCGTCCGCGATTCGTCGATGAGCAGCGGTTTCTCGACGCGGCGGCCGTCCGCGACCAGCCGCCCGGCCGGGTCGAGGTCCACCCGGGTGACGGCGAAGTGATCGGGCGACCGGCCCTCGGGGAACACGAGCACCTCGTCCACCGACGGGTTCCAGAACAGGTGGATGAGCGCTTCTTGCCTGCTCGAGGCCGGGGGCTGGAGGAGCGCGACCTCGCCGAGTCCCGAGCGGTCGATCCAGTCCTTGCCGTTGGGGAAGGTCCGGTCGCTGACGTCTTTCGAATTCGCTCGATCGGTCGCATGCGCGCCGGCCGACAGCGCAACGCAGGAGAGGACGGCGGCGCCGAGGACGGTGGGCGCCAGCCGCCTCGGGTTGAGCGCGGCCGCAGCCGCGAGGAGCGACAGGACCGACGCCGCCAGGGCGACGACGAGGGCGCCGTCGGCGGTGCCTAGAGCATGCTCGAGATAGCGCACCGCCCACAGCGTGGGCGAGTCGGAGATGGCCGCGCCCACGGTGTACGTGCTGATCGGGAAGCGGACTGCTAGGACGAGAAGCAGGAGTGCGAGCGCGGCGGACGCGCGCAGGGCCATTCGGCCCCGCCGCCACGACGTCGCCGCGGCCAGTGCCGTAAGGGGCGCGAGCGCAATGAGGTAACGCTCCTGGAAGCGCTCTGCGCCGAGGTCCGCAACGGCGGCCGCGGCCAAGAGGAGAGCCCCGGCGAGAGGGACGACGAGCCACGCGAAGGCCTGCTCGGCCCGCATGCGGGGCCGCACGAGCGCCGCGCCGAAACCGATGGCCGCAGCGGGGACGAGGATCCAGCCGGTCGCGTAGGCGAGCAGCATCGCGTCCGCCCGGAGCCACGAGGCGACTCCGCCAGGGCCGATCCTTCCGTCGCCGAAGCCCGAGTACATCCCGAGCAGCGCTCCGGGCCCCAGAGCCGCGAGGGCGGCGATCGGGACGAGGAGGAGCCCGAAGGACACCCGGAAGCGGCGGAAGGCGCGTCCGCGCTCGAGCGCGATGGCCGCCAGCACGAAGGCCGCAAGGAGCGCGGCGTATTGGATGCGCGCCAGCGTCGCGAGTCCGGCGCCGGCGAGAAACGCGAGCTGGGCTCCTGCTGTGGGTCGGGACAGGGCCCGCACGCCTGCGTACACCGCAGTCAGGGCGAGCGGATACCCGATGGGGTCGGAGAGGATGTATGCGCTGTAGGCGACGCCCGGCGCGGCGACGGCGATCGCGGCACAGCCGAGCGAGGCGCCCGGGCCGAGCCGGAGCGTGCGCGCGAGGAGGTACACGGGGACGGCCGCGAGCGACATGGCCAGGGCGTGCAGCCCCTGCGTCAGCCGGTAGGCGAGCTCCGGGTCGCCGGCGAGCCAGAACGGAGCGGCGAGGATCGGCTCGAGCAGCGCCGGGAAGTGCGCCGGCTCGCCGCGGACGAGCGG
>DATKBA010000102.1:0-4146 GCA_035514455.1 Gaiellaceae bacterium | reverse complement strand
GCGAGCACGCCGCGCGCCGTCTTGCCGTAGTGCGGATCGCCGGAGAACCCCTCCGCGAGGATGAGGAGGCGCTCAGACACCGAGCCCGGGGCGGTCGGAGGGCACCTGGACGCCGTCCACGAACGCCACGCCCGGCCGGGGGTCCTCGGCGAGCAGGAGGTTGCCGTCGAGGTCGACGTGGTCGCAGAGCGGCGCGACGGCGCACCCGGCCGCGATCCCGAGGCCAGACTCGATCATGCAGCCGAGCATCACGCCGAGGCCGAGCGCGCGGGCGGCGTGCGCCATCCTGATCCCCTCCCGGATCCCGCCCGACTTCGCCAGCTTGATGTTGATCCCGTGCGCGATCTCCGCGCAGGCGGCGACGCTGTCGAGCCGGTGGCAGTCCTCGTCGACGTAGATCGGGACCGGCGAGCGCTCCTTCAGGATGCGGCCGCCCTCGTCGCCGGCGCGCAGGGGCTGCTCGCAGTAGGCGACGCCGAGCTCCGCGAGCTGCGGCAGGGCGTCCAGCGCCTCCTCGAGCGACCACCACTCGTTCACGTCGACCTGCAGCGCCAGGTCGGTCACCCCCCGGACCGCGCGCACGCGCTCGACGTCGAGCCCGTCGCCGCCGCCGAGCTTCAGCTTCAGGCGGCGGAACCGCGTCGCCGCCCGCTCGGCGCGCCGGGCCATGTCGTCGGGGTCGCCGAGCCAGACCGTCCAGGAGGTCGGCGGCCCGGTCCGCGGCAGGCCGAGCAGCTTCCACACCGGCACGCCGAGCAGCTTCCCCTGGAGGTCGTGCAGCGCGGCATCGAGCGCCGCGCGAGCCGCGTTCTCGCCCGCGGGCAGGCGCGCCTCGATCTCCTCGAGCGCGAACGGGTCGTCGCCGAGGGCCGCCGCGCTCGCCTCCACGTAGGCGAGCGCGGACGCGACCGTCTCGCCGTAGCGCTCGATCGGCGCGGCCTCGCCGAAGCCCGAGACGCCTCCCTGCACGAGCTCCACCTGGAGCACCTCGGCCTCGTCCTGCGCCTCGCGCGCGATCACAAAGGTCTCCGCGAGCCGCAGGGTCGCGATCCGGGCAGTCGGCTCCACGCGCAGACCCTATCGCCGCCCGCCGCTACACTCTCCTTCCCCGCGCCCGTAGCTCAGGGGATAGAGCGTTCGCCTCCGGAGCGAAAGGTCGCACGTTCGAATCGTGCCGGGCGCATGCTCTTCCGTCGCATGCCTGAGCATCTGCGGGAGCAGATGCTCAGGCGCGCAAACCCCTGAAGAGGCCGCTTCGCGGCCTGCCGCTCACGTCGCAGCAGTGATCGTGATCCCGCCGCGCGCCTTCTGCGTCAGCGTCACGCTCACGCCGTCCGCGGACAGCTCGAGCGCGGCGGCGACGTCGTCCCGGATCCGGACGGCGAGCGCCTCGCAGAAGACGCCCTCGTTCCGGTAGGTCGCGAGGTACAGCTTGAGCGACTTCGACTCGAGGCAGAGCGGCCCGGGCCGGTACTCGATCGCCGCTTCGTAGAAGTCGGGCTGGGCCGTGATCGGGCAGACGGCGACGAGCTCGTCGCTGACCATCCGGACGTGCGAGACGCCCGGGCTCGGGAAGGTCTCGAGGCCCGCGTAGCGCTCCGAGCCCGCATGCCCGAGCGCGACGAACTCAGCCTGGCGCGTCGTCTCGTCCACGGTCGTAGTCTAGGGCCGATGCGCGTCTATCTCGCCGGGCCGCCCTTCGCGGAGGAGTACCGCCGCCGCGCCGCCGCGCTCGTCCTCGCGGCCGGATGGGAGCCGGTCGACCCGATGCGGCGCGACTTCCGCGGCCGGACCGAGGGCAACGAGCGCGAGCTCGTGGGCGGCGACCTCGCCGACATCGCCTCCTGCGACGCCGTCCTCGCCTCCTTCACCGCTCCCGACGAGGGCACGGCGATGGAGGCGTGGTACGCCCACGCTGCCGGTAAACGGGTCGTCGCCTACACGGGCGGCACGCCGCCGCACCCGTGGACGGTCTACGTCGCCGACGCCGTCTGCGCGGACCTCGAGGACGCGGTGGCCGCGCTCAGCTGAGCTGCGGCAGCGCCGCGAGCAGCCGCTCCACGTCCGCCGCCTCGTTGTAGGGCGCGATCGAGACCCGCAGCAGGCTGCGGCCCTCCCACTCGCGCACGACCACCTCGATCCGGTGCTCGTCGAAGAGCCGGCGCTGCAGGCCGTCGGGATCGTCCGTCGCGACCTCGGACGCCCACATCTGCGGCGCCGGGGTCGGGCCGACCGGCGGCAGGCGGTCGTGGAAGGAAGCGGCGAGACGGCGGCAGCGCTCGACGTCCGCCCGGGCGTGCGCCTCGATCGCGGCCGGAACCGCCAGGAACGCCGCCGGGTCCCGCGTCCCCTGCCAGCCGTGGCGGCGGGCGAATCCCTCGTCGTAGTGCCAGGAGACGACGATCGGGTCGATCCAGTCGTGGTGCTGCTCGCGTGCCCAGAGGAAGCCGGAGCCGCGCGGGGCGGACAGCCACTTGTGGCACGTCCCGGCGTAGACGTCCGCGCCGATCCGCTCGACGTCGAGCGGGAGCAGGCCGGGCACGTGCGCACCGTCCACGATTGCGAGCACCCCCGCATCCCGCGCGGCGCGGCAGATCTCCTCGACCGGGAGCACGAGCGCCGTCGGCGAGGTGACGTGGCTGACGGAGACCGCGCGCGTCCTCGGCCCGATCGCCGCGGCGACCGCGTCGGCATCCGGCTCGACGGGCACCAGCGTAGCGCCGGCGAACTGCCACGTCCGCGTGACCGCGCCGTACTCGTGGCGCGTCGTCACCACCTCGTCGCCGGGCCGGATCCGGAGCGAGCGGATGACGGCGTTCAGGCCAGCGGTCGCGTTCGGGACGAAGACGAGCTCCTCGGGCCTCGCCCCGACAAAGGCGGCGAGCGCGGCTCGGGCCTCGGCCGTGAGGTCGTAGAAACGGCGCTGGAGGAACTCGGTCGGGTTCCGCTCGAGCTCGCGCTGGAGCTCCTGATAGCGCTCGAAGACCGGTGCCGGGCAGGCGCCGTAGGCCCCGTGGTTCAGATACGTCACGGCCGGGTCGAGCAGGTAGTCCACGCCGCTACTGTCTCACGGTGCGGAGCTTCCTCTCCAGCCTGAACCCGCGACTCCCGCGCGAGGTGCAGCTCCTCCAGCTGGGCGGTCTGATGAACGCGTTCGGGAACGGGCTCGTCGTCCCGTTCCTGCTCATCTACCTGCACAACGACCGCGGCATCGGCCTCGGCATCGCCGGGCTCGTGCTCGCCACGAACGCGGGCGTCAGCCTCGTCGCGGGGCCGGTCGCGGGCGCGCTCGTCGACCGGGTCGGCGGGAAGCTGATGCTGACCGCGGCCCTCGGCTTCCTCACCATCGGCTTCGCCGGCTACGCGTTCGTCGAGAGCCCGGCGCACGGGTTCCTCGCGAGCGCGGTCACCGGGATCGGGAACGGCGCCTTCTGGCCCGCGCAGTCGACGCTGATCGCCGGGCTGACGACGCGGGCACAGCGGTCGGCGACGTTCGCGATGCAGCGCGTGGTGATGAACCTCGGCATCGGCCTCGGCGGGGTCGCCGGAGGCTTCATCGCGATGGAGAGCTTCCGGGCGCTGTTCCTGCTCGACGCGCTCACCTTCGTCGCCTACGCGGGAGTCCTGACGCTCTTCGTGCACGACCCCGGCCGGCAGGAGCCGCGGCCCGAGCGCGCGGGCAGGTACCGGACCGTCTTCCGCCACAAGATCTTCATGGCGCTGATGGCGGCGAACGCCCTCTACATCGGGGCCGGGATCGCGCAGCTCGAGATCCTGCCCGCCTTCGCGAAGAACGAGGCCGGCGTCTCCGAACGCGGGATCGGCTGGCTCTTCCTGATCAACACGATGGTCGTCGTCCTCTTCCAACTGCCGACGACGAAGCTGATCGAGGGGCGGCGTCGCGTGCCCTTCCTCGCCCTCGTGGGCGTCGTCTCCGCGGCGGCCTGGCTGCTCGTGCCCGCGAGCGGGCTGTGGCTCGCAGGGGCGGGGGCCTTCGCGCTGCTCGCGACCGCCGTGATGGTCTTCGCCGTCGGGGAGTGCCTGCACGGAGCCGTCCAGCCGGCGCTCGTCGTCGACCTCGCCGACCCGCGGCTGATCGGGCGCTACATGGCGATCTCGGCGCTCTCGTGGCAGGTCGGATTCACG
>DATKBA010000101.1:0-6560 GCA_035514455.1 Gaiellaceae bacterium | reverse complement strand
GGCCAGGATCAGGATCAGGAGCAGCAGGATGATCAGCATCGGACTCCCTTCGGTCGGTTCGTGCCGCCGAACCTACAACACCGGCCGGCTCGGCGGCTACTCCGGCGTCACGTACGCGGCCGTCAGGCCGCCGTCGACGAGGAAGGTCGCGCCGTTCACGTACGACGACTCGTCGCTCGCGAGGAAGAGCGCGGCGTTGACGATCTCCCGCGGCTTCGCGAGGCGCCCCGTCGGCCAGTGGATCCGCCGCCGCTCGAGCGCCGCCGGGTCGTCCCCGAAGATGTTGAGCAGGAGCGGCGTCTCGACCGGCCCCGGGCAGAGCGCGTTCACGCGGACACCCTGCCGCGCGAACTGGACGCCGAGCTCGCGCGACATCGAGAGCACCGCGCCCTTCGACGCCGAGTAGGAGATCTGCGAGGTGGCCGCGCCCAGGATCGCCACGAACGAGGCGACGTTGATCACCGAGCCGCCGCCGCGCTCGAGCAGGTACGGGATCCCGTGCTTGCAGCAGAGGAAGACGCCGCGCGTGTTCACCGCCTGCACGCGGTCCCACGCCTCGACCGACGTGTCGAGCACGGACGCGTCGTCGTCGGGCGAGATGCCCGCGTTGTTGTAGAGGACGTCGATGCCGCCGAAGCGGTCTGCGGCGGCGGCCATCAGCGCCCGCACGTCCTCCTCCTCGGCGACGTTCGCCTGCACCGCGAACGCCTCGCCGGAGCAGAGCCCGACCGTCTCCTCCGCCGCAGGCAGGTTCATGTCCGCGACGCAGACCTTCGCGCCCTCCTCCGTGAACAGGATCGCCGCGTCGCGGCCCATGCCGCCGCCCGCGCCCGTGATCACACATGCCTTTCCCTCGAGCCGCATCTCAGCCCTCCGTCGACAGGAACACGTTCTTGACCTCCGAGTAGCCGTCGAGCGCGTGCATCCCGAGCTCGCGGCCGAAGCCCGACTGCTTCATCCCGCCGAACGGCGTCGAGACGCGCACCGAGCTGTTCGAGTTCACGCTCAGGACCCCGGCCTCCACCCCGCGCGCCACGCGCAGCGCGCGCGCCCCGTCGCGCGTCCAGATCGAGCCGGAAAGGCCGTACGGCGTGTCGTTTGCGAGCTTGACGGCCTCGGCCTCGTCGGCGAACGGGATCACCGCCGCGACGGGCCCGAAGACCTCCTCCCGCGCGATCCGGTCCGCGTTCGTCGCCTCGACGAGCGTGCACGGATACCAGTAGCCGGGACCGTCGGGAACCTCGCCGCGGAAGACGGGCTCGGCCTCGACGAACGAGGCGACGGTCTCGCGGTGCGCGGCCGAGATCAGCGGGCCCATCTCGGTCGCGTCGTCCTCCGGGTCGCCCACCTTCACCCCGCGCGTCGCCTCGACGAGCAGCTCGAGGAAGCGGTCGTACGCGCTCCGCTCGACGAGGATGCGCGAGCGCGCGCAGCAGTCCTGGCCGGCGTTGTCGAACACGGCGTACGGCGCGGACGCGGCGGCCCGCTCGAGATCGGCATCCGCGAAGACGACGTTGGCCGACTTGCCGCCGAGCTCGAGCGTCACCCGCTTGATCGTCGCGGCGGCCCCCTCCATCACCGTCCGCCCCACCTCCGTCGAGCCGGTGAACCCGATCTTCGCCACGTCCGGGTGCTCGACCAGGCGGGCGCCGACGACGGAGCCCTTGCCGACGAGCACGTTGACGACGCCCTCGGGGATCCCCGCCTCGAGCGCGAGCTCCGCCAGGCGCAGCGCCGAGAGCGGCGTCAGCTCGGCCGGCTTCAGCACGACCGTGTTGCCGGTCGCGAGCGCCGGGCCGAGCTTCCACGAGGCGATGTTGAGCGGGAAGTTCCACGGCACGATCAGGCCGACGACGCCGAGCGGCTCCCGGAAGGTGACGTCTACCCCTCCTGCGACCGGGATCGACTCGCCGTAGTGCTTGTCGACGGCACCCGCGTAGAAGTGGAAGACCTGCGCGACCATCCCGATCTCCGCCCGCGCGCCGGCGATCGGCTTGCCGACGTTGCGCGACTCGATCCGCGCGAGCTCCTCGCCGTGCTCCTCGACGAGGGTCGCGAGCCGCCGCAGCAGGCGGCCCCGGTCGGCGGGCGCGACCCCCTTCCAAGCGGGGAACGCAGCCTTCGCCCGGGCGACCGCGGCGTCGGTCTCCTCGACCCCGGCCTGCTCGAGCTCGGCGAGCGGCTCCTCGGTCGCGGGATTTCGGACGGTGAGCATCGGCGTATTCGAACACATGCTCAAGGTCGTGCGGGGTACCGCCGATGAGTGAACCGTGGGAGCGGAGACGGAAGCGGCACATCGGGCGGTCGAAGAGCTCGTCGCGCACTACCAGGCGAAGGCCCGGGCGGTCAGCCGCGCGGGAGTCGCCGTCGGCGCTGCGATCGGCGTCCTGGTCGGCGCGATCCCGCTCAGCCCGCTGCGCGCGGCCTGGCCGATCCCCTCCACTTACGGCTTCGCCACGCTGCTCGGCGGACTCGTCGTCGGCGTGCTGATCGGCTACGTGGTCGGCGACCCGCGCGGCAAGCTCTACCAGCGGATGGCCGAGCAGGCGCGGCTCCAGCTCCAGCTCGAGCAGCGCGTCTCGCAGAACGACGCGCGGATGGCACAGCTCCTCACCGCGCTGACGGCCCGCGCCGCGGCCGCCGCGCAGAGGCAGGCGCCCCAGGCCGTGCCGCCGCCCGTCCAGCACGCGCCGGTGCAGCAGGTCCAGCCGCCGGCCCCCGTCGCGGCCCCGCCCGTCCAGGCCGCGCCCGTACAGCTTCCGCCCGTGCAGGTGCCCCAGCCGCACCTGACCCAGGTGCCGGCCGTCGCGCCGGCCCGGCACGAGCAGCTCCCGGTTCCCGTCGCCGCTCCGGCGCAGGGCTTCGCCGCGCCGCCGCTCTCGCCGCCCGTCTCGGGCTAGCGCACGCGCTCCCGGTAGGCCCGCGCCTCGTCGACGAGCGCGCGGAAGAGCGCCGCGTCCTCGCCCTCCTCCGGATGCCAGAGCACGCCCACGGCGAACCGCCGGCCGGGATCCTCGATCGCCTCGAGCGTGCCGTCCTCGGCCCAGGCGGACTCGACGAGCCCCTCGCCGACGCGGCCGAAGCCCTGGTGGTGGTGCGACTTGACGGGCGCCCGGTCGCCGATCAGGCTGCGCAGCCGCGTCCCCTCCTTCACGTCCACCGCGTGGTCGGCGAACACGCCGGGCGTGTGCTTGTGCTTCTCGTCGCCCACGACCTCGGGCAGGTGCTGGACGAGGTCGCCCCCGCGCGCGACGTTCAGCACCTGCGAGCCCCGGCAGACGGCGAGCACGGGCATGTCGCGCTCGAGCGCCGCGCGCAGCAGCGCCAGCTCGCCGCGGTCGCGCTCGGGCCGGACCCCGCCCGTCTCGGGGTGGGCCTCGTGCCCGTAGGCGGCGGGGTCGAGGTCGGCGCCGCCCGAGAAGAGGATTCCGTCGAGCGCGTCGAGCGTCTCCTCGACCGCCGCGTCGCTCGGCGGCACGATCAGCGCCCGGCCGCCCGCCGCCTCGACCTGCGTCACGTAGGCCAGCGGGATCACCGCCGCCGGCAGGTCCCAGACCCCCCAGCGCACGCTCGGCTCGGCGTAGGCCGTGATCCCGATCACGGGCCGAGGCTTGTGTCTATCAGTCACAAGCGCCCCTCTCGCCCGCCGCGGCCTGCGCTCACCGAGGGCAAGTGTCTATCAGACACAAAGTCCTACCCGCGCTCGAAGAACCGCTCGCGCTCGTAGCACGTGACGGCGCGGTCGAAGAGCTCCTGCTCCGTCCGCGCGTAGTTGAGGTAGTGGTCGACGACCTCGTCGCCGAGGGCGGCGCGCGCCGTCGAGCCCCCTTCGAGCGCGGCGATCGCCTCGCGCAGCGAGTGCGGGAAACGGTCGGCGTCCGACTCGTACGCGTTCCCTTCCAGCGCCGGCGGCAGCTCGAGCCCGCGCTCGATCCCGTCCAGGCCGGCCGCGATGATCGCGGCGAACGCGAGGTAGGGATTCGCGTCGGCGCCAGGGATCCGCGTCTCCGTGCGCAGCGCCGGCCCGTGCCCGACGATCCGGAAGCCGCAGGTGCGGTTGTCGCGGCCCCAGGCGAGCGTCGTCGGCGCCCACGAGCCCGCGGCGTAGCGCTTGTACGAGTTCACGTTCGGGGCGAGGAAGATCGCGAGCTCCTTCAGGTTCGCGATCTGGCCGGCCAGCCAGCCGCGGAACTCGGCGGTCTCGCCCGCGAAGGCGCTCTCGCCGCCGCGCCAGAGCGACGAGTGGATGTGGCAGGACGAGCCGATCCACGAGTGGTCGGGCTTGGCCATGAACGTGATCGAGCAGCCGTTCTGGTGCGCGATCTCCTTGGCGCCGTTCTTGTAGACGACGTGGTTGTCGGCCATCGTCAGCGCGTCCGCGTAGCGGAAGTTGATCTCGTGCTGGCCTGGCCACGCCTCGCCCTTCGAGGTCTCGACGCGCATGCCCGCGCCCTGCATCCCGTTCCGGATCTTGCGGATGAACGGCTCGTCGTAGGTACTGGCGAGGATGTGGTAGTCGAGGATGTAAGGCACCGACGGCGTCAGTCCGCGGTAGTGGCGCTCGTGCGCTTCCGCGTAGGTCTCCCGCAGTAGGTAGAACTCGAGCTCGGAGCCGAGCATCGGCGTGAAGCCGAGCGCCGCGGCCCGCTCCACCTGTGCGCGCAGCACCTGGCGCGGCGACGGGGCGACCGGCGAGCCGTCGTGCCAGCCGACGTCGCAGAGGACGAGGGCGGTCGCCTCGAGCCAGGGGATCCGGCGCAGCGTCGCGAGGTCGGGCGTCAGCCCGAAGTCCCCGTAGCCGCGCTCCCAGCTCGCGATCGCGTAGCCGGGCACCGGGTCCATCTCCATCTCGAGCGCGAGCAGGTAGTTGCAGCCCTCGATCGGGTGCCCCGAGTCGAGCTCGTCGAGGAAGAACTCCCCGTGCAGGCGCTTGCCCATGAGCCGGCCCTGCATGTCGGTGAACGCGACGACGACCGTGTCGATCGCGCCGCTCTCGATCTCTCCGCGCAGCTCGTCCAAGCTCAGCATCGGGCTCCTCGAAGGCGGGAGAGCCGGCGCACTGAGCGCCGACTCTCCCATCGCTCGTCGAGCGAGTCTACGTCCTGTCGTCCCGGCCGGAGACCCCGGGCGCCTCGTCCATCTGCGCCTCCACGCCGCCTCCCAGGTGGAGCGGGGCGCCGTGGCTCATTGCGAACTCCTCCTCGGGCGAGAGCACCAGCCGGTGCCGGCCCGCGATCGCGAAGTACGCCACCGCGATGACGTAGAAGATCGCAACGCCGTAGACGCCGGGCCGGTAGTCGCCGTTCCAGAAGATCGCGATCAGCGTGACGAGCGCGATCGACGCGGCGATCAGCGCTCCCCACTCGCCGACCGGGCTCCGGTAGGGCCGCTCGATGTCCGGCAGCCGCCTCCGCAGGAGCACGAACGAGACGCACTGCATGAAGTACGAGATCACGGCGCCGAACACCGCCATGTTCAGCAGCGCGCCGCCGACGGTCGAGCCCGCGCCCGACTTGTAGATGATGTACGCCGCGATCCAGCCGACCACCGCGCCGAGGACGAGCGCCACGTGCGGCGTCTGCCGGCTCCCGTGCGTGACCGAGAGCGGGTGCGGGTAGTAGCCCGCCCGCGAGAGCGAGAAGATGTTCCGGCCGTACGCGAAGATGATCGTGTGGAAGCTCGCCACGAGGCCGGCCACCGCGACGAGGCCGAGCAGCGACGTCGAGGTCCCCTCGCCGAAGATCGTCTCGAGGCCTAGCAGCAGCGGCTCGCCCGACTCGGCCAGCTCGGCCGCGCCCGGCGAGATGCCGGTGTTGAGGAAGAGGACGAGGAACCCGGTGATGACGAGCGTCACGAGGCCCCAGATCGTCCCGCGCGGGATGTCCCGCTTGGGATCGGCCGACTCCTCCGCCGCGAGCGGCAGCTCCTCGATCGCCAGGTAGAACCAGATCGCGAACGGCAGCGCGTAGAAGACGCCCGAGACGCCCTCCGGGAACCAGCCGCCCTGCGTGTCGATCGCCATCGCAGTGAAGTCGAGGTGCGGGATCGCGCCGATGAAGAAGACCAGCAGGATCGCCAGCGAGAGCAGGCAGATGAAGACGGTGAAGCGGAAGCTCGCCTCCACCCCGATGTAGTTCAGGCCGACGAAGACCGCGTAGAAGATCGCCCACCAGATCGGCTGGGCCATCGTGAAGCCGAAGAGATCGTCGCTGATCGAGCTCATGTAGCTGCCGATCCCGACCACGATCACCGCAGGGGTGATCACGTACTCGATCGTCTCGGCGACGCCCGTGGTGAAGCCTCCCCAGGGGCCCATCGCCGAGCGGGAGAAGGAGTACGCGCCGCCTGTGTGCGGGAGCGCTGGCGACATCTCCGAGATCGAGAAGCAGAGCCCGAAGAACATCACGGTCACGACCAGAGTGGCGACGAGCAGGCCGCCGAAGCCGTAGGCGAGGCCGAAGTTCCAGCCGAAGAAGTCGCCCGAGATGACGGCCGCGACGCCAAGCGCCCAGAGCGACCACACGCCGGCGTACCGCCGCAGGCCACGCTTCTCGAAGTAG
>DATKBA010000100.1:0-5882 GCA_035514455.1 Gaiellaceae bacterium | reverse complement strand
GCCGATGTACGAGGAGGCGCGCAAGCTCTACACCGAGGAGATCAACGCGGCCGTGCGCGGCGCGAAGGCCGCCGGGGCGACCGAGATCGTCGTGATGGACTGCCACGGCGCCGGCGGCGCGTGGACGTTCAACTCGCTCGTACCGGAGCTCCTGCACCCCGACTGCGAGTGGGTCGTGCAGGAGGAGTGGACGGGCTACACGGAGTTCCTCGAGCAGGGGTGCGACGCGGCGCTCTTCGTCGGGATGCACGCGATGGCCGGCACGCGCGAGGGAAACATGAACCACACCGTCTCGGGCCGCGACTACCAGCGGCTCTGGTTCAACGGCGTCGAGGTGGGCGAGACAGGGATCAACGCGGCGCTCTGCGGCACGTGGGGCTGCCCCGTCCTGCTCGTCACGGGCGATGCGGCTTCCTGCGCCGAGGGGAAGGCGCTCCTCGGCGAGGGCCTGACGACGGTCGCGGTCAAGCAGGGGCTCGCCTCCAGCTCGGCGCGGATGATCCCGCCCGCCCGGGCCCGGAAGCTGATCGAGGACGGCGCGCGGACGGCGCTCGCCGACCTGAAGGCGGTGCCGCCCTACGACCCGGGCAGCCCCTGCGAGATCAAGGTCGAGTTCAAGCGCACGCAGCCGGCCGACCGGCTCCGCTTCCATCCGGCCGTCGAGCGGCTCGACGGCCGCACGATCCGCGTCGAGGCGGGGACGTGGTGGGACGCCTGGAAGCTCTTCTTCTTCGAGACGTAGCCGCCGCTCAGACGAGGTCGAGCGTCGCGCGGCGGCGGGCGAGGCGCTCGTAGTAGCGCAGCAGCGCGAGGCCGAGCACGAGATAGACGGCGCCGATCGCGAGCTCCGTCCCGAGCAGGCCGCCGACGTCGAAGAGCGACGCGCCCGCGACGAGCTCACGTCCCGCCTCGACGGCGTGCGTCACCGGCAGCCCCTGTGCGACCGTCCCCATCCAGCCGGGCAGGTCGTCGAGCGGCACGTTGACCCCGCAGAAGACGAGGAGGACGGCGAAGACGAGGTTCGAGAAGACCGCCATCTCGCGCACGCGCAGGCCCACGGCAGCGTGCGCGATCCCGAGCGCCGTGCACGAGAACGCGGTCACGGCCATCGTCACGAGGAGCGGCGGCAGCACGCTCGCGTCGACCTCGACGCCGAGCACCGCGCTGCCGAAGCCGAAGCTCGCGAAGGAGACGCCGAGCCCGATCGCCATCACCGGCAGGCTGCGGCCGAGGAAGAGCGCGACGCGGCTCGCGGGGGAGGCGAGCAGCGGCGCGAGCGTCTGGCTCTTCCGCTCGCCGTTGATCGCCTGGCTGACCGCGAACAGGCCGGGCAGCGCCGCCAACTGGATCGAGTTGCCGACGACGTAGAAGCTGTCCGACTCGAGCTCGGCGGCCCGGCCGAGGTAGGCGAAGAAGAGGACCTGGAAGAGCGGCGGCACGACCATCGTCGGCACGAAGATCGCGGGGTGCAGCCAGCTGAAGAGCCCCCTGAAGCTGAGCAGCCCGCCGATGACCGCGACGCGGACGGCGCTCACGTCAAGGAGAGGGTCGCGCGGCGGCGCGCCGACTGGAGGAAGCGGCTGAGCAGGACCGCGCCGACGAGCGTGTAGACCGCGCTGAGCAGCACGCACATGCCGATGTCGAAGAGCGGCGAGCCCCCCAAGAAGGCCGAGTCGCTGAGCGCGCGCATCCCCCAGGTCGGCGCGAGCGCCCACGAGACCGGCTCGGCCCATCCCGGCAGGAGCGCGACCGGGATGAGCAGGCCGGTCACGATCCAGACCGGGTACTCGAACATGTTCCCGACCGCCCAGCCCGCCCGGAAGCGCACCACGACCGACGCCATCACGAACCCGAGCAGCCCGATCGAGACGATCGTGGGCGGGATCGAGACCGCGAACCACACCGGCTGCGCGAGCTCGAGCGGGATCCCGAAGAGGAAGCGCCCCCAGAGCAGCGTCGAGACGAGCGAGTAGATCCCGATCGCAGACGACGCGATCGTGATCGGCAGCAGCACGGTCCAGAACGGGGTCGGCGCGGCGACCAGCACCTCGAGCACGCCCGCCCAGCGTTGGCGCTGGATCGCATCGGCGGCGCCCACCGTCGTGACCGACCAGATCCCCATCACCGTCGCGCCGATCGAGGCGAGCAGGAGCGACTCGGGCGGGCTGCCCGCGCGGAACATGAAGTACGCGAGCGAGGCGTAGACGAGCGGCCAGATCGTCGTCACCATCACGTCGAACGGGTTGCGGGTGAGGTGCTTGAAGTGGATCAGGAAGCCGAGCGCCACCACGCGCACGACTCCCGTCATGCGGTCACGAGCTGGACGTAGGCGTCCTCGAGCGTCGGCTCGCGCTGCGAGATCCGGCCGACGGAGGCGCCGTCGAGCTGGGCCAGGATCACGTGCATCAGCTCGGTCCCGGGCGCCGTCTGAACGATCAGCAGCTGCTTCAGCTCCTGCTCCTCGACCGTGACGGCGAGCACGCCGGGTAGCGCCTCGATCCGCCTCACCGAGGCCTCGTCGATCCCGAACACCTCCACCTCGACGACCCCGCCCTGCTCGACGCCCGCCTTCAGCTGCTGCGGCGTGCCCTGCGCGACGATGGCGCCGTCGGCGATAACGGCGATCCGGTCGCAGAGCGAGTCGGCTTCGAACATGTAGTGCGTCGTCAGGAGCACGGTCTTGCCGGCCTTCGTCAGCGACGCGATCAAGGCGCGGAGCTCGCGCGCGCCGACCGGGTCGACGCCGATCGTCGGCTCGTCGAGGAAGAGCACCGGCGGGTCGTGGATCAGGCCCCGGGCGAGGTGGAGCCGCTGGCGCATGCCGCGGCTGTAGCCCTCGACGCGCTCGTGCTCGCGCCCGCGCAGGCCGACGAGGCCGAGCAGCTCGTCGATCCGGGCGCGCTGTCGCCGCGGCTCGACGCCGTACAGCTCCGCGAAGTAGCGGAGGTTGTCCAGCGCCGACAGCCGCTCGTAGAGGCCCTTGTCGCCGCCGAAGACGTAGCCGACCTTCTCGCGCACGCGCCTCGCGTCGCGGACGACGTCGTACCCGAGCACGTGCGCGCTGCCCGAGGTGGGGATCAGCAGCGTGATCAACATCTTGATCGTCGTCGTCTTGCCGGCGCCGTTCGGGCCGAGCAGGCCGAACAGCTCGCCCTCGCGGATCGAGAAGCTGACGCCGCGGACCGCCTCGACGTCGTGCGAGCGGCGCCGGATCGTCCCCGTGGTGACTCGATAGGTGCGGTGGAGGTCGACCGCCTCGACGACGTTCACTGCGCCGAGTGTACGAAATGACGGAGACATTTGGCACTCCGATTTCGCACGCGTTTGACATGTCACCGGCGAGTAGGTGAGATGCAGGCATGGGTCACACCTACGTCGTCGCCGAGCAGGACGTCGAGGGCCGCCGCCGCGAGGGCGACACCGCGCTTGAGAAGCCGACGCTCGGCGCCCACACTGGCTCGCAGCTCCTGGAGCAGCGCGTGATCCGGTACGCCCCGGGGCGGTCGCTGCCGCGCGGGGCGCCGGGCCGCGACGAGCTCCTCTACGTCGTCTCGGGCACGGGCACGCTGGAGCTGGACGGCGAGCCCTTCGAGCTGGAGGCCGAGAGCGGCGCCTACGTGCGCGCCGGCGAGGCGTACGTCGTCGACAATCCAGGCCCGGACGAGCTGCTCGTCGTCTCGGCGACGGTGCCGGCGGAGGGCGGCTACCGCCCGGCGCGCGAGGTGGTCGTCCGCTTCGCCGACCGGCCCGAGCTGCGCGCGGACGCGAAGCGTGCCTTCCGCTACCTCGTCAACGAGGACGCGGGCTGCGCGGACGCGACCCAGTTCGTCGGGCTGGTCGAGCCGTGCCGCGCGCCCGACCACAGTCACACCTACGACGAGGTCGGCTACATCGTCGCGGGCGAGGGCTTCGCGCACATCGGCGGCGAGTCGATGCCGCTCCGGCCGGGCTCCTGCTTCCACCTTCCCCCGGAGCAGGTGCACTGCATCGAGAACTCCGGGCCCGGCGTGATGCGGATCCTCGGCGTCTTCCACCCGTCCGGCGACCCGGCCTCGCGGGCCTACGAGGACGACCCGCAGCTGCTCCCTGTTTCGTAGATGCGCGTGGCGGCCGCGCTCGCGCTGCTCGCCGCCGCGACGCTCGCAGCCGGCGCGTCGAGCGCGCCCGCGCCGGAGGGTGCCTGCGCGAGCCCCCGGATCGGCTTCATGGGCCCGCTCACGGGCCACGCGGCCTTCCTGGGCAAGGAGCAGCTCGGCTTCGCGCGCTACGCGATCCGAATGTTCGCCGCCGGCAGGATCAGGCTGGCCGAGACGGACACGCGGCTCCAGCCCGCGCACGCCGCGAGGGTCGCGGCGACGCTGCACGCCGACCCGAACGTGCTCGCGGTCGTCGGCCCGGCCGGCAGCCAGGAGGTGCTCGCCGTCGCGCCGGTCTTCTCCCGGGGCGAGCGGCTGCCGTTCATCTCGGGCTCGGCGCTCCATGCCGCGCTGACGAACGGCTCGATCCCGAGCTTCTTCCGGGTCGTCCCGAGCAGCGCGGCCCAGGCGCCCGCGATCGCGCGCCACATCCGCGTGGCGCTGAAGGCGAAGGCGGTGGCGGTCGTCGACGACCGCACGGCCTACTCGCGCCCGCTCGCGAGCGGCGTGCAATCGCGCCTCCGGGCAGCCGGCGTCCGCGTCACGCGCAGCTCGGTCGGCCAGTCTGCGACGGACTTCTCGGCTGCGATCGCCCGGATCGGCCGGGACGTCGACGTCGTCTTCCTGCCCTGGCAGGTCGCGGCGAGGGCGGAGCTGTTCGGGCGCCGGCTCCGGCGGGAGGGCGGCAAGGCGACGATCGTCGGCTCGGACGCGCTCGACTCCGGCGACTTCACGCTCGCGGGCTCCTACGTCACCTCCTTCGCGCCGGACATCCGCGCGATTCCGGGCAACGACGCCTTCGTCCGGGGCTACCGGGCCCGGTTCGCCACCAACTTCGGCCCGCCGCTGTACGTGGCGGTGCAGGCCGCCGTCGCCGCGATCGAGCAGGCGTGCGCGGACGGGAGGGCCACGCGCGCGGAGGTGCTGAGGAACCTGAAGGCGACCGCGATCCCGAGGATCGTGCTCGGGGGCGACCTGCGCTTCACCGCTCGCGGCGACCGCCGGGGCGCGACGTTCCACGTCTTCCGGCTCGGCCCGGGAGGCGAGAAGACCGCTGTCGGCTAGCGCACCTTGTTTGACATGACACACTGAACGCTGTGTGATTCACGGTTCAAGCCGCTTGACGGCCAAAAGGAGGAAGCAGATGAAGAGAGCAGGCACCCTGCTCGGTCTCGTGCTCGTGCTGGGGCTCTCGCTCCTCGCTGCCGGCTGCGGCGGCGACGACGACGAGTCCGCCGACGGCGGGACCACGGCGGCGACGACGGAGGACGGCGGCTCCGCTGCGGAGTGCAACGGCTCGGTCGGGGTGATGGCGCCGATCACCGGCGACGCAGCCTCGATCGGAACGGAGCAGCTGAACTTCACCAAGTTCGCGGTCTCGCAGTACAACGAAGACAACGGCACGTCCTTCGAGCTCGTCGAGGGCGACACGCAGCTCGATCCGGCGCAGGCGTCGACGGTCGCGCAGCGGTTCGTCTCCGACGACTCGATCCTGGCGGTCATCGGGCCGGCGGGCAGCCAGGAGGTCGAGGCGGTCGGGCCGCTCTTCACCCGCGCAAACCTCGGCTTCGTCGGTGCCTCCGCGACGCGGACGTCGCTCACGACGAGCGGCGACTTCCCGACGTTCCACCGGGTCGTGCCGAACGACGACGCTCAGGGCCCGACCATCGGCAACTTCATCGCCGAGGAGCTCGACGCCCAGTCGGTGTTCGTGATCGACGACCAGACGTCGTACTCGACCGGTCT
>DATKBA010000099.1:0-2097 GCA_035514455.1 Gaiellaceae bacterium | reverse complement strand
CTGATGCTGTCGGCGTTCGCCTGGACGGGCCTGCTGCTCGGCTTCGCGTCGCTCTACCTCGTGCAGATGATCCTCCGCCGCGCGCTCGGCGCGACGGTCGCCTGGATCGGCGTCGTCGGCGCGCTCGGCCTCGCGAGCGCCGGTGTCTACGTGGGCCGGTTCGTCCGCTTCAACAGCTGGGACGTGCTCGTGCACCCGGTCCGGGTGGCCGAGGTCGTGAACGAGCAGCTCTCCGCGGTCCCGCTGCGCATGGCTGAGGCGCTCGTCGCACTGACCGGCTTCCTCCTCGTCGGCTACCTCGCCGTCTACAGCTTCACGGATCTGAGGCTCGAGCTGGAGCGAGAGGAGTAGCGCTGCTCTCGCGCCGGCGCCTCAGCAGCAGCGCGCCCGCGAGCAGCAGCACCGCCTCGACGAGCGTGATCACGAGCCGGTTCAGCACGGTCGCCCCGAGCGCGACGGCCTCGCTCACGACGGCCAGCATCAGCCCGTACATCGAAGCCTCGCGGACGCCGAGCCCGGACGGGGCGAAGATCGCGAGCACGGCGACGATCGCGCCGACGGCGGCGGTGCCGCCGAGGAACGGGATCGAGGAGAGCGCCGGGTCGCCGCCGACCGAGCGAAGCAGGAAGAAGAGCGCGGCGCCGCCGAGGGGCCAGGTGAGCGCGTAGAAGCCGATCAGCTCGAACGCCGTCCGCGCGGGGAGCGGCGTCACCTCCTCGGCGCCGAACGGGCGCAGCAGCCGGCGCGCGACGGCAGCGAAGACGGGCGGGTAGAGCAGGAACGAGACGACGACGGCGAAGATCCCGAGCGGCAGCAGCGGCGCGTCCACCCCACCGACGATCGCGAGCCCGGCGAGGAAGACGCCGACCCCGGCGATCGCGGAGAGCCCCGCCTCGAGCAGGATCGACGCCAGCACGACCGGGGTCTCGCGGACGCCGAAGCGCCGCAGCGCGAGCACGCGCGCCGCCGGCGTCCAGACGCCGCCGGGGACGTACTTCGCGAGCATCGAGAGCATCTCGGCCTGGAGCGCGACGTGGTTCGGGATCCGGATCCCGTACGCGGCGAGGATGCGCACCCAGCCGAGCACGAAGACGAGGTAGTAGGCGGCGACGATCGCGGTCGCGAGCGCGAGGTCGCTGAGGTCGGCGCGCCACAGCCGCGGCGCGGCGTCCGCCCACACGTCGCGGAGCGCCCACCCGAGCGCGCCGAGCAGGACCGCCAGGGCGGCCAGCTCGAGCGCGACGATGACGCGGCGCTGCTTGAGCACGTTCACGCCCTAAAGCTACCGCGGCACCGGGTATGTCTTAAACGGACGATTGCGTATGTCTCGTCCATGGGCTACCGTATGTGCATGGTCAAGCGCACCTCCCTGAATCTGGATTTCGAGCTCGTCGCGCAGGCGCGTGAGGCACTCGGCTCGAACGGCACGACGGACACCGTCCATCGTGCGCTCGAAGAGGTCGTTCGGCAGCAGAAGCTGCGCTGGTTGGCCGAGCGCGACTTCTCCGAGCTGACTCCCGAGAAGCTGCGCGAGCTGCGGGCGACGCGGGCCTGATAGAGCTCGCCGACACGAGCGCCTGGGCGAGCCGCGGCAAGGACGAGCTCGTCCGCGCCGACTTCGACAGTCGCCTCCGCAGCGGCCGCTTCGCCACGTGCGACATGGTGCGGCTCGAGCTGCTGTGGACGAGTCGCGACCACGCGGACTTCGTCGAGATGCGCGAGATGCTCGACGCGCTCCGCACTGCACCGATGGGAGACCGCGTGTGGCGCCGCGCGATGGACGTCTTCGAAGCGTTTGCGGAGCGGGGCCCGCTCCACCATCGACAGGTCGGGGTTTCCGATCTCCTGATCGCCGCGGCCGCGGAGCTGGCCGAGTTGACGCTCCTCCACTACGACCGCCACTTCGAGGTGATCGCAGAGGTCACGGGGCAGCCGGTGCGGGCGCTCGCGCCGCTCGGCTCGCTCTGATCTCTGCGACCACCCCGGTGTGTCAGCTCTGTGCCGGCTAAGACCGCTCGGCGCGCCGCCACAGCGCCTCGAG
The DNA here is from genome assembly GCA_035514455.1 of Gaiellaceae bacterium. Taxonomy (GTDB): domain Bacteria; phylum Actinomycetota; class Thermoleophilia; order Gaiellales; family Gaiellaceae; genus Gaiellasilicea. Next base: position 56 of record DATKBA010000099.1, on the reverse strand, counting down.
CGAGCGTGCGAGGCGTTCGGGCTCGATCCGGTGGGGCGGGTCGAAGTGGTGGCGCT
>DATKBA010000098.1:0-7541 GCA_035514455.1 Gaiellaceae bacterium | reverse complement strand
GGAGCTGGCCCACCGGCTCGGCCTCGAAGGCAAGCCGGGCAGCGCCGCATTCCACCTGCCCTCGACGCCGAACGCGCGCGGGGTCGCCGAGGCCTGGGCCGCGGCGGCCGGCGGCGAGGAGGAGAACCCGGAGCCGATCGGCCTCCTGATCGTCTCCGGCGACGAGGCCGCCGCCGACCCGGCCGTGCGCGCGCTCGCGGAGCAGGCCGAGCACGTGCTCGCGATCACGATGTTCCACGGGCTCGCGGTCGGCTGGGCCGATCTCGTCCTCCCGGGTACGAGCTACCTCGAGCGCGACGGCTCCTTCATCAACCTCGAGGGCCGCGTGCAGCGGCTCCGGCGCGCCGTGATCCCGCCCGTCCCCGACGAGCTCGCCTGGATCTCGAAGCTCGCGGAGCGCTTCGGCGTCGCCGTCTCGCCGCACGCGTCGGTCGTCTTCGCCGAGCTGTCCGAGCTGGCCTTCGGCGGGATCGGGTACGGCGAGGTCGGCGAGCGCGCCCCGCTGCCGCCCCGCGCCGCGTACGAGCCGCCCGCCCCCGCGCCCGAGGCGCCGCTGCCGCCGCCCGGGGCCGCGCCGCCCGAGCACTTCCTGGGCACGCTCAAGCTGCAGCGCTACCGCCCGCTCTTCTCCGGCCCCGCCGTCGAGCGCGTGCCCGAGCTCCAGTTCCAGCGGCCCGGGCGGGAGATCGAGCTCGCCGCCGAGGACGCGGAGCGCCGCCAGATCGCGAGCGGCGACACGGTCAGCGTCCGCTCGAACGGGACGTCGGTCGAGCTGCGCGCCCGCGTCAGCCGCGCGCTCGCGGCGGGCACGGCGCGGATCGCCGAGGAGCACGCCCTCGACCTCCACCGCGACGTCGAGGTGGTGAAGGCGTGAACGAACCCTGGTGGGTCGCGGTGATCAAGTCGCTGATCGTGATCAACCTGGTCATGGCCGCCTTCGCCTACCTGACGCTCGCGGAACGGAAGGTGATGGGGCGGATGCAGCAGCGCTACGGTCCCAACCGCGCCGGGCCGTTCGGCCTCCTGCAGCCGATCGCCGACCTGACGAAGCTGATCCGGAAGGAGAGCTTCTTCCCCGGGTCGGCCGTCGACGTGCTCTACATCGCCTCGCCGTTCGTCGCGGCCTTCACGGCGCTCTCCACCTTCTCGGTGATCCCGTTCGGGCCGGGCTGGGAGATCTTTGGCACGCAGGTCGACGGCCAGGTCGCCGACCTCCCGATCGCGCTGATCCTGATCTTCGCGATCGGCTCGATCGGCGCGTACGGCTTCATCGTCGCCGGGTGGGCGTCCGACTCGAAGTACGCGCTGCTCGGATCGATGCGGACGTGCGCTCAGCTCGTCAGCTACGAGGTCTCGCTCGCCCTCAGCGTGCTCGGCGTCGTGATCATGGCGCAGTCGCTCTCGCTGACGGAGATCGTCGCCGCCCAGGACCGCTGGTGGTACGTGCTGCCGCAGTTCGCCGGCTTCGTCGTCTTCATGATCGCCGGCACGGCGGAGACCTCCCGGGCGCCGTTCGACCTCCCCGAGGCCGAGCAGGAGCTCGTCGCCGGCTACCACACCGAGTACGGCGGCATGCGCTTCGGGCTCTTCACGATGAGCGAGTACATCAACCTGATCACGCTCTCGGGCCTCGCCGTCACGCTCTTCCTCGGCGGCTGGCACGGCCCCGGGCCCGACGCGATCGGCCCGGTCTGGTTCGTGCTCAAGCTGATGGTGCTCATCTTCGTCTTCATCTGGATGCGGACGACGCTGCCGCGCCTGCGCTACGACCAGCTGATGCGCTTCGGCTGGAAGGTGCTCCTGCCCGTGGCGACCGTCAACGCGATCGTGACCGCGATCCTCGTGGTGTGGCTCTGATGCCCTTCGGGACCGCCAAGGGCTTCGGGATCACGTTCAGCCACATCTTCAAGCGCCCGATCACGCAGGAGTACCCGGAGTTCAAGCGGCCGGTGTACCCGCGCTTCCGCGGCCGCCACCGGCTGCACGTGCACGAGAACGGGCTCGAGAAGTGCGTCGGCTGCTCGCTCTGCGCCGCTGCCTGCCCGGCCGACTGCATCCGTGTCGTCTCCGCCGAGAACACGCCGACGAACCGGGTCTCGGCCGGCGAGCGCTACGCGCGAATCTACGAGATCAACATGAGCCGCTGCATCTTCTGCGGCTACTGCGAGCTCGCGTGCCCGTTCGACGCGATCACGCTCGGCAACGAGTACGAGCTCTCGGAGTACTCGCGCGACGACCTGATCTACACGAAGGACATGCTGCTCGCGGCCCCGATGAAGCAAGTCCCGGTCGCCGACCGCGACCTCTACGACACGCCGATCCCGGCCTACAAGGCCCGGTCCTAGCCGTGGGCAACGTCCTCGTCTGGGCGATCTGGCTCTTGGCCGCCGCGGCCTGCCTCGGCTCCGGGCTCGCCGTCGTCACCTTTCGCAACCCGTTCTTCTCCGCGCTCGCGCTGATCGGGAACCTGGGCTCGCTCGCCGTCCTCTTCCTGCTCGCCTCGGCCGAGTTCCTCGCCGCCGCCCAGGTGCTCGTCTACGCGGGCGCGGTGATGGTGATGTTCCTGTTCGTGATCGCCTACCTCGGCGACCGCACCCCCGGTGCCTTCACGGGCGGCGGGCCGTCCTGGGTGTCGATCGGCGCGGTCGTGGCGGCGGCGGCGCTCCTGGTCGAGATCGTCGTCGTGATCGGGCTCGCCGCGGGCGACCGGCTCACGGACGCCGCCGAGATCGAGCGCTCCTTCGGCAGCCCGGCCGAGATCGGGCGCCTGTTCCTGACCGACCATCTGCTCGCGTTCGAGATCACCTCGATCGTGCTTCTGATCGCGGCCGTCGGCGGGGTCGTGCTGGGGACGCGCTCGCGCGCGGAGGACGAGGAGGAGGCGGCGCACGCGTGAACCTCACGTTCCTGAGACGTCGCTCGCGGTGTGTAGGCGGGCGGAACAGTACGGAGGTACGGGCCGCCCGCCGGAGCGCCGCGAGCGTCGTCAGCCTTTCGCGGAGCCCGGCTTCGCCGGGCGGGAGCGAAAGGCGGTCAGGGACGTGAGGGGGCCTGACCCCAGCTGGTACCTGATCCTCTCGGCGTTCCTGTTCGCGATCGGCGTCGCCGGCGTGCTGCTGCGGCGCAGCCCGCTGATCGTCCTGCTCTCGCTCGAGATCATGCTCAACGCCTCGAACCTCGCGCTGATCACCTTCGCGCGCCTGCACGGCGGCCACGACGGGCAGATCTTCGCGCTTGCGGTGATGGCCGTCGCCGCCGCGGAGGTCGTTGTCGGGCTCGGCCTGATCGTCGCGATCGCGCGCAGGCACCTCGACCTCGACGTCGACCGGCTCCGGGTGCTGCGCGGATGATCCCCGGCGCCTGGGTCTGCCTGCTCGCGCCGCTGGCCGGCGCGCTCCTGATCACGCTCGCCGGCGCGTCGATCTCCCGGCGCACGGCCGCGTGGATCTCGACGCTCTCCGTCTTCGCGGCGTTCGGCGGCGCCGTCGCGTCATTCGTCGGCCTGCTCGGGCGCGAGCGCGAGGAGCGCGAGGTGGTGACGACCGCATGGACGTGGCTCGGCACCCAGAACTTCGAGGTCGGTCTCTCGCTCCTCGTCGACCCGCTCTCGGTGACGATGATGCTGATCGTCAGCGGCGTCGGCGGCCTGATCGTCCTCTACTCGGTCGGCTACATGGACGGTGACCCGGAGGAGCGGCGCTACTTCGCCTACATGGCGCTGTTCGTCTTCTCGATGCTGCTGCTCGTGCAGGCGGCGAACTTCCTCCTCCTGCTCGTCGGTTGGGGGCTCGTCGGGCTCGCGTCCTACCTGCTGATCGGGTTCTGGCACGAGCGGCCGGAGGCGGTCGCGGCCGCGAAGAAGGCGTTCGTGATGAACGCGCTCGGCGACGCGACGATGGCGCTCGCGTTCTTCGCGATCATCTGGCAGACGGGCACGCTCGACTTCCAGGCGGCTTTCGCCGCCTTTGGTTCGGACAGTGCGGGTGGGATGTCGCAGACGCTCGTCAACTTGATCGCGCTCGGCCTGCTCGGCGGCGCGGTCGCGAAGTCGGCGCAGATCCCGCTCCACACGTGGCTGCCCGACGCGATGGAGGGCCCGACCCCGGTCTCGGCACTGATCCACGCGGCGACGATGGTGACCGCGGGCGTCTACCTGATCGTCCGCGCGCACCCGATCTTCGAGCTCGCGCCTTCGATCTCCGACCTCGCGGCCGGCCTCGGCGCGGTCACGCTGCTCGTTGCCGGCCTCGTCGCCCTCGTGCAGACGGACATCAAGCGCGTGATCGCGTACTCGACGATGTCGCAGATCGGCTACATGTTCCTCGGCGCCGGCCTGGGCGCGTACGGGAACGGGATGTTCCACCTGATGACGCACGCCTTCTTCAAGGCGCTGCTCTTCATGGCGGCCGGGCTCGTGATCCACCACCTCGCCGGCGAGCAGGACATCAGGAAGATGGGCGGCGTCCGGCACGCGATGCCGAGGACGTTCGCGGCGTTCCTCGTCGGCTCGCTCGCGCTCGTCGGGATCCCGCCGCTCTCGGGCTTCTTCTCGAAGGACTCGATCCTCGCCTCGGCGCTCGCGTCGGGCGGCTACGGGCAGCTGCTCTTCGCGGCAGGCCTGCTCGGCGCCCTCCTGACCGGCCTCTACACGTTCCGGCTCCTGTTCATCGTCTTCCTCGGCCCGCCGTCGGAGCTCGTCCAGGCGCACCGGCACGGGCACGGCCACGGCGAGGGGCCGTGGACGATGACGTTCCCGGTCGCCGTGCTCGCCCTGCTGGCGGTCGTCGGCGGTTGGATCCAGATCGCGGGCGTCTGGCACCCGTTCGGCGAGTGGCTCGACCCGATCGCGGTCGGCCGCGAGCACCTCGCGCTCGTCGAGCCGACGCTGACCCAGGACTACGTCACGAGCGCCCTCGCGGTCGGGCTCGGGCTGCTCGGGATCTGGGCCGCCTGGGCCTTCTACGGCGCCCGTCGCCGGCGGGCCGTGCCGCGCGCGGCGCTCGTCCGGGAGACGCTCGAGCACAAGCTCTGGTTCGACGAGCTTTACGACTCGATCTTCTTCCGTCCGGCCGTCCTCCTGACCGGGGCGCTGCGCCGTCGCGTCGAGGAGCCCCTGATCGGCGGCTCGATCGACGGCGTCGGCCTCGGCGCGCGCAGCGCGGGAGGCGCGGTCGGCGAGGCGCAGACCGGCTACCTCCGTAGCTACGCCCTTGCGATCGCCGCGGGCGTCGCGATCCTCGTCGCCGTCTTTGTGAGCGTCCAGTGACGACGACCCTGATCCTGCTGCCGCTCGCCGCCGCGCTCGTCGTCTGGCTGCTGCCGCTTCCCGGCCGGGCGGCGGGCGCCCTCGCGCTCCTCGTCGCCCTCGCGGAGGTCGTGCTCTTCGCGCTCGCCGTCTGGCGCTTCGACTTCGACCGCGGCCTGCAGCTGCAGGACCGGCAGAGCTGGTTCAGCGACCTCGGCGTCTCCTACCACGTCGGCTTCTTCGGCTTCTCGCTCTGGCTCACGGGCCTGACGATCGTCGTCTGCGCGGCCGCGATCGGCTACGCGCTGCGGGCGGGCGGCGATCGCGGCCGTGCCTACTTCGGGCTGCTGCTCTTCCTGACCGGCGCGATCGTGGGCGTCTTCACCGCCCAGGACCTGCTCCTCTTCTACGTCTTCTTCGAGGCGATGCTGATCCCGCTCTACGTCCTGATCGGCGTCTGGGGCGGCCCGCGGCGCCTGCGCGCGACCGCGCTCTTCGTCATCTACACGATGGCCGGCTCGCTGCTGATGCTCGCAGCGATCGTCGCCTTCGGGCTCTCCGAGGGCACGTTCTCGCTCGTCGACTCCGGCACCTCCACCAACGAGTGGGTCTTCCTCGGCTTCCTGGCCGCGTTCGCCGTCAAGGCGCCGCTCTTCCCCTTCCACGGCTGGCTCGTCGACGCCTACCGCGAGTCGCCGCCGGAGGTCGCCGCGATCCTCTCCGGCGTCGTCTCGAAGGCCGCGGTCTACGGCCTGCTCCGGATCGCGATCGACAAGTTCCCGGAGCCGGTGCAGGAGTACCAGACGCTGATCCTCTCGCTCGCGGCGATCGGGCTCGTCTACGGCTCGCTGCTCGCGTTCCGCGCCCCCGACATGCGGGCGGTGATCGCATACTCCTCGATGGGCCAGATGGGCCTGATCGTGCTCGGGCTGTTCTCGCTCAGCGAGCTCGGCGTCACCGGCGCGATCGTCCACTCGGTCGCGCACGGGCTCGTCTCCGCGTCGCTCTTCCTGCTCGCGGGGATGATCGAGGCGCGCGCGGGCACGAGCGCGTTCGACCGGATCGGCGGGATGGCGCGCGGCCGGCCCGCGCTCGCGACGATGCTGCTGGCGACGGGCATCATCGCGCTGGCCGTCCCGGGCTCGGTCGTCTTCGCGGGCGAGTTCCTGATCCTGGCCGGCGTCTACGTGCAGGGCTGGGGCTGGGCAGCCGTCGGCGTCGGCGCAATCGTGCTCGCGGCGATGTACATGCTGCGGCTGATTTCCGCCGTGCTGCACGCGCCGGCGGGGGGCGACGCCGCGGAGGCGACTCCCGACCTGCGCTGGCCCGACCTGTCCGTCGTCGTGCCCCTCCTGGCGGCGCTGCTCGTCCTTTCCGCCTGGCCGGCCGCGATCTCCGAGCGCTCGTTCGTCGACGTCGAGAGCGAGCCCGGAACGGAGTTGCGGGCCCGGTGATTCCGACGCCCAAGATCGACTGGCTCGCGCTCGCGCCGACGCTCTCGCTGCTCGGTGCCTCGGGCGTCGCCCTGCTCGGGAGCGTACTCGTGCCGTGGTGGATGCGGCGCGGCTTCACCGCGTTCGCGGCTTTCGCCGGCTTCGTCACCGCGTTGATCTTCGCGGCGATCGTCTTCGACCGGAGCGCCGAGGGGCGCACGCTGATCGCCGAGTCGTTCACGCGCGACCGGCTAGGCGCGCTCGCTGCGATCATCGTGGCGGGAGCGGGCGCGCTGACGGTGCTCCTCGCCTGGGGCGAGAAGCGCCGCGACCATGCGGGCGAGTACTACGCGCTGCTCGCGGCGGCGGGCGCGGGGATGGCGTTCTTCGTCACGTCGTCGAACCTGATGACGCTGTTCCTCGGCCTCGAATGGTTCTCGCTCGCGCTCTACGTCCTCTGCGCGCTCGACACGCACCGCGAGGAGTCGCTCGAGTCGGGCCTCAAGTACCTGATCGTCGGTAGCTTCGGCTCGGCCGTCCTCCTCTTCGGCGCCGCGCTCGTCTACGGCTCGACCGGCGAGATCGGCTTTTCGCAGATCGCGGCGGCGAGCGCGGGCGACGACGTCCTCCTCCTCGCCGGGCTTGCGATGCTGATCGCGGGCCTCGCCTTCAAGGCCTCCGCGGCGCCGTTCCACATGTGGACGCCGGATGTCTACGAGGGGGCGCCGACGTCCGTGACGGCGTTCATGTCCGCGGCGACGAAGGTGGCGGCGCTCGTGGTCGCGCTGCGGCTGCTCGTCGTCGCGTTCCCCGAGCAGGAGCACCTCTGGACGGTCGCGATCGCCGTGATCGCGATCGCCTCG
>DATKBA010000097.1:0-2946 GCA_035514455.1 Gaiellaceae bacterium | reverse complement strand
CGTGACGCTGATGACGATCCACAACGCGAAGGGGCTCGAGTTCCGCGCCGTCTTCGTGGTCGGCGTCGAGGAGGAGATCTTCCCGAGCGCCCGCTCGATCGAGGAGCAGGGCGTGGAGGAGGAGCGGCGCCTCTTCTACGTCGGCCTGACGCGCGCCGAGGAGCGGCTGACGCTCACGCACGCGTCCTCGCGGCTGCTCTGGGGCCGGACGACGAGCCACCTGCCCTCGCGCTTCCTCGACGAGCTGCCCGACCGGCACGTCGAGCGCGAGCGGCTGCGCGCCTCGTCGTGGCGCAACTACGGCACCCCCGCGCAGACCCGCGAGATCGCACCCCGCGCCGACCATCCCTCACTCGCGACCGGCGACAGCGTCCGCCACGGCACGCTCGGAGAGGGCGTGATCACGCGCATCGAGCCGGGCGGCGTCGTCACGGTCCGCTTCGCGGACGACGGCAGCGAGCGGAAGCTGATGCTCGACTATGCACCTCTCGAGAAGCTCGCCTGAGAAGATCGTCCGGTGAGCATCGAGATCCGCCCCCCGAGAGAGGACGAGCTGCGCGCCGCGATGACCGCGGCCGAGGCGGCCTTCGGCAGCGAGGTCGAGGACGCCGACTGGGAGCGCGAGCAGAAGATCCTGCCGACGTCGCGCAGCCTCGCGGCCTTCGACGACGGCCGGCCGGTCGGGCTCGCGGGCGCGTACAGCTTCGACCTGACGATCCCGGGCGGCCGGCTGCCGTGCGCCGGCGTCACCTGGATCGGCGTGCTGCCCTCCCACCGCCGCCGCGGGATCCTGCGCGACTTCATGCGGCGGCAGCTCGCGGACGTCCACGGCTGGGGCGAGCCGGTCGCCGCCCTCTGGGCCTCCGAGGCCTCGATCTACGGGCGCTTCGGCTACGGGCCGGCCGCGCCCGGGGTGCGCGCGAAGTCGGACCGGTCGCGATTCGCGCTGCGCGACGACCGCGGCCCCGAGGCGACGATCAGGCTGGTCGATGCCGAGGAGGCGTTCCGCCTCTTCCCGCCGGTTTACGAGCAGATGCGCGAGGCGAGAGCGGGGATGCTGACGCGCTCCGAGACCTGGTGGCGGGAGCACAGGCTCGCCGATCCCAAGGAGTGGCGCCGCGGCGCGAGCCAGAAGTTCTACGCCGCCGTCGAGCGCGACGGCGACGTCGTGGGCTACGCGCTGTACCGGGTCAAGGGCGAGTGGGAGGACGGGTTCCCGCGCGGCGAGGTGCAGGTGGTCGAGGCCTTCGCGACGTCGCCGGCGTCGGAGCGCGAGCTCTGGCGCTTCCTGCACGGAATCGACCTCACCGTCAAGGTCGAGGTCTACGCGCTCGACCCCGCCTCGACGCTCCTCCTCAACGTGCGCGACGTCCGCGCGCTCGGGCTGGGGCTCGGCGACGGGCTGTGGCTGCGGCTCGTCGACCTCGACGCGGCACTCCGCGCCCGCTCGTACAAGCCAGGCCCTTCGCTCGTGCTGGAGGTGACCGACGAGCTCTGCCCCTGGAACGCGGGCCGCTACCGCGTCGGCGACGACGCCGGCCTCACCGAGGACACGGCCGACCTCGCGCTCGACACGGCGGATCTCGCGGCGGCCTATCTCGGCGCGTTCGACTTCCACCGTCTCGTCCACTCCGGCCGGGCGCAGGAGCGGCGCGAGGGCGCGGCCGAGGACGCGACGCTCCTCTTCCGCACCGACCTGCCTCCGTTCTGCCCCGAGGTGTTCTGATGGGCTGGGACGTCCGCGCCACGCGCGACCTGGAGGAGTTCAAGCGCGCGGTCGGAGCGATCGGCCACTACTTCGGCGGCTGGCCGCCCGACGACGAGGCGGCGCAGCGCTTCTCGAGCAATCTTCCCCTCGAGCGCATGCACGCCGCCTTCGACGGCGACCGCATCGTCGGCGGCGCCGGCGCCTTCCCGTTCGAGCTGACCGTCCCCGGCGGCACCGTCGGCTGCGGCGGCGTCACCGTCGTCGGCGTCCTCCCGACCCACCGCCGCCGCGGCGTGCTCACGGCGATGATGCGCACGCAGCTCGAGGACATCCGCGACCGCGGCGAGCCGGTCGCGGCGCTGTGGGCGTCGGAGGAGCCGATCTACCGCCGCTACGGCTACGGGCTCGCGTCGCTGTCGTGCGAGATCGGCGTGCCGAGCGGCTACGCCGCACTGCGCGAGCCGCGCGACGAGCGGGCGGAGACGCGGATCGTCCCCCTGGCCGAGTCGAAGGACGTGGTCGCGGCGGTCTACGACCGCGTGTGCACGCAGACGCCCGGGATGTTCGCCAGGACAGACATGTGGTGGGAGACGCGGACGATCCCCGACCCGCCCGAGCGCCGCGGCGGCGGTGGCGAGAAGAACGCGGTCGTGCTGGAGCTGGGCGGCGAGCCGGCCGGCTATGCCCTCTACCGGATCCACACGAAGTTCGAGGCGGGGGCCGCGGCCGGTCACGTGGACGTGATCGAGGCGCTCGCGGACGGGCCGGTGGCGACGCGCGAGCTCTGGCGCGTCCTGCTCGACATGGACTGGAAGGTCACGCTGAAGGGGTACCTGCTGCCGATCGACCACCCGCTGCTACACCAGCTCGTCTACCCGCGGCGGATGCAGATGCGGGTCGGCGACGGCCTCTGGATCCGCCTCGTCGACGTGGGCGCGGCGCTCTCCGCGCGTGCCTACGGCGGTGACGGCCAGGCGGTGCTCGAGGTCGCCGACGCGTTCCTGCCCGAGAACGCCGGCCGCTGGCGTCTCGCCGGGGATGAGGCGACCCGGACGGACGAGGAGCCCGACCTGGCGCTCGACGTCGGCGAGCTCGGCTCCGTGTACCTCGGCGGCTTCACGTTCGGCGAGCTCGTCCGGTCGGGCCTCGTGCGCGAGCTCCGCGAGGGCGGTGCCGCCCGTGCGGACGCGGTCTTCCTCACCGGGTCGCCGAAGCCCTGGTGCCCCGAGATCTTCTGA
>DATKBA010000096.1:0-11436 GCA_035514455.1 Gaiellaceae bacterium | reverse complement strand
GTGTTCTTCCAGGTGAAGTAGGTGTACGACTGGCTGAAGCCGGTCTTGGCGAGCGTCGTCATCATCGCCGGCCGCGTGAAGGCCTCGGCGAAGAAGATCGTGTCCGGGAACTCGGCGCGCACCTCGCCGATCAGCCAGTCCCAGAACGGAACCGACTTCGTGTGCGGGTTGTCGACCCGGAACGCGCGCACGCCGACGCGGCACCAGTGGAGGACGACGTCGCGCAGCGCCTCCCACAGGCCCCGCCAGTCCTCCGAGTCGAAGTTGACGTTGTAGATGTCCTGGTAGCGCTTGGGCGGGTTCTCGGCGTACTTGAGCGTCCCGTCGGGGCGGCGGTTGAACCATTCCGGATGCTCGCGCAGCCAGGGGTGGTCGGGAGAGCACTGGATCGCGAAGTCGAGCGCGATCTCCATCCCCCCCGCCCGCGCGGTCTCGACGAGGCGCTCGAAGTCGGCCACCGTCCCGAGCTCCGGGTGGATCGCGTCGTGCCCGCCTTCCGGCCCGCCGATCGCCCACGGGCTGCCCGGATCGCCCTTCGCCGCCACGAGCGCGTTGTTGCGACCCTTCCGGTTCGTCGTCCCGATCGGGTGGATCGGCGGCAGGTAGACGACGTCGAAGCCGAGCTCGGCCAGCTGCGGGAGCACGCGCTCGACCCCGGCGAACCCTCCCCAGGAGCGGGGGAAGAGCTCGTACCAGGCGCCGAAGCGGGCGCGCTCGCGCTCGACGTCGACCTCGAGCGGCCGGTCGAGGCAGGTCTTGCCGTGCCGGTCCTTCGCCCCGAGCGCAGGAGCTGCGGTGCGCCAGTCCTCGAGCTTTCCCGGGCCGAAGAGCGTTTCCGCCTCCGAGAGCTCCCCCGCGAGCTCCGTCTGCCCGGCGGCGAGCTTCCGGTCGAGCTCGTCGAGGAGCGTCGCGTACCGGTCGACCCAGGCCTCGACCGTGAACTGCCAGCGGCCGAGGGCGCCGACTGCGAACGTCCCCTCCCAGCGGTCGTTCCCGGCCGGCTCGAGCGGCTGCTCGAGCCACTTCCGCGTCCCCGCCTGCCGGTAGCGGACGACCGCGCGGATGACGTCGTGGCCGTCCTTGAAGATCCGCGCGGACACGGCGACGTCGTCCCCCGCGGCCGCCTTGACCGGATAGCGTCCGCAGTCGACCTGCGGGCGGGCGTCCTGGATCTGGATCCTGGGGGGCGGTTGCTTGGCAGCGGGCGAGGGCACGACTCCGAGACTTTCAGCGAGCGGGATTCTTCAAACAGTGGAGCTTCAACGATCGAGCGGCATCGTGCTGCACCCGACCTCCCTGCCGGGCGGACGCCTCGACGCGGCCGCCTATGCGTTCGTCGACTGGCTCGAGGCGGCCGGGCAGCGCTGGTGGCAGGTGCTGCCGCTCGGGCCGCCGGACGAGGTCGGGTCGCCGTACGCCTCCAGCTCCGCCTTCGCGGCCTGGAACGGCTTTCTCGCCGAGCCGGACGCCCCGGTCACGGCCCGCGAGGCGAACGCCTTCCGGCGCGCGAACGGCTACTGGATCGGGGAGTGGGAGGACGCGGGCGGCAGCGTCGAGGACCAGGTCCGCTTCCAGCGCGAGTGGTCCGCGTTGCGCGCCTACGCGCTCGAGCGGGGAATCCGGCTCGTCGGCGACGTCCCGATCTACGTCGCCCAGGGCAGCGTCGACCACCTCGCCCACCCCGAGCTGTTCCTCCCCGGCCTCGTCGCCGGCGCGCCTCCGGACAGGATGAGCCCGCTCGGCCAGCACTGGGGGAGTCCGCTCTTCGACTGGGACGCGGTCGCTCGGGACGGCTACCGCTGGTGGATCGAGCGGCTGCGCCGCACGTTCGCGCTCGTCGACCTGACGCGGATCGACCACTTCCGGGGCTTGGTCGACTTCTGGGCGATCCCCGAGGGCCAGACGGACGCGCGCACCGGCCACTGGCTCCCCGGCCCGGGCGAGGCGCTCTTCCGCGCCGCCGAAGCCGCTCTCGGCCCGCTGCCCGTGATCGCGGAGGACCTCGGCCTGATCACACCCGACGTCGTCGAGCTGCGCGACGCGCTCGGCTTCCCCGGCATGGTCGTCCTCCTCTGGGCCTTCCAGGAGAAGCCCGGCAACCCGCACCGGTTCGAGAACCACCGCGAGCATCAGGTGGTCTACACGACGACGCACGACACCGACACGCTCCACGGCCACCTGCCCGACCGCGACCCCTGGGAGCTGATCGCGCTCGCGCTCTCGTCGCGCCCCGCGCTCGCGATGATCCCGGCGCAGGACGTGCTCGGGCTGGGCAGCGAGGCGCGGATGAACACGCCCGGGACCGAGAACGGAAACTGGAGCTGGCGGCTGGAGCCGGGGCAGCTCACGCCGGCCCACGCGGCCCGGCTGCGCGCCGCCGTCGCGGCGGCCGGCCGGCTCGCGTAACCCCGCGCGACTAACCCGGCCCGACGGGAAGGCCGCTCGCGACCGCGCGCCGGCCTCCCTGCGCGTAGACGACGTCGACGACGTCGTTCTGGCGGTAGGTCCCGGCGACGCCGAAGAGGATCGACGCCCAGCGCCAGAAGCCGAGCCTGCCCTCCTGGCGCAGCTCCCGGGCGAACACGAGCGCCCCGTCCCGCAGGTCGAAATCGGCGCCCTCGCGCTGGACGACTCCGTTCACGTACACCTCGAAGGGAGGGGCCACACCGGCCGGGAGCTCGACGCTGGTTCCGCTGCGCACCGCCCTCGTCACGTTCATAGAATGGCACTCCGTGCGCCGGTCTCTCGTCGTTGCCGTCCTGATCGCTCTCGCAGCGGCGGGAGCAGCCGTCGCCGGAAACGGCGGCGTCGCTCCGGTCGAGCCGATGTCGCCGAACGCCGAGGGGATCAACGACAGCTACTACTGGGTCTCGATCTTCACCGGCGCGATCCTCGTCGGCGTCCACGTCGCGCTGATCTGGTTCATCGTCCGCTACCGCCGCCGCCGCCGCGCCCGCGACGAGGACGGCGCCCAGGTGCACGGGAACACGAACCTCGAGCTCGCGTGGACGATCGTGCCCGTGCTGATCCTGGTCGCGATCGGCTCGTTCGTCTTCTACAAGCTGCCTGGGATCCAGGGCGTCCCGGCCGCGAGCGCCGACGGCGGCCGGCTCGACGTCACCGTCGAGGGCGCGCGCTACTACTGGAACTTCGAGTACCCGAACGGCGTGATCTCGGTCGACAGGCTCCGCGCTCCCGTCGGCCAGAACGTGCGGCTGGAGATCGTGGCGCCCGACAACGACGTGATCCATTCCTGGTGGATTCCCGCGCTCGGCGGCAAGCTCGACGCGATCCCAGGGCACGTCAACGTGACCTGGTTCAACGCGACGGCCCCGGGGACCTACCGCGGGCAGTGCGCCGAGTTCTGCGGGATCCAGCACGCGGAGATGAAGGCCGAGGTGGAGGCGCTGCCGCGCGAGGAGTTCGAGGCGTGGCTCGAGGAGGAGGAGCGCGCGCAGGCGGCCGGCACGTCCGACCTCGGCGAGCAGACGTACCTCGGCGCCTGCGCGAAGTGCCACGGGCTCGCCGGCGAGGGCGACATCGGCCTCCGCCTCCAGGGCAACGCGCTGCTCGCCGACACCGCGGGCGTAGAGGACGTCGTGCGCCACGGGCGCCGGACGATGCCTCCGATCGGCACCGACTGGGGCGACCGGCAGATGAAGGCGCTCACGGACTACCTCGAGGAGGAGCTGCTCGGTGGCAGTTGACGCCGAGCGCCTGGCCGGCCCCGCGCCGGTACCGGACTGGCAGCGCGGCCGCGTCGCGAGCTGGCTCGTCACCGTCGACCACAAGCGGATCGGGATCCTCTACATCGCGACCGCAGGTGTGTTCTTCCTCGCCGGCGGCGTGATGGCGATGCTGCTGCGCACGCAGCTCGCGCAGCCCGACAGCGACTTCCTGACGCGCGACGCCTACAACGAGGTCATGACCATGCACGGGACGACGATGGTCTTCCTCGTCGTCGTGCCGATCCTCGCCGGCTTCGGCAACTTCCTCGTGCCGCTGATGATCGGCGCGCGCGACATGGCCTTCCCGCGCCTGAACGCGATGTCGTACTGGCTCTTCCTCTTCGGCGGAATCATCCTGCTGCTCTCGTTCTTCGCCGAGGGCGGGGCCGCCAAGTCCGGCTGGACCGCCTACCCGCCGCTCTCGCTCCAGGACGCGGGCAACGGCCAGGACCTCTGGATCCTCGGGCTGCACGTGCTCACGGTCTCGTCGCTCGCGGGCGCGATCAACTTCATCGTCACGATCCAGAACATGCGCACGCAGGGGATGAGCTGGACGCGGATGCCGCTCTTCATCTGGGCGATCGACACGTACGCGATCCTGCTCGTGCTCGTGCTGCCCGCGCTCTCGGGCGGGCTGACGCTGCTCCTGCTCGACCGCCAGGCGGGGACGAACTTCTTCAACCCGGACGAGAACGGGAACGCCGTGCTCTACCAGCACGTCTTCTGGTTCTTCGGCCACCCCGAGGTCTACATCATGATCCTGCCCGCGTTCGGGATGATCTCCGAGATCATCCCCGTGTTCGCGCGCAAGCCGATCTTCGGCTACAAGGCGGTCGCGTTCTCGACCGCGGGGATCGCGTTCTTCTCGATGCTCGTCTGGGCGCACCACATGTACACCGTCGGGATGCCGCCCTTCCTGAACGCGTTCTTCATGGTCGCGTCGATGGTGATCGCCGTCCCGACCGGGGTGAAGATCTTCAACTGGCTGGCGACCCTGTGGCGCGGGAACATCCACTTCGACACGCCGATGCTGTTCGCGCTCGGCTTCCTCAGCGTCTTCACGATCGGCGGCCTCTCCGGGATCTTCCTCGCCGCGTTCCCGATCGACTGGCAGGTGCACGACACCTACTACGTCGTCGCCCACTTCCACTACGTGCTCTTCGGCGGCTCGCTGCTCGGGATCCTCGCGGGGCTGCACTACTGGTGGCCGAAGATGTTCGGGCGGATGCTCGACGAGCGGCTCGGGAAGCTCACCTTCTGGACGGTCTTCCTCGGCTTCAACGTCACCTTCTTCCCGCAGCACCTGCTCGGCCTGCTCGGGATGCCGCGGCGGATCTACACCTACAGCGAGGGCGGCCTCTGGGAGGCCTACAACCTCGTTTCCTCGATCGGCTCGTACGTGATGGGGCTCGGGATCCTCTTCCTGCTCGTCAACATCTGGCGCTCGCGGAAGGGCCGTCGCGCGGGCAACGACCCGTGGCTCGCCGACACGCTCGAGTGGTACACGACCTCGCCGCCGCCGGCGCACAACTTCGACGAGGTGCCGTACGTGACGAGCGCCCGGCCGCTCTACGACCTGCGGCGCAAGCTGAAGGAGCGCGGTGCGCTCTAGGCCGGGGTTCTGGCTGCAACTCGCGGCGCTCGCCGGCGCGGCCGGAGCGCTGCTCGCAGTCGTCTCCGGGGCCTTCGGGCTCGGGCACGAGTACGTCTCCGCGCTCGCGGTGCCGCCGCTCGTCGCGGTCGTCGTGGCGGCCCGGATCGCACACCGGCACCTGCTCGTGCCGGCATCCGTCGCGCTCACCCTCTTCGGCGCAGCCGCGGCCGTGACGGCGGACGGACTCCACGTCGCGCTCGCCTCGCTCTCGCTCGCGGCGGCGCTCGTCTCGGCCGCGCAGTGCTTCCGTGGCGAGCCGGTCGCGGCCGGCCCGTGGCGCGACTACGTGACGCTGACGAAGCCGCGGATCATGTCGCTGCTCCTCGTCACCGGCGCGGCCGGGACGTTCGTCGGCGCGCAGGGGGTCCCGTCACCCGGGCTCTTCGCCGCCGCGATGGCCGGCCTCGCGCTCGCCTGCGGCGGGGCGAGCGCGCTCAACCACCTGCTCGACGCGGACATCGACCGGCTGATGGGCTCGCGGACGGAGAAGCGTCCCGTCGCGGCCGGCCGGGTCCCGCCCGCGCGCGCGCTCGAGTTCGGCCTGACGCTCTCCGCCCTCTCGTTCGTCCTGCTCGCGAGCACCGTCAACGTGCTCACGGCGGCGCTCGCGCTCGTCGGCAACCTCTTCTACGTGCTCGTCTACACGCGCTGGCTGAAGCGCTCGACGCCGCAGAACATCGTCATCGGCGGCGCGGCCGGCGCGGTGCCGCCGCTCGTCGGCTATGCGGCCACGAGCGGCAGCCTCGGGCTGCCGGCGCTGTGGCTCTTCCTGATCGTCTTCCTCTGGACGCCCCCGCACTTCTGGGCGCTCGCGCTGCTGCTCAAGGAGAGCTACGCGGCAGCCCGCGTGCCGATGCTCCCGGTCGTGCGTGGCGACGCGGAGACGACACGGCAGATCCTCCTCTACTCGGTCGGCATGGTCGCGTTCACGCTGGCCGTCGGACTCTCGCTCGGCCCGGTCTACTCGGCCGCGGCCGCGCTCCTCGGCGTGCTCTTCCTCGGGCTCGCGTGGCGGCTCCGGCGCGAGCCGACCCGCCGCAACGCGGGCGTCCTCTTCCACTACTCGCTCCTCTACCTGGCGCTGCTCTTCGTGGCCGCGGCCGTGGACCCGGTGATCCTGTGAAAGAGATGACCCCGGAGCTCGAGCGCAAGAACCTGATCCTGGGCTGGGCCCTGTTCGGGATCTTCGTGCTCCTCTTCGCCGGCACCGCCGGCGTCGCGCTCCTCTACCTGGCCCTGGACTGAATTTGCCGTCGCATGCTCGGGATCCGCAGGAGCGGATCCCGAGCGCGCAAACCCCTGAAGGGCCGCTTCGCGGCCGGAGCCTATCGACAGTGGATCTGGCGCACATCTTCCTCGCCCGGCCGGATTCGACCGCCGCCGGGATCCGGCTCGCCGTCAAGGACCTGTTCGACACGGCCGGGCTGGAGACGACCTACGGCTCGGCGGTGTTCGCCGGGCACGTGCCGCGGGAGACGGCCGCGGCGGTGCGGCTGCTCGAGGACGCGGGCTACGCCAACGCCGGCAAGACGAACCTGCACGAGTTCGCCTACGGCACCACCTCGGAGAATCCGCACTTCGGCGACGTGCCCAACCCGCGCCACCCGGGACGGGTGGCGGGCGGCTCGAGCGGCGGGTCGGCGGCGGCGCTCGCGGCCGGGCTCGCGGACGCGGCGCTCGGCACCGACTCGGCCGGGTCGATTCGGATCCCCGCCGCGTGCTGCGGCGTCGTCGGGCACAAGCCGACGCACGGGCTCGTCCCGCTCGACGGCTGCTGGCCGCTCGCGGCGACCTTCGACACCGCCGGCCCGCTCGCGCTCGACGTCGAGGGCTGCGAGCGGATGCTCGCCGTGCTCGCGCCCGGCTTCGAGGCACGCACGCTCGGGTCGCTCGAGGAGCTCTCGGTGGGCGTCGCCTGGACCGAGCAGGCCGACCCGCTCGTCCGCGCCCGCGTCGAGGAGGCGGCAGCCCGCTTCCCGCGCCGCCGCCCTGTCGAGCTACCGCCCGTCCCGGACGGGACGTACGCGGGCTTCATGCGCGAGGCCGCCGACGTCCACCGCGAGCTCTTCGCCGAGAACGCCGACCTCTACGGAGAGGACGTGCGGATCAAGCTCGAGCGCTGTCTCGCGGTGCGGGATGCAGACGTGGAGCGCGCCGAGCGCCTGCGCGCCGAGTACCGGGAGCGGATGGACACGGCGGTCGAAGGGCTCGATCTCGTGCTGACGCCGACGCTGCCCGTCGTCGCGCCGCCGGCCCGCCGCGGTGTCGCGCCCGGCGACCTCGACGTCCGCGAGAGCCTGATCCGCTTCACCTATCCCTTCTCGCTGCTCGGCTGGCCGGCGCTCGCGCTCCCGTGCGGGCCCGCCGAGGACGGCCTGCCCGCGTCGCTGCAGGTCGCCGGGCGGGCGGGCGCGGACGCCCTCGTGCTCGCCGCCGGCCGCCTGCTATCCCCCTTCTGAGGGACAGCCCACGGCGGACCCCGGCCGACAACCACTAACGATGCGTCTCGTTCGCCCAGCGCTCGTCTGCTTCGCCGCGCTCGTCCTCACCGGGGCCGTGCAGGCGCGGTCCACCGCGCCCCCGGCCGCGCCGCAGGGCATGAAGGCCTTCCTGCTCCGCGCCGACGAGGCCGCCGGCCACGAATTCTCGCGGACGCCCTCGTTCGCCTGGGCCCCCGTTCGCGGCGCCACGCGCTACGAGTTCGAGCTCGCCAAGAACCCTCGCTTCAGCGAGGGCGCGATCTTCTGGTCGAACGCCCAGCTGAAGGCGCCGGCCGCCTCGGTCCCGCTCGCGCTGCCCTGGATGACGGGCAACCCCTACGCGGTCTACGCGCGCGTGCGCGCGATCACCACCTCCGGCGTCACGAGGTGGAGCAAGCCCTACGGCTTCAACGTCCGCTGGCCCAACGTCCCGCAGAAGCGGCCCGACGTCCCCGGCCTCTCGCGCTGGACACCCGTCGACGGCGCCTCCCACTACCAGGTCTGGTGGGTCGACATCTTCCCCGGCAAGATCGTCGCGACGAAGACGCCCGCCGTCGACCAGCGCGAGTTCTGGTCGTTCCACCCGGAGACGGCCGGCACCGTGCGCTGGCGCGTCCGCGCCGTCCGCAACCTCTACGGGGCGATCCCGTCCGGTATCCCCGCCGTCTCCCACGGTCCCTGGAGCCCGGTCTACACGTCGACGAACCCCGCACTCGCCGGCGGAACGGTCACGCCGGTCGGAACCTACGGCGACGGGACCGGCACCTCGCCGTCCACGCCCGCCGTGCACAAGAGCACGCCCGCCTTCGCGTTCAGCGGCACGGCCTCGGCGGCCGGCACCGCCTACGAGCTCTACCGCGTCTACGCCTTCAGCGACGCCGACTGCGTCAACGTGATCTACCGCGGCGCGATGGTCGGCTCGCCCGCCTACGCGCCGCGAATGACCGGCCCGCTGCGGCTGCCGAGGAGCGCCTCGGAGCTGACGAAGGCGAGAACGTCCGCGCTGAGCGACGGCACCGAGCCGTCGAGCTTCACCGCCGACGGGCTCAAGATCCAGACGACCGAGTCGGACAAGCCCAAGGCGACGCCGACTCCGAAGACCGAAGAGCCCACCGACGACGATCCGGCGTCCACCCCGCCCTCCGCCGACCCGGACCTGCCCGGGACGCCCGTGCTGACCGGCGCGCCTGTCGACCTCTGGGAGAGCGGCTGGCCGAACGGCCGCTTCTACTGGACGGTCGTCCCGGTGCGCTACCTCGTCCCGGACACGATCCCGCTCCAGCTCACGACCGCCGCTGCGGCCGGCGCGACGACGATCGTGCTCGACTCGGGGACGATTCCGACCGGCACCGCCGTGATCGGCACCGGCGCGAGCGCCGAGAACACTTTGATCGCCTCGTCCGTCGGGTCGACCGCAACGCTCGCGGCCGCGCTCACGCAGGCCCACGCCGCGGGCGTCACCGTCACGCCGACCTCGGGCGGGCTCAACTACTACGACGTCGAGACGCCGCAGGACCTCTGTGCGAGCGGACGCGTGCTCGCCTTCGGCAAGGAGAGCGAGCCGGCCGTCTCGCGCGCCCGCATGCCGTACGTCTCCGGCCTCTCGCCGCGCGGCCGCCTCACGGCCGCCGCACGCAGCGTCCCCTCGTTCTACGGCACGCCCCTGATCGCCTGGAAGCCCGCGGTGGGCGCCGACCAGTACCAGGTGCAGTGGTCGAAGCGCGGCTACCCGTGGAAGAAGGAGGGCGAGCGCCTCACGTACGCGACCTCGGCGCTCCTGCCGCTCGAGCCCGGCCGCTGGTTCTACCGCGTCCGCGGGATCAACTTCTCGATGCCTGGCACGGCCCGGGCGATGACCTGGTCGGACCCGATCGAGCTGCGGGTCACGAAGCCGACCTTCGCGGTCGTCAAGAAGTCCGGGCGGTAGGCTCGCGGGGCGTGAGCCCTGACCTCGCCTTCGCCCTCTCGCTCGCGGACGACGCCGACGCGATCTCGCTCGCCCGCTTCCGCGCGCTCGACCTCCGCGTCGAGACCAAGCCCGACCTGACTCCCGTCTCCGAGGCGGACCGCGCGGTCGAGGCTGCTCTGCGCGCGCGGCTCGCGCGCGAGCGGCCCGGGGAGCCGGTCCTCGGCGAGGAGGAGGGCGGCGACGACGCCTCGGGCTGGATCCTCGACCCGATCGACGGCACGCGCAACTACACGCGCGGGATCCCCGTGTGGGCGACGATGATCGCCTACGCCGACCGCGTCGCCGTCGTCTCCGCGCCTGCGCTCGGGCGGCGCTGGTGGGCGGAGCGCGGCGCCGGCGCGTATGCGAACGACGAGCGGATGCACGTCTCCGGGATCGACCGGCTCGAGGACGCGACGCTCCTCTACGGCCTCGACCGGCCGCCGCCGGCGCGGGCGTGGGAGGCGTGGCACGTGCGCGGGTTCGGAGACTTCTGGGCCCACATGCTCGTCGCGGAAGGGTCGGCCGAGGCCGCCGTGGACGCCGAGGGCCTCGCCGTCTGGGACGTCGCGCCGACCGCGGTGATCGTCGAGGAGGCGGGCGGGCGCTTCGAGCGCGGACACGTCTCGTCGAACGGCCGCCTCGACCTGAGCGGGCTGCTCTGAGCGCCTTGTGACACAGTGTCACGAGCAGTTCGGGCCGCGCGCGCTCCGCGCGGCGCGCGAATTGGGCGCCTGTGCAGGCAGAGATTGCGGCTCGGTCACGCGGCGGTGGCGAAAGAGCGCTAGTGACACTGTGTCACTAGCCGCCGTTCAGGCCGCGCGGACCGCGGCTTCGTAGACGGTGTCCCGGCCGAAGACGTCGAGCTCGGCGGAGAGCAGGTCGCTCGCGTCCGGTGTGTCGCCGGGCGGCGGCGTCACCGCCTCGCCGTCCACCGCTACCCGCTCGATCAACTCCGCCGCGCGGTGGGTCAGCTCCACCTCCCTGCCAAGCCGCGAGCGCAGCCAGCCCACGAGTAGCAGCGCGTCCGCCTTCGGGCCGGTGACGGACAGCCGCTCGACGCCGGCGATCCCGGGCCAGAGCGCCGCGAGCCGGCCGCGCCAGCCGAGGCCGCGCCCCCAGGCGATGTCCGAGACGGCGATCCGGTCGAACAGCGCCTCCAGCTCGGCGTAGGCGCCCGGCAGGCCGCGCCACTCGGACGAGTCGACGACGAGCCGGTCGCAGACGTCGACGAGCTGCTCCAGCTCGGGCCGGCCCCAGGGCGGCAACCCGCGCCAGCGGCAAAAGGTCGGCAGATCGGAGATCAGCAGCGGCTGGACGATCGAGCCCGGCGCGCGCGCCCGCTTCCCGCCGAGCCGCAGCTCGATCACCTCCGAGCAGACGTCGCGCGAGGCGCCGTGGAGGGCGAAGCAGCGCAGCGACACCGTCACGTCGATACCGTCCGCCCGCTTCGGCTCGGGGAAGAGGAGGATCGTGCGGGAGGGATGGAGCTCGTCGAGCCCGGCGAGCGTCCGGCGCGCCGCGCCGGCCCACTTCGGCGGCGCCCAGGCCACGTGCGTCATCACGCTCGTCCGCAGCTCGGCGCCGTCCGTCTCCTCCACCCGCAGCTCCGCGAGCTGACGCTCC
>DATKBA010000095.1:0-26888 GCA_035514455.1 Gaiellaceae bacterium | reverse complement strand
GACCGGCGAGGCGCTGCTCAAGTGGGCCGAGGACGTGCGCAAGCGGCTCGACTCGGACGAGCCGGTCGCGTACGTGATCGAGCCGAAGATCGACGGGTCCGCGGTCTCGCTCGTGTACGAGGAGGGGCGGCTCGTGCGCGGCGCGACCCGCGGCGACGGCCTGCGCGGCGAGGACGTGACGGTGAACCTGCGCACGATCCGCTCGATCCCGCTGACGCTGCAGGGCGAGGCGCCGCCGCTGCTCGAGGTGCGCGGCGAGGTCTACTTCCCGCTCTCGGGCTTCCGGCGCTTCAACGAGGAGCAGGTCGCGGCCGGGAAGGCGCCCGCGCCGAACCCGCGCAACGCCGCAGCCGGCTCCCTCCGCCAACTCGACTCGCGGATCACCGCCGCGCGCCCGCTCGCGATCTGGGTCTACGGGACCGGCTACCGCGAGGGCGTCGCTCCCGACGCGCACTTCGAGACGCTCGAGTGGCTGCGGGAGCGGGGCTTCCGCACCAACCCGTTCGCGGCGCGCTTCGAGTCGATCGAGGAGGTGGCGAAGGCGTGCGACGAGTGGGAGCGGCGCCGGGCCGAGCTCGACTACGAGATCGACGGGATCGTGATCAAGGTCGACTCCTTCGACCAGCAGCGGCGGCTCGGCGCGCTGCACGAGCGGCCACGCTGGGCGCGCGCGTTCAAGTGGGCGCCGATGACGGCGGAGACGACGCTGCTGAAGATCATGATCCGCGTCGGGCGCACCGGCGCGCTCAACCCGTGGGCGATCCTCGAGCCGGTCAACGTCGGCGGCGTGACGATCTCGCGCGCGACGCTGCACAACGAGGAGGACATCAACCGCAAGCAGATCCGCGAAGGCGACCGGGTGATCGTCCAGCGCGCGGGCGACGTGATCCCGCAGGTCGTCGGCCCGGCCGGCAAGCACGCGAGGGGGACGAAGGAGTTCCGCATGCCCGAGCGCTGCCCGCTCTGCGACGAGCCCGTCGTCAAGCCGGAGGGCGAGGTGATGCACCGGTGCGTCAACCGCGCCTGTCCCTCCCGCGGCCTCGAGACGCTGATCAACTGGGTCACGGCCGCGATGGACATCGACGGCGTGGGCGAGCAGTTCGTGCGCCGGCTCTGGGCGGAGGGGCTGCTGCGGTCGATGCCCGACCTCTATCGGCTGACCCCGGAGCAGCTGCTGGAGCTGGAAGGGTACGGCGAGGTCTCCGCGCGCAACGCGGTCGAGGCGATCGCGCTCTCGAAGGGCCAGCCCTTCTCGCGCGTCCTCTTCGGGCTCAACATCCCCGACGTCGGCTGGGTGACCGCGCGCAACCTCGCACGCCACTTCGGCTCCGTCGACCCGCTCCTCGACGCGAGCCAGGAGGAGATCCAGGAGGTCGAGGGGATCGGGCCAGACCGTGCCGAGGCGATCGCGGAGTGGTTCTCGGACGAGCAGAACCGGACGCTCGTCGCCGAGCTGTGCGAGCTCGGCCTCCGCTTCGAGGTCGGGGAGGAGGAGAAGCCGGTCGAAGGCCCGCTCACCGGGAGCCAGTACGTGCTCACGGGCACGCTCGAGGGCTTCACGCGCGAGGAGGCGACGGCGGCGCTGGAGGCGCTCGGCGCGAAGGTGTCGGACAACGTCTCCAAGAAGACGACGGGGGTCGTCGTCGGGGAGA
Organism: Gaiellaceae bacterium; assembly: GCA_035514455.1. GTDB lineage: Bacteria > Actinomycetota > Thermoleophilia > Gaiellales > Gaiellaceae > Gaiellasilicea. The sequence goes on along the minus strand of DATKBA010000095.1, from coordinate 25,236 downwards.
GCCCCGGATCGAAGGCGGCGAAGGCGGAGAAGGCAGGCGTGCCGATCCTCGGCGAGGACGATCTGAAGCGGTTGCTAGCCGCCCGCTAGGACGGTGGCGAAGCGGTCCTGCGCGATCCGCGCCCAGCGCGTCGCGATCGGGCGGCCGTTCTGGAGGATGGCGAAGACGTAGCGGTCGCGGACGAAGCCGGAGAGCGCCGAGGCCGTCGCCGTCGTCCCGGTCTTCGCGATCACGCGGCCGCGCGCGGGCCGGGCGTCCATCCGGTCCTCGAGCGTGCCGGCCACGCCGGCGACGGCGAGCGAGGCGAGGAACGCGTCGCGGATGTCCCGCTCGGTCAACCCCGCCTCGAGCAGCGCGACGACCGCCGCCGCGGTCAGCCGGTCGAGGCTGGAGAGGCCGGAGCCGTCCGCCAGCCGCACGCCCGCGAGCGGGATGCCCGCCTCCTCGAGCGCGGAGCGCACGACCCGGGTCCCGGCGGCTGTCGAGCCGCGGCCCGCGTACAGCGCGCCGAGCTGCTTCACCAGCAGCTCGGCGGTGTGGTTGTCGCTCTCGCGGCCCATGAAGCGGACGATCTCGGCGAGCGGCTCGGACGTGTCGCGTGCCAGCGGGAGCCCCGCCGTCGCCAGCCGCCCGGTGCGCGTTTTCCCGGCCACCTTCACACCCGCGCCGGCGAGCGCCTGCCGGAGCAGCGATCCCGCCGCCAGCGCAGGGTTCTGCGACGTCTTGCCGCGGTAGCGGCCGCGGTCGACGACGAGGGCCGACAGCGGCGGCGACTCGCGGATGTAGAAGCTCGCCTTCCAGCCCGGGCCGGTGCGGCGGGCGTCGAACCACGACTCGTCGGCGATCACGGCGCCGCTGACGCGGCGGATCCCCCACGAGGCGACCTCCGCCGCGAGCCCCTCGAGGTCGGACTCCCGGAGGGTCGGATCGCCGAAGCCACGCAGCCAGAGGTCGCCGTGCCAGACGTCCCCGACGAGCGTGCCGCTGCCGACGAGCTCGGTGTGGAAGCGGTAGCCGGGGCCGAGCAGGCTGAGGGCCGCGTAGGTGACGGGGAGCTTCTGGGTCGATGCGGGGACGAGCGAGAGCGTGGCGTTCCGCTCGTAGACGACCGAGCCGTCGCGGAGGTCGATCGCGAGCGCGGCCGTGCGGGCCGGATCGACGTTCGGCACGGCCAGCGCGCGGGCGAGCCGCGCCGAGAGAGCGGGCTCGGCGGCGTGCGCGGCCGGCGCCGCGGCGAGCAGGAGCGCGAGCACGGCCAGGAATGGGCCGAGCACGCGAGGAAGATAGGCCCGGCGGCCCATGCCGCCCGCGCGCGGGGACTCGATAATCGGTCGGCTGTGGACGCGCGCCTTCCCGCGGCGGTGACCGAGATCCGGTCGCTGCTGGAGCTGCCGCCGGGGGCCGAGCTCCCGCCTCGCGACTTCCTCGAGGACACGCTCACGACCGGGTGCGCGTACGCGCTGGCGCTCGAGGGCGAGCGGCTGCGGATCGAGCGGCGGCTGCGCACGCTCGTGCGCTTGGAGGGCGGCGGCCGGCCGGGGGACTTGGCGCGCCTCACCGGCGAGCTCGAGCGCGCCGACAGCGAGCTCGCGGGCGTCCGCGCCCTGCTCTCCTCGCTGCGCTCGCACGCGCTCGCCTAATGCCCCTTCAGGCAATACATGCCCGCTTCCGGCCCGCGATCACGCGGCGCCAGGAGCCGCCCTCGCCCTTGCCAAGGCAGCCAGCCTTGGCCGCGGACGAGTGCGGCCCCCGGCTTGGTGCTCGCGACCCGGAAGCTAGACGGCATTACCTGAAGGGGCACTAGACGATCCCGGAGCGCACGGCGTAGACCGCGGCCTGGATCCGGTTCTCGATCTGCAGCTTCATCAGGATGTTCGAGATGTGGTTCTTGACCGTCTTCGGGCTGATGTGCAGCTCCCCGGCGATCATCGCGTTGTCCTTGCCGTTCGCGATCAGCTTCAACACCTGGATCTCGCGGTCCGAGAGCTCGGCCCGGATCGTCGCGGCCGCCTCCGGGGCAGCCGTCGTCGCGCGGACGTGCTGGAGCACCTTGCCCGCTATGTGCGACGAGATCAGCGACTCGCCGACGGCCGCGGCCTCGAGACCCCGCAGCAGCTCCTGGATCGACGCGTCCTTGAGCAGGTAGCCGCAGGCGCCCGCCAGGATCGCGTCCATCACGTCCTGCTCCTGGTCCGAGACGGTGAGCACGACGACCCGCGTCAGGGGCGCGTCGCGGCTGATGTGCCGGGTCGCCTCGACGCCCGTCATGCCGGGCATGTTCAGGTCCATCACGACGACGTCCGGAGCCGACTCGCGCACGTGGTGCAGCGCCTCGGAGCCGCTCGAGGCCTCGGCGACGATGTCCACGCCCTGCTCCTCGAGCAGGTTGCGCAGCCCCGTGCGGAAGAGGTCGTGGTCGTCGACGAGGAGGACGCGGAGCGGCTGTCGCTCGGTTTCCTCCCTGGATACGGTCTCGTTCAGCGCTGCCTCCTCGGCTGTGGCAGGGCCGCGCAGTCTAGACGATCAGTGCAGCGTGATCGTGACCGTCCGGCGACCCCACGCGAGCGCCTGGGCCGTGGTCGGGAACCAGACGTCGATCACGTTCCCCTGCACGGCGCCGCCGGTGTCGGCGGCGATCCCGATCCCGTAGCCGGGGATCGTCATGCGCGTGCCGAGCGGGATCACGGACGGGTCGACCGCGACGACTCCGGGTGCCGTCTGGATCCCGGTGGCCGTGCGGCCGCGGAGCGCGTAGGCGGTCGCGCTCACGGTCAGCGTCGCGCCGCTCCCGGCGGGCCCCGCGAGCGGGGCGGACGCGGCCTCCGGTGCGGCGGGCACGGCGAGGGTGGCGGTCCCGAGCGGGGGCGAGGCGGCCTGGATCGTGACCGTCCGCGCCTCTGCGGCCCGGACCTGGCGCTCGATCGCGGAGACGCGCGCGGCGTTGAGGCCCTGCTGCCGGCGCAGGCCGGCGACGAACGCCCGGCGGGTGGCCGCCGCTGCCTCGAGCCGCTGCGCCCGCTCGCGCGCGGCCGTCGCGAGCCGGGCCAGCTCGGCCTCCTTCGCGGTCAGACGGGCGTCCAGTGTCCCGAGCCGCGCGCGCGCGGCCTCGGCCCGCTCGACGATGCGCTGGTTCTCTCCCGCCGTCCGGTCGAGGTTGTCGAGGCTGTTGAGGGCCTCCTCAAGGGAGCTCGCGCCGAGCAGGATCGCGAGTGGGTCGGCCTGTCCGGACTGCTCGTAGAGCGCGCGCACGATCTCGCCGAGACGCGCTTCCGAGACGCGCAGCGCCTGCCGCGTGAGCCGGAGCTGGGTGCGGGCGGAGGTGCGCTCGCGCGCCACCTCGGCGCGGCGGCCGGCGATCTCGTCGAGCGCAGTGCGGGCGCGTCCGAGCTCCGTCTCGAGCGCGTACAGCTCGAGCGTGGCCGCCTGCGCGCGGGCCTCCAGCGAGGACGCGTCGGCGCGTAGGCCAGCTGCCTGCGAGCGCAGGCCGGACGTGTCCGCAGCGAGCGCGACGGGCACCGCCGCAACCAGCAGAAAGCCCCCGAAGACAGCCGCCACGCGGGTCGCCCCGCTCTTCAGGTGGGTCCTCACGAAGGGCGGACCGTAGCAACTATGGCGTCCTAATGCCATTGTTTGTGACTTGTAACGTGATCCTCCGGCGGCCGGTTTTTGGCTCAGTTGAGCCTTGCTGCCGTCCGGAAAGGCTGCTAGGCTGCGCAACTTGTGACGGACCTGGCCCCCAACGGGGTGCCGCGCGTGTTCGAGGGGGGAACGGCCTGACCCGCTCGCGCACGAGGCAGGCGCCGGCGATCCTCACGCTCTGCACGGCGGTCGCCGTCGCCGTCGCCTTGGCCTCGGTCAAGACCGCTGCGGCCGATCCGACGGTCGACGCGAAGCGCGCGCAGGCGCAGGACGTGCTCGCCCAGATCCAGGAGGTCGACGGCCAGCTCGCCCACGCGATCGAGGCGTACAACCTCGCGAACGTCCGGCTGGACAGGATCCAGGCCGACCTGAAGGCGAACGCGCGCCACCTCGGGATCGCACAGTCGAGCCTGAAGAACGCGCAGAGCCACCTCGCCGAGCGGCTCGTCTCGCTCTACGTGAACGGCAGCGAGGGGAGCGCGCTCGAGGTCGTGCTCGGCTCGGAGTCGCTCGACGACCTGCTCAACCGGCTCGAGGCCGTCGAGCGGGTCTCGGCCCAGGACACGCGCGTCCTGCGCGAGGTCAAGCGGTTCCGCAGCGATGTGAAGAAGCGCAAGGTGCGCCTCGACCGGGCGCGCACGGAGCAGGCGCAGGTCGTGTCCTCGCGCGCTGCGCAGAAGCAGTCGATCGAGGGCCAGCTCGCCCAGCGCCAGCGGATGCTCGCGTCGATCAAGGACGAGATCGCGAGCCTCGAGGCGGCCGAGCGCCGGCGGCAGGCCCGCCTGGCCGCGCAGGCGCAGGCCCGGCTCGCCGCCGCCCGGCTGGAGCAGGCGGCGCCGGCGTCGCAGCCCCGCAACTCGGTCCTGAGCGCCTCGTCGGTGGAGGAGGTGCTCGCGCCGGCGCCCGACGCCCGTTACGGCGGCGCCGTCGGGATCGCGATGCAGTACCTCGGCGTCCCGTACCGCTGGGGCGGCGCCTCCCCGGAGAGCGGCTTCGACTGCTCGGGCTTCACGATGTACGTCTTCGCGAAGCTGGGCGTCTCGCTCCCGCACCACGCGGCCACCCAGTACGGGCTGGGCACGCCGGTCTCGAAGGACCAGCTCCAGCCAGGCGACCTCGTCTTCTTCAACGGGCTCGGGCACATGGGCATGTACATCGGCGGCGGCCAGTTCATCCACGCGCCGCACACCGGCGACGTCGTCAAGATCTCGAGCCTCTCCGACTCCTGGTACGCCCGTACCTGGGTCGGCGCGCGCCGCCTGTAGCCGTCAGGCGCGGGCGGCTTCGTTCAGCGTCGCGCCCTCGTACAGCTCCTCGAGCTCGCCGCCGAAATGCTGCGCGACCACGCGGCGCTTCAGCTTCAGCGTCGGCGTCAGCTCGTCGTGCTCCATCGTGAAGTCGCGCGGGAGGATCGTGAACCGCTTGATCTGCTCGTAGCGCGAGCGGCCGGCGTTGACCTCGTCGACGATCCCCTGCACGAGCTCGCGCACCTCGGGGCTCCGCGCGAGGCTCTCCATGTCGGTCGGGAGGCCGCGCTCCTCCGCCCATGCGGGCAGCGCCTCCGGATCGAGCGTGAGCAGGGCCGCGATGTACGGCTGGCGGTCGCCGACGACCATCGCCTGCGAGACGAACCTCGAGTTCTTCAGGTCGTTCTCGAGGTTCTGCGGGGCGACGTTCTTGCCGCCGGCGGTGACGATGATGTCCTTCTTGCGGTCGGTGATCTTGATGAAGCCGTCCTCGTCGATCTCCGCGATGTCGCCTGTGCGGAGCCAGCCGTCGGCGCCGAGCACCTCCGCCGTCGCCTCCGGCTCCTTGAAGTAGCCCTGGAAGATCGTCTCGCCCCGGATCAGCAGCTCGCCGTCCTCCGCGAGCTTGACCTCCGTCCCCGGCAGCGGCCGGCCGACGGTGCCGAAGCGGTAGGCCTCGTGCGTGTTCGTCGAGGCTGCGGTGGTGCACTCCGTGAGCCCGTAGCCCTCGATCAGGAGGATGTCGATCGCGTGGAAGAACTCGGCGATCTCCTGCGAGAGCGGCGCGCCGCCCGAGATCGCGAGGCGGAGCCGGCCGCCGAGGCGCTCCTTCACCTTCGAGTAGACGAGCTTGTCCGCGACGCGGTAGCGGAGCGCGAGCCCTCGCGGCACCGGCTTGCCGCTGCGCCGCAGCTCGCTCACCTGCCGGCCGACGCCGAGCGCCCAGTCGATCAGCTTCCGCTTGGCCCCCGTCTCGGCGTCGAACTTCGCCAGGACCGCGGAGTGGATCTTCTCGTAGACGCGTGGCACGCTCGGAAAGACGGTCGGCTTGACCGCCGGGAGCGCGGCGGCGGCCTGGAGGGGGTCGGGCAGGAACGCGATTCCGTAGCCGACGTATGCGCCCGAGAGGTGCATCAGGCGCCCGAAGTTGTGCGCGAGCGGGAGGTAGAGGAGCATCGTGTCCTCCGGGCCGGTGAAGCTCGGCAGGTCGTCCACGACCGCCACCATCGCGTAGTAGTTGCGGTGGGAGATCATGCAGCCCTTCGGAGGCCCGGTCGTGCCCGACGTGTAGATGTAGGTGAAGAGGTCGTCCTCCTCGATCGCCTCGCCCGCCCTACGGAGCGCATCGGGGTGCTCCGCCGCGAACGCGCGCCCGCGCGCGACGAGGTCGTCGAGGTCGGCGAACGTGAGCACGTGCTGGAGGCGCGGGATCCCCGCGCGCACCTCGTCGACCTTCGCGCGCTGCGCCTCGTCCTCGCAGAGGACGCCCACGGACTCGGAGTGGTCGAGGATGTAGCCCGCGTCCTTGGTCGAGCTGTTGGCGTAGATCGGGGCCGCGATCGCGCCGATGCAGCCGAGCGCGAAGTCGAACAGAGCCCACTCGACCCGGCTCGAGCCGAGGATCGCGAACGCGTCGCCCTTCTTCACACCGAGCGAGAGCAAGCCGTTCGCGTAGCCTTCGACGCGCTCCGCCGCCTCGGCCCACGAGAGCGGCTTCCACTCCTCGCCCTCCTGGACGAGATACGCAGGCTTCTGTCTCCCGGCCGCGACCGCGTCCCGCCAGAGGCGCTCGATCGTGCGCTTCCCGCTCACGGCTCTCACTCTACGGGGAAGGGAACGCCTCGGGAAGGGCGAATCGTTCGGTCCCTCTAGACTTGAAGGTGCGATGCGCACGACCTGGAACGGCTCGATCAGCTTCGGACTCGTCTCGATCCCCGTGGGCCTGGCTCCCGCCACGAAGCCTGCCGCGCGCGCGTCGGACGTCTCGTTCCGCATGCTCCACCGCGAGTGCGGGACGCCGATCAAGCAGAAGCGCTACTGCCCCGTCCACGAGCGCGATCTCGGCCCCGACGAGATCGTCAAGGGCTGGGAGGTGGCCAAGGGCCAGTTCGTGATCGTCGAGGAGGAGGAGATCGAGGCGCTCACGAACCGTGACGACTCGCGCTCGATCGAGATCTCCCGCTTCGTCGACGCGTCGGAGGTCGACCCGATCTTCTTCGACCGCACCTACTTCCTCGTCCCGGCGCAGGCCGCCGCCGCGCGCCGGCCGTACGTCCTGCTCCTGAGCGCGATGCGCGAGAGCGGGATGGCCGCGCTCGGACGCTTCGTCCAGCAGGGCCGCGAGAAGCTGTGCCTGATCCGGCCGAAGGGCGACGCGCTCGCGCTCGAGACGCTCTTCCTCGCCGCCGACGTGTACTCCCAGGCGGAGATCGAGGAGGCGGTCGAGGAGACGTCCGTGAAGAAGCCCGAGCTCGCGCTGGCCCAGCAGGTGATCGCGAGCCTCGCCGGCGAGTTCGACCCGGCCGACCTCCAGAGCGACTACCGCCGCGACCTGCGCGCGCTGCTCGAGGCGAAGCTGGCCGGCGAGGAGATCGCCGTGCCGGAGCCGGTCGCCGAGACCCCGGTGATCGACCTGATGGAGGCGCTGCGTCGCTCCGTCGAGGAGGCGCAGGGCGCGAAGCCCAAGGCGGCCGCGAAGAAGGCGGCGCCGAAGAAGGCTGCGGCGCGGCCAAAGAGAACCGCGGCTCGCTAGAGGGCGCCGGGCCGCGAAGCGGCCCCTTCAGGGGTCTTGCGCGATCGGGATCCGCTTCTGCGGATTCCGATCTTGCGCAGCAAGATCAATGGTGTTGGGGAAGTGCTCCCAGCGCGGCGAGCTGGGCCTGGAAGAGCGTCTTGTCGATCTTGCCCTGGTAGATCGGCACGCCTTCCTCGATGCACACGCGGATCACTTCCTGCCGGTCGATGCCCAGCTCCTTCGAGAGCTCGTCGGGCGTCAGGTGATTTGCCATTCGGTCTGCCTCCTCGTTCTGCGGCAATGAAAAAGCCCGCTGGCGCAAAGGGGTGCGCTCAGGCGGGCTCGGACATCGCTCGCTTCTCGTTGGCGGGAATCAATGGGCCCGCCGCCCCGAATTCGCCATGGTCATCGGAGGATACTGTGCCCGCATGACGGCCGCAACGAACCTCGAGCCGCGCGTGCTCGGCGCCGTGCGCTACCACGTCGGCGGCGAGGGCGAGCCGCTGCTGTTGCTGCACGGCCTCGCCGGGTCGACCCAGAACTGGTGCGAGGTGCTGCCGGCTCTGACGGCCCGCCACCGCGTCGTCGCGCTCGACTTCCCGGGTCATGCGGGGTCGGGCGGGCTGGGGCGGGGGGCGACGACGGCGGACTTCGCGGCGGTCGCGGCCTCGGTGCTCGAGGCCGAGGGCGCGGTCCCCGCCCTCGTCGCGGGGCACTCCTTCGGCGGCCTCGTCGGGCTCAGGCTCGCTCAGAGCAGGCCGGAGCTCGTCCGGGGGCTGCTGCTCGCCTCGCCGGCCGGGATCGCCTCGTCGACGCGGGCCGCCGAGATCGTCCTGCTGGCGACGACCACGATCAGGCCCGGACGGATGGTCGCGCCGTTCCGGCACCGGCTTGCGGGCCGCCGCTGGTACCGGCGCGCGCTCTTCCGGCCCTGGTTCGTCTCCGACGCCGTCGCGCTGAGCGAGCGGGCGACGCACGGGCTGCTCGCCGAGCAGGCCCGCCACACCGACACGAGAACGGCGGGGCGGGCGCTCGTCGCCGACGACCCGCGCCTCGATCTGCACCGGCCGTCGTGCCCGGTGCTCCTGCTCTGGGGGGCGCGGGACGTCCAGTTGCCGCTCGAGGACGCCTTCGAGTACGCGCGCCGGCTCGGCTCGCGCCTGCGGGTCGTCGCCGACTGCGGCCACCTCGTGATCGTGGAGCGCCCGCAGGCATTCCTCGACGCGCTCGCGGACGTCGCGGCGTGATCGCAGGCTAGACCGGGCTCTCGACAGGGAGGAACTCCCAGTCGAGCCCGAACCGGCCCGCGAGGTGCCGCGCCAGCGCCTGCACGCCGAGCGTCTCGGTCGCGTAGTGGCCGGCGGCGACGAAGTGGATCCCGAGCTCGCGCGCCGTGTGCAGGCTCGGCTCGCCCGGCTCGCCGGTGAGGAAGAGGTCGTAGCCCTCGTGCGAGGCGAGGATCAGGTCGGAGGCGGCGGCGCCGGAGCAGATCGCGACGCGGCTGACCCGCTCGGGGCCGTGCGCGTAGACGACGGGCTCGCGCCCGCCGACCGCGTCGCGGATGCGGGCCGCCAGCGTCTCGACCGCCGCCGGCTCGCGCAGGCGGCCGCCGAGCCCGACCGAGCCGAATGCACCGTCCGGCTCGACCCCGAGCTCGCGGGCGAGCAGGGCGTTGTTGCCCAGCTCGGGGTGTGCGTCGAGCGCGAGGTGGTAGGCGGCGAGGTTGAGGTCTGCGGCGAAGAGCGCCTCCAGCCGGCGGCGCTGGCGCCGGTCGATCCAGAGAGGCTCGTTCCGCCAGAAGATCCCGTGGTGGACGAGCACGAGCTGCGCACCTGCTGCGGCTGCGCGCTCGAAGAGCTCGAGCGACGCCGAGACACCGCACGCGATCTTGCCGACCTCTTCCGCGCCGACCACCTGGAGCCCGGGGCGGCCGTACTCGGGGAAGCGCTCGACCTCGAGCAGCTCGTTCGCGTAGCGGATGATCTCGTCGCGCGGGGCCACGGGGCGATTATCGCTACCCTTTCCGCGCTCGGGGTGTGGCGCAGCCTGGTAGCGCGCTCCGTTCGGGTCGGAGAGGTCCGGAGTTCAAATCTCCGCACCCCGATAGAGAAGCCCCGTGCTCGCGCGGGGCTTCTGCTTTGGCGGTGACGCGCGTCCTGCGTATCCTTGGGCGCTCTGGACGCCCTCGGGGATCTGCTCGGCCGGACGGCCGACTACGCGGCGCAGTTCCACGGGACGCTCGCCGACAGGCCCGTGCGGGCGCAGGCGACCCTCGGCGAGCTGCTGGAGGCGCTCGGCGGCCCGCTTCCCGACCGGGGCGCCGAGGACGCCGAAGTGCTCGCCGAGCTGATCGCGGCGGCGGAGCCCGGCGTCGTCGGGACGCAGACAGGGCGCTACTTCGGCTTCGTGATCGGCAGCGCCCTGCCGTCGTCGGTCGCCGCCGACTGGCTCGCGACTGCCTGGGACCAGAACGCGTTCTCGGTGACCACTTCCCCGGCTGCAGCCGCGGTCGAGGAGGTCGCCGCAGGCTGGCTCGCAGGCCTGCTGGGGCTGCCCGACGGCGTCGCGAGCGGGTTCGTGACCGGAGCCCAGGGCGCGAACACGACGGCGCTCGCCGCCGCACGCCACCACGTCCTCGCGGGCGCGGGCTGGAACGTCGCGCGGGACGGCCTCCACGGCGCGCCGCGCATCCGGGTGCTCGCCGGCGAGGAGCGGCACGTGACGATCGACCGGGCGCTCCGCCTGCTCGGCCTCGGCACGGCGGCGCTCGAGCCGGTCGCCGCGGACGGGCAGGGGCGGATGCGCGCGGATGCCCTGCGCGAGGCCCTCGGCTCCGGCGCCGGCCCGGCGATCGTCTGCGCGCAGGCCGGGAACGTGAACACGGGCGCCTTCGACCCGCTCGACGAGATCGCCGACGCTTGCGCGGACGCGGGCGCGTGGCTCCACGTCGACGGAGCCTTCGGTCTCTGGGCCGCGGCCAGCGAGCGCTTTCGGCACCTCACCCGCGGGAGCGAGCGCGCCGACTCCTGGGCGACCGACGCGCACAAGTGGCTGAACGTCCCGTACGACTGCGGCGTCGTCTTCTGCCGCCACCCGGCGGCCCACGGCGAGGCGATGGCCGTCGCGGCCAGCTACCTACAGCGGGCCGAGGGCCGCAGCCCGTCCGACTGGGTGCCGGAGTCCTCGCGGCGCGCCCGCGGCTTCGCGGTGTGGGCGGCGCTGCGGGCGCTCGGCCGCACGGGCGTCGCCGACCTCGTCGACCGCTGCTGCGACCACGCCCGCGCGTTCGCCGACCGGCTCGGAGCGGAGCCCGGCGTCGAGATCCTGAACGACGTCGTCCTCAACCAGGTGCTCGTCCGCTTCGGCGACGACGACGAGATGACGCGGGAGGTCGTCCGCAGGGTGCAGGAGGGAGATGTCTGCTGGCTCGGCGCCACCGACTGGCAGGGCCGTGCCGCGATGCGGATCTCGGTCTCCAGCTTCCGGACGACGAGCGAGGACGTCGAGCGCTCGGTGGCGGCGATCCTGGCGGCCGCGGCTAGAGCGTGACGACAAGCTTCCCGCAGGCGTGTCCTTCGCCCAGGTACCGGAAGGCCTCTGCCGTCTCGCCCAGCGCGTAGGTCCGCTCCACGAAGGGCGTCACCTTCCCTGCCTCGATCAGCTCGCGCAGGACGTCCAGATCCGCCCTGTTCAGCTTCGCGATGAAGAAGACGACCTTCCGGCTGCTCCCCACCGACGCCAGGCGCAGGCCGATCACATGGCTCAGGGGCCCGAGCAGGCGTGTGCCCTTCGGTGCGCCCACGATGACAAGGGTCGCGTGGGGCTCGAGGACGCGCTTGCACTCCGACCACGACCTGCTTCCCGCGACGTCGAGCAACAGGTCGTAGCGCCGGTCGCCCCGCGTGAAGTCCTCCTTTGTGTAGTCGACGACGTGGTCGGCGCCGAGCGACCGCACGAGGTCGACGTTCCCGGTGCTGCACACGCCGGTCACCTCGGCGCCGAGCGCCTTGGCGATCTGCACGGCGAAGGTGCCCACGCCTCCCGACGCTCCGTTGACCAGCACCCGCTGCCCGGGCTGGAGCCCACCCTTGTCGCGGAGGCCCTGGAGGGCCGTGATCGCCGCGACAGGCACGGCCGCCGCCTGCTCGAGCGTGACGTTCGCCGGCTTCCGCACGACCGCGTCGCGAGCGGACACGTACTCGGCGAGTGCGCCGCTCCTGCCCCCGTACACCTCGTCGCCCGGTTGCACGTGCGTGACGTCCTTGCCGACCGCCTCCACGGTTCCCGCGAAGTCGGTCCCGACTCTGTCGCTCTTCGGCTTGCGGATCCCCATCGCCGCGCGGCCGACGTACGGTCTGCCCGTCACGCCGTACCAGTCCGCAGGGTTCACGGAGGCCGCGCGGACGCGGACCAGCGTCTCGTCGTCGGCGGGCTCCGGCTTGTCGACCTCCCGGAGCTCGAGCACGTCGGGCGAGCCGAAGGTGGCGCGCGTGATCGCTCTCATCGGGCCGGACCTCCGTTCAGGGTGAGGACGACGTTCCCGGTCTTCTGCCACGTCTCGACGTACCTCGTCGCCTCGACCACGTCCTCCAGCGGGTAGCACCGGTCGATCACGGGACGATACGTCCCGGCCTCGATCAGCTCCCTGAGGAGGAGGACGTCCTGCTTCGTGTGCCGCGGCAACGCGAACACCACCTTCCGGCGTCCGATCCGCGACGTCCACAACGCCAGGAGGATGTTGTGGAGCCCGTCGGTGGCGACGTACAGACCTCCAGGCCCAAGCGAGCGCTTGCACCGCCTGAACGAGTGCTTGCCGACGGCGTCGAGGATGACGTCGTACGTCTCGCCGTCCCGGGTGAAGTCTCGCTCCAGGTAGTCGACGACCCGATCGGCGCCGAGCGACCGCGCGAGCTCCACGTTCTTGGTGTTGCACACCGCGGTGACATGGGCGCCGAAGTGCTTGGTCAGCTGTACCGCCGCCGTGCCGCAGGATCCGGAGGCGCCGTAGACGAGGATGCGCGTGCCTTCGCCGACGTTCGCCCGTCTCAGGTGCATGAGCGCCTGGAGGCCGCCGTCACACACGGCCGCAGCCTCCTCGAAGGTCGTGCCCTCAGGGATGGCGGCGAGCAGGCCGCTCTCGCGTACGCAGACGAAGTCCGCGTGCGCGCCCCAACGCACGCCGAAGACGCGGTCGCCCGGCTCGAACGCAGTGACGGCCGCCCCGACCGCCTCGACCTCGCCGGCCAGCTCCGTGCCGAGGATCTTCCGCTTGGGCCGGAGGAGGCCCGCGAAGAGCCGCCACACGAACGGCTCGGCCCGACGGATGTGGCAGTCCGTCTGGTTGACGGTCGTGGCCCGAACCCGCACGAGGACCTCGTCGTCCTTCGGGACCGGCCGTTCGACCTCCTCGAGCCGGAGGACGTCGGGCGGCCCGTACCGGTCGTGGACGACGGCCCTCATCGTGCCGGCGCTCACGCCGTCGCTCCGGCGGCGTCGCGGCGGACCGTCAGGACGACGTTGCCGGTCTTCTGGCCCGTCTCGACGTACCTGGTTGCCTCGACCACGTCCTCCAGCGGGTACGTGCGGTCGATCACGGCGCGGTACTCGCCCGCGTCGGCCAGCTCCTTCACGAAGAGGATCTCCTCCTTCGTGTACTTGGGGATCGGGAGCGTTACCCGCTTGCTCCCCAGCCGGCGCGTCAGCAGGGCCAGGAGCGGGACGTGCCACATGAACCCGAGGTCGGTCTCGAGGAAGATCCCGCCCGGCTTCACCGAGCGCCTGCACCGGCGGAACGAGTGCTTCCCGACGGCGTCGAAGACGACGTCGTAGGTCTTCCCGTTCCTCGTGAAGTCCTCCTGCGTGTAGTCGACGACATGGTCGGCTCCGAGCGACCGCGCGAGCTCGAGGTTCTTCGTGTCGCAAACGGCGGTGACGTCGGCCCCGAAGTGCCTCGCCAGCTGCACCGCCGCGGTTCCGATCGACCCGGAGGCGCCGTAGACGACGATGCTCCGGCCGGGCACGAGGTCCGCCTTGCGCAGGCAGGCCAGTGCGATGCAGGCTCCGTCCGGGAGCGCCGCGGCCTCCTCGAAGCTCATGCGCGCGGGCTTGTGCGCCAGCGCTCCGCTCTCCCGGACGCAGTGGTACTCCGCGTTCGCGCCCGTCCGGAGGCCGAAGACCTCGTGGCCGGCCTCGAACTCGGTGACGGCCGATCCGACCGCCTCGACGACCCCGGCCAGCTCCATGCCGGGGATCCTCCGCCTCGGGCCGCGGATGCCGGTGAAGATCCGGGAGAAGAACGGATCGGCCTTGCGGAAGCCGCAGTCGGTACGGGTGACCGTGGTGGCGTGGACCCGGACGAGGACCTCGTCGTCCGCCGGCACCGGACGCTCCACCTCCTCGACCCGGAGGACGTCCGGCGGCCCGTACTCGTCGTGGACGACTGCTCTCATCGGTTCGGTTCCTCTCGTCTCGTCATTGGCTGCGCTGGATCGGGCCGCCGTGCTTCCACGCCTTCCCGGGCCGGTAGAGCTCCGCGGGCCTGCCGCCGGCCGGGCCGGGCTGGGCCCGGCGCCCGGTCGGGATCACCCAGCCGTCCTCGGCGACGATGCTGCGCCGGAAGTTCGCGGCGTCGAGCTGCACGCCCCAGATGGCCTCGTACACGGCCCGCAGCTCGGCCAGTGTGAACGTCGTCCCGACGAACGCCGTGGCGACGCCGCTGACCTCGAGCTCGACGCGGACGCGCTCGATCGCGTCGCGCACGATCCGCGGGTGGTCGAAGGCCAAGTCGAGCTTCCCGTTGAGCACGTCCGAGACCGGGACCAGGGCGGCGTCCGCCGCGTCCGAGCCGGCCACGATCGCCCCGACGTCGCGGACCACCGCGAGGTACGCGACGGTGACGACGTTCATCCGCGGGTCGCGGCCGGGATCGCCGTAGGCGCCGAACTGGGTCAGCAGGGCGGCGGCGTCGACGCCGGTCTCCTCGCGGAGCTCTCGCTGTGCCGCCTCGTCCAGCGTCTCGGCGGGGCGCTTGAAGCCGCCCGGGATCGCCCACATCCCCTCGAACGGCGACTCGCCGCGGCAGACGAGCAGCAGCTGGAGCACGCCCTCGGCCATGGTCAGGATGACCACGTCCACGGTCACCGCGAAGGCCGGGAACCGCGAAGGGTCGTAGTCCGCAGGCACGCCCCCGTCCGTGGTTCTTGTCACCATGACTCTTACCCTAGCAGAGAGTTCTTGTCTTGTCGACAAGAACTCGCCCGTGAGCCGGACTGCGCACCCGACCCAGGCTATCCTCAGCCCGTGTTCCAAGCGGTCCTCTTCGACGTCGACTTCACCCTCGCCCGGCCCGGCCCGGAGCTCGGGCCCGAGGGCTACCGGCGGATCGGCGAGCGGCACGGGCTCGCGCTCGACCCGGAGAGCTACGAGAGCTCGCGGCTCGCGGCCCTCGACTCGCTGCAGCGCCACCCTGACCACGTCCACGACGACGAGCTCTGGGTCGCGTTCACCGAGCGGATCGTGCGGGGCATGGGCGGCGACGCCGAAGGCGCGCGCACCTGCGCAGTCGAGCTCGTCGCGGCCTGGGAGGAGCACGCGAGCTTCACGCTCTACGAGGACGTGCTCCCCGCGCTCGCGTCCCTGCGCGAGCACGGGCTCAGGATCGGGCTGATCTCGAACGGGAGCCGCGACCTGGACGAGTTCGTCGCCCACCACGGGCTCGACGCCGACTGCGCGATCGGCTCCCGCGCCTTCGGGCGGACGAAGCCGCACCCCGAGATCTTCCGGCACGCGCTCTCGCTGCTCGAGGTCGAGCCGGCCGAGGCCGCGATGGTCGGCGACTCCTATGAGGACGACATCGAGGGCGCTCGGGCGCTCGGGTTGCGGGCCTTCCTGCTCGACCGCGACGGCCGCCGGCTCGACGAGCCCGACCGGCTTCCGGATCTCTTCGCCCTTCCCGCCGCCCTCGGGCTAGAGGCTTGATGTGGAATTGGCGCGCTGTGGGGCTGTTCCAGACCAAGCCAGGGTGGCTCGGCGTCCGAAGCGCAGGCTGGGTGCCTGCGTGAGGAGGCCGAGACGGCCTGGCGCCGTGTCTGGGGCGGCCCCACAGACCCGCTCAGGTTTCACATCAAGCCTCTAGCAGCGCGCTGAGCCCTCGCAGCGCTGCAGCGTCTCGACGTGCGGCGTGCCGCCGCGCCAGCTGAGGCGGATCCGCAGCGAGGCGTCGTTGTTCGTATAGTCGATCTCCTCCAGCTGCTGCGTCGGGTTCGCGCGGTGCACGAGCAGGTAGACGCCGGCCGGGACGCCGCGCAGCTCGAGGTTCTGGCCGTGGAAGTGCGGCGGGTAGAGGTCGGTGAAGCCGATCGACGTGCCCTGCTCGACCGAGAGGGCGCCGGGCTTCGACGCGGCGCAGTTGCCGTAGAAGGAGCCGCCAGAGAACATCGCCACGCGCCGGCGCGCGAGCCCGTAGTGGTCGGCGAGGCAGAAGCCGCTCTTGCGGTCGCGCACGACGAGGTCGCCCTCGAGCGTGCGCAGCTCGTAGCGCTGGAAGTCGAGCAGGTGCCAGTGCGAGTGCGACGACTCGTGCGTGTAGCGCAGCCGCCCCGCGGCGTCGTAGGTGCGGATCGAGCCGTCCGAGAGCCGGACGAGCTGGCGCGCGACCATCGGCCGCCCGCGCGAGGCGCGGCTGCCGCGCACCCACACCGGCCCCTCGCCGACGTTGTCGGTCGCGGAGGCGAAGCCGAGCTTCGTCCCCTGAATCGTCAGCCGGAAGGGCGCGCGCTGGTCGAAGTCGGGCAGGAGCTCGCGCGGGCCGGACTGCGGCGTGCCGGCGTCGCTCGTCTTCTCGGGGAACGGGTCGCCCGGCTCGAGCACGGTGAACGTGACCTCGCCCTCGCGCGTGAAGGCGGGTGCGACCTGCTCCTCCTCGCCGGTCGCGACGCGCTGCGGCTTCCCGCCGGCCGGGTCGATCGTCCAGATGTCGAAGCTGCCGTCGGCGAGCGGGCTCGCGGCGTACGCGATCAGGCGGCCGTCGCCGCGCCAGGCCGGCATCGCGACGACCTGGTCGCCGCGCGTCAGCCGCGCGAGGCCGCCGCCGTCCCGGCGGACGACGTAGAGGCTCGACGAGCGCTTGCCCGCGTCCTGGCGCACGAACGCGATCCGGCGGTGGTCGGGCGCCCAGTCTGGCTCGCCGTCGAGGCCGGTGGAGGTGATCTGCCGCTGCCCGACCCAGAGGTTGCCGTCTCGCGCCGAGGCGACCAGCTTCGCGAGGCCCCGGGCCGCGCCGGCGTCCGAGCTCCACGCGACCGCGGCGAGCAGCGGCAGCGGCGCCAGGGCGGCCGCGGTCAGGAGGAGTCGAGCTCGGCCCGCCATGCGTCCGTATGCTGCCCGACCGAGGCGGACGGCAAGCCGGTTCCCTCCCCGAAGGCCACCGCGGCCTCCGCGAGCGTGGCGACCGGGCCGACGCAGACGTCCTCGCCGTCGAAGAGCCGCAGCCACTCGTCGAGCGGGCGCGCGGCGAACAGGGCGGCGAGCTCGGCGGCGAGCGCCTCCTGCCCGTCCGGCTCGAACTGCGCGTCCGCCAGCTCGGGGCGGCCGAGGATCTCGCAGAGCCGGACGAAGAACTTCGGCTCGAGCGCCCCGACGGTCAGCCGGCGGCCGTCGGCGGTCGCGTAGATGCGATAGCAGGCGAGCCCGCCGGTGAGGAAGCGCGGCAGCGGGTCGCCGCCGAGCCGGTGGGAGACGAGCCGGTGCGCGCCGTGCGTCATCGAGATCGTCAGCCGGGCGCCCCGGCCGGTGCGGGTCCGTTCGAGCAGCGCCGCGAGCACCTCCGCCACCGCGGCAAGCGCGCCCGCGGCCAGGTCGGCGGGCTGGACCGGCGGCAGCGCTGGGGCGGTGTCCTCGAGCACGCCGGCCCAACCGAGGTAGTTGAGGTCGTGGCCCGCCCGCGCGGCGTGCGGGCCGTCGGCACCGAAGCCCGTGATCGAGCAGTAGACCGCCGACGCCGGTGCGTCGTCCGGTCCCACGCCCAGCCGGGCGGCGACGCCCGGCCGGAATCCCTCCAGCACGACGTCGGCGCGCGCGAGCAGTGCCCTGGCCAGCTCCGGCTCCGCCTTGAGGTCGAGCGCGACCGACTCCTTGCCGGCGTTCAGCGCGGCGTCCCAGGCGGGCGCGACGTGGCGCATGGGGTCGCCGTCCGGCGGCTCGAGCCGGACGACCCGGCCGCCGAGGCGCTGCAGCTCGCGCGAGGCGAACGCGCCCGGCAGGTAGCGGGTCAGGTCGACGACGAGCATGCCGGCGAGCGGTTGCACCGGCCGCGAACCTACCACTACAGTGCGACCGCCTTGACTGACCGTTCAACCAACGGGACCGACAAGCGCCGCGTCATCCTCGACGCGGCCGTCCGCGTCTTCGCGACGAAGGGCTACCACACCTCCCGGGTCGGTGACATCGCCGAGGAGGCCGGGATCGCCCACGGGCTCCTGTACCACTACTTCGCCTCGAAGGAAGAGGTGCTGGAAACGGTCTTCCGGGAGAACTGGAGCGAGCTGCTGGAGTCGTTCGCGCGGATCGAGCGCTCGGACGAGCCGCCGCTCGCCCAGCTGGAGGGGATCGCGAAGACCCTCCTGCGCACCTGGCGGGCGCGCCCAGACCTCGTCACCGTGATGGTCCGCGAGGTCGCGCGCAGCCCGCAGCTGCAGGGGCAGGTCGACGAGATCCGCGCCGGATTCCTCGTGATCCAGCGCGTGATCGAGCGGGGCCAGGCCGACGGCTCGTTCCGGCCCGACCTCGACGCCCGGCTCGCGAGCTGGGTCTTCTACGGCGGGCTCGAGGAGATCCTGACCGGATGGGTGCTGGGCCAGCTCCCGGACGGCGACGAGGAGGTCGCGCGGGCCGAGCGCACGGTCGTCGAGCTCGTCACGGGCGGGCTCGCGCGCGTCGGCGCCCCGGCCCCGACCTGAATCGTCTCAGCGGCAGAGCGCGACGCCGGGCCGGGAGAGCCCGAACGCCCAGAGCCGGTCGTCCAGGAGGTAGAAGGCGGTCGTCGCCGTGCGGCCGGGCAGCTCGAGCACGGCGTAGTGGCCGCACTCGCGGCGCACGAGCGCTCCGTAGACGGCCGTGACGCGGGCGGCCGAGTCGCCGAGGCGGAGGCCCTTCGTCGTCCGCCAGCCGTGGGGCTGGTAGAGCGTGAAGACCGCCGCCACGCGCCTGTTGCGGAACTCGACGCCGGTGCCGCGCGGCTGGAACGCGTAGTAGTTGAAGTACCACGTCTCGCGCGCGCAGCCGCGGCAGACGCCGTACGCGCGGCCCCAGCGCCGCTCGACCTCCGCCTTCGTCGCGCCCAGCTCGAGCCCGCCGAGGCTCCGGCCCGGCACGAGCACCCCGGCGGCCGGCGGCGTGGCGGCCGCCGCCGGGGCGGCGAGGGCGAGCGCGGCGATCGCGACGGCGAGACGCACGTCTGAGAGGATAGGCGGAGTGGAGTCGCACAACCTCTTCGACGGCGAGCTCGACGAGGAGCGCACCGAGCCGGCGGGCTTCACCTGGCGCTCCGCGACGCTCGGCCCGGCGCTCGGCGCCGAGAAGGTCGGGATGAGCGTGTACGAGCTGCAGCCCGGCGAGCGCTCGTTCCCGTACCACTACGAGTACGGCGCGGAGGAGTGGCTGATCGTCGTCGCGGGCCGGCCGACGCTGCGGGTTCCGGAAGGCGAGCACGAACTGCGGCCCGGGGACGTCGTCTGCTTCCCCGAGGGCCCGGAGGGCGCGCACCTCGTCCGCAACGACACCGAGGAGCCCGTGCGCGTCCTGCTCGGCTCGATGAAGGGCAACCCGCAGCTCGCCGTCTACCCCGACAGCGGCAAGGTCGGGATGTGGCCCGGGAACGACGCCGACCCGCCGCGGCTCTTCACGCGCGACTCGGCCGTCGGCTACTGGGAGGGCGAGGTCTAGAAATGCATCGACCCCGCCTGCGGGGCGGGGTCGGATGCTGCGGCGTTGCGGAGAGAGCGGGAGGAGCACTCCCGTCGTCGGCAGGCGCCCGCGCGCCTGCATCCCCGATTCGGCGTCTCCGCGCTACCCGTTCTCAGCGGAAGGCGTTCTCGCCGGTCAGCGCCTGGCCGACGACGAGCGTGTGCACCTCGTGCGTGCCCTCGTAGGTGAGGACCGACTCGAGGTTGTTCACGTGGCGGATCACCGGGTACTCGAGCGTGACGCCGTTGGCGCCGAGGATCGTGCGCGCCTGGCGGGCGACCTCGATCGCGCCGCGGACGTTGCCCATCTTGCCGAGGCTGACGTGCTCCTGGCGCAGCGTCCCCTCGTCCTTCATCCGCCCGATGTGGAGCGCGACGAGCAGGCCGCGGTTGAGCTCGAGCGCCATCTCGGCGAGCTTCTGCTGGGTCAGCTGGTAGCCGGCGATCGGCTTGTCGAAGACGATCCGCTCCCTCGCGTACTCGAGTGCCGACTCGAAGCAGGCGCGGCCGGCCCCGACGGCGCCCCAGACGATCCCGTAGCGCGCCTCGTTCAGGCAGCTGAGCGGGCCGCGGAGCGTGTCGACCTCGGGGAAGCGGTTCGCCTCCGGCACGCGCACGTCCTGGAGCACGAGCTCGGAGGTGACCGAGGCGCGCAGCGAGAGCTTCTTGTGGATCTCGGGCGCGGTGAACCCGGGCATGTCCTTCTCAACGAGGAAGCCGTTGATCGCGCCGTCCTCGGTGCGCGCCCAGACGGTGGCGACGTCGGCGATCGTGCCGTTCGTGATCCACATCTTGGCGCCGTTCAGGACCCAGTCGGAGCCCTCGCGGCGGGCGGTCGTCCGCATCGAGCCCGGGTCCGAGCCCGCGTCCGGCTCGGTCAGGCCGAAGCAGCCGATCGCCTCGCCGGTGTGCATCGGCGGCAGCCAGCGCTGCTTCTGCTCCTCCGAGCCCCACTTCCAGATCGAGAACATCGCCAGCGACCCCTGCACTGAGACGGCGCTGCGCACGCCCGAGTCACCCGCCTCGAGCTCGAGGCACGTGAGCCCGTAGGCGACCGCGCTCGCGCCCGGGAGCCCGTAGCCGTCCAGGTGCATCCCGAAGAGCCCGAGCTTGCCGAGTTCGGCTATCAGCTCGCGCGGGAGGATCCCCTGCTCGAACCAGTCGCCGACGTCGGGCAGCACGTGCTCGCGCACGAAGGCGCGCACGGTGTCGCGGATCGCGCGCTCCTCGTCGTCGAGCAGTGCGTCGAGCGCGAGGAAGTCGAGCGGGTCGAGCGCGGTGGGCTTTTCCGTCACGGCCACGAGCCGGATCGTACCGCCGGGGTGGACAGCGGCCGCAGAACGTGGCATAACGCACCTACGAGATGCGGCGGAGCGGAACGAACTCGCGGCGAGGAACGCTGGCGGCTGCAGCGGTGGCGGCGCTTGCCGTCGCGGCCGTGGGGTACTCCGCCGCCACCGCGCTCCATACCGACGACGGTGTGATCCACGCCTGCATGCAGAAGGTGAACGGCCAGGTGCGCATCGTCTCGGGACCCGGTCAGTGCAGGCCCAGCGAAGTGCCGCTCTCCTGGAACCAGCAGGGAGTAGCCGGCGCGCAGGGGCCGGTGGGCCCTGAGGGGCCGGAGGGGCCGATCGGACCGCAGGGGCCGGAGGGGGCGACAGGACCGCAGGGGGCGACGGGACCGCAGGGGGTGACGGGACCGCAGGGTGCGACCGGACCGCAGGGGGCGACCGGGCCGCAGGGGGTGACCGGACCGCAGGGGCCCGAGGGGCCTGCGGGGCCGCAGGGGCCGCCTGGCCTCCTCGAGAGCTTCGACCAGGTTGACGGGCTCCCGTGCACGCGAGATGCCACGGCCGGGACGATCGACGTGTCCTACGACGCGGCAGGCGCGGCGACGATCACGTGCGTTCTGCCCGATCCGGATCCGGATCCGGATCCCGAGCCACCGTCGGGAGACTTCGTCTACGTGTCGACCTCCGGGAGCGACAGCGCCGACGGGAGCGCCGCGACGCCGAAGCGAACGATCGAGGCTGCGGTCGTCGCCGCCGCGACGAGCAGCAAGGACGTGCGCGTCGCCGTGGGGACGTACGACGAGGGGGACGGCGTCGACCTCGCAGACGGCGTCGACGTGACCGGCGGCTACGACCCCTCGGACTGGTCGGCGTCGATCGGCACGACCGTCGTGACGGGCTCCCCGCAGGCGATGCTCGCCCAGAACGTTGACGATCTCACGCTGGCAAACCTCAGGCTCGTCGCGGCAGCCCCCGCTGCCCCGGGCTCGTGTGCCTACGGCCTGAGGGCGGTGGGCTCGACAGGCCTCGTGCTCGTGAACCTCGAGATCGACGCAGGCGCCGGGCGGGCCGGCTCGCCCGGCCAGAACGGGATGCCCGGTGCCGACGGCTTCCCGGGTCAAAACGGACAGAACGGCAGCTGTGACGGTTCCGCCGGCAACGGAGGCGCGGGCGGGTCGAGCTCGGTCGGCCGTGCCGGCGGCAACGGCGGCGCCGGCGGCCCCGAGGGCCCGAACGACGGCTTGAACGGCGGCACCGGCCAGATCGGGACGACCGGCGGCAGCGGCGGGCATGGAGGCAACGGCGGTTGCTGCAGCATCGCCACCGGCGGTCCGGGCGACGCCGGAAACTGGGGCACCTCCGGGGGCGCGGGGGTCAACGGGGCTGCCGGCGCCGGCGGACTCGCCACGACGTCATGGATCTCGAGCGCCGGCGGGACCGGCGCGACCGGCGCCCCGGGGATGGGCGGCGGCGGCGGCGGCGGCGGCGGCGGCCAGGGCGGCGTTTTGGTCAACGACGGCGGCGGCAACGGCGGCGGCGGCGGCGGTGCGGGTGGAGCCGGCGGAACCGGCGCGAGCGGCGGTGGGGGCGGCGGCGGTTCCTTCGCGGTCTATCTCTTCAACTCGACGGTGACCGTGACGGCATCACAGCTCAGTGCGGGGGACGGCGCCGCCGGTGGCGCCGGTGGTAGCGGCCTGGCGGGGGGTTTCGGCGGCAACGGCGGGGCGGGCGGCAGCGTCTGTACGAGCGAGGTCGGTGCCGGAGGTCCAGGCGGAAGCGGCGGGACGGGCGGCCGCGGCGGTCACGGCGGTGGCGGCGCGGGTGGCCCCAGCTACGGGATCTTCCGCTCGGGCGGCTCGACGGCCACCGTCGGCGCGGGCACGACGATCCTGTTCGGCTCCGGCGGAGCGGGCGGGACGAGCCTGGGCACCCCGGGCGCGTCCGGCGCGGCCGGCGCGATCTTCTAGCCCGCTCGCTACAGTCGCCGCCGTGACGTCGGCGATCCTCACCACGGCCCTCACGCTGCTCGTCTCCGGGTCGCTCGACGCCGAGGTGGCGGCGTTGACACCGCGTGAGAAGGCGCAGCTCGTCGTGGTCGCGGGGATGCCGGCCCCGGCCGGCTTCGGCGGCGTGCTCGTGCGGCAGTGGAACACGGAGCTCCCGCGCCCGCGCGGCGCGCTCGTCGTCGCCGACCAGGAGGGCGGGACGGTGAAGACGTTCCGCTCGCTCGCGCCCTGGCGCGCCGCGTCGCAGTACCGCTCCGCCGCCGAGGCGTTCGCCGCCGGGCGGGAGACCGCGGCGGCACTGCGCCGCGCCGGCGTGCACGCCGCCTACGCGCCGGTGCTCGATCTCCCCGACGGGCCGCTCGGCTCCCGCCACTTCGCCCGGCCGGAGTACGGGGTCGCATTCGCCCGCGGCCTGGGTCGCGCAGGGTGCGCGAAGCACTTCCCCGGCCTCGGCTCGACCCCGATCTCGACCGACGAGGCGCGCGTCTACGGCGTCCTCCGCACGAAGGACCTGCGGCCCTTCAAGGCCGCGATCCGGGCGGGCGTCCCGTGCGTGATGGTCGGCCATGCGATCTACCCACGGCTCGGCCCGCGCCGCGCCTCGCTCGAGCGGAAGACCTACGAGCTGCTCCGCGACCTCGGCTTCCGGGGCGTCGCCGTCACGGACTCGCTCGGCGTCCTCGGGAGCCCCTACGCGCCGTACTGGGCGCGCCTGGCGCTCCGGGCGGGCGCCGACATGGTTCTGACGACGAGCGCGCGCGACGCCCGGCGGATGGTCGACGCGCTCGTGCCGCTCGCGCGTGCCGGCGAGCTCGACGGCGCGGTCGTCAGGGTGTTGCGCTACCGCCGGGCTCTGGGCCTGCCGGGACCATAACGGTGACCGTCCGCTCCACGAGCTTGCCGTCACGGCCGTGGACGCGCGCCGTCAGGCGGTGCTCGCCGGGCTGCTCCGCGCCGGCGTCCCAGCCGAACGTGTAGGGGGCCGCCACGTCGGCGCCGCGGGAGACGCCGTCGACCAGGAACTCGACGCGGTCGGCCTTCCCGTGCACGTCGACGCGCCAGACGACGAGGCCGCTCGCCTCCTGCCCGTCGACGATGCTCTGACCCGCGATCGCGAGCGGCACCGGCTTCGGCACGGGCTTCGGCTTCGGCTTCGG
Source organism: Gaiellaceae bacterium (assembly GCA_035514455.1). Lineage (GTDB taxonomy): Bacteria > Actinomycetota > Thermoleophilia > Gaiellales > Gaiellaceae > Gaiellasilicea. Next base: position 1,198 of record DATKBA010000095.1, on the reverse strand, counting down.
CGGCGGCGCGGGGACGACGACCGGGATCCGCCGGGTCGCGACGCGGCCGTCGATCGAGGTCGCCACCACCTCGAGCACGTGCTTGCCCGGCTTCGCTCGCGCCGTGCTCCACGAGAAGAGGAACGGCGGCCGGCTGTCGACGGCGCGCCGCTTGCCGTCGACGGTGAACACCATCCGCGCGGCCTTCTGCCCCCAGGGCCGCACGCGCAGGCGAATCGTCCTCGGTGCGAGCATCCACGGGCGCGCCCCGGCGCTCGTGAGCGCGAACGTCTTGTTGTCGACCACGACCCGCTCGCCCTCGACGTCGTAGCGACCTGGGCCTGCGATCCCGTGCACCTGGAGCTTGTAGGCGCGGTTCGCGAGCTTGGCCGTGTTCAGCGCGTACGCGAAGGGCCGGCGGTGGTCGACGTGGACGACGCGGCCGTCGACGATGAACTCGACCCGCTTGATGTCCGGCGACGCCTTCGCGCGCCAGGAGACGATCCCGCGCAGCGGACCCTCGGGGACGAGCGGCTTGACGCTCAGGCGGACGATCCCCGCATACCGGCGGACGAGGCGGAGGTAGCGGTTCCAGTTCCAGCGCGGCCCGGGATCGGTGTGGTGGCTCGAGCCGCCGCGGCCGCCGCGGCCGTCCGGCACCTCGTCGTGGCCGATGAACGTCTGTCTGGTGATCGGCATCAGCGAGCGGCGCGCGATCCAGGCGGCCAGCTTCGCCGAGGCGTGGTACTGCGAGTCCGTGAAGCCGTGCGGGCCATATGTGAAGCCCTCGTGCTCGATCCCCACAGACCGCTCGTTCGTGCCCCAGTGGCCTGCGTGCCACGCGATGTCGGAGAGGTGCACGAGCTGGACGATCTTGCCGCCGCGCGAGACGACGTAGTGGGACGAGGCGTGGGCGCGCGGGCTCTTCAGCCAGCGCACGGAGCCCCAGAAGCTGCCCTCGGTCACGTGCACGACGATCCGGTCGACCGACTGGATCGGGCGGTGCGCCTGCGTGAAGTTCCCGCCGCCCTTGAGCCAGACGACCGGCGGGCGCGCGCCTGCCGTCGCGCCTGCGGCGGGAGCGACGACGGAGGAGGCCGCGACCGCGGCGGCCAGGACGATCACCCTGCGGAGACCCATCAGTCGCCCCAGAGTACCGCTTGAAAGCAAGAATGGGGCTATGGCAGGATGTCGCCGACCGGGCCGCCGAGCGCGACGT
>DATKBA010000094.1:0-9112 GCA_035514455.1 Gaiellaceae bacterium | reverse complement strand
CGAGACGGAGGGCGAGGCGCATGCGCTGCTCGACGCGGCCTGGGAGGCCGGGATCACGACCTACGACACCGCCGACGCCTACGGGGGCGGCCGCAGCGAGTCGTACCTCGGGAGCTGGCTCCGCTCGAAGGGCCCGGAGGTACGCGACGGGATCGTGCTGACGACGAAGACGTTCAACCCGATGAGCGCCGGCGCCGACAGCGGCCTCTCCGCGGCGCGGGTCCGCCGGCAGCTGGAGACGAGCCTCGAGCGACTCGGAGTCGACGGCGTCGACCTCTATCTCGCCCACGCGATGGATTCCGACACGCCGGTCGCGGAGACGATCGGCGTCTTCGACGAGCTCGTCGCAGCCGGGACGATCCGAGCGTACGGCGGCAGCAACGTCGACGCCGCGTGGCTCGAGGAGGCGCTCCGACACGGCCGGCCCGACTGGGCCCAGAACTCCTACTCGCTGCTCGACCGCGACGACGAGGCCGGCGTGCTGCCGATCTGCGCCCGCGAGGGACTCGGCTACACGCCGTTCAGCCCGCTCGCGGGCGGCTGGCTGACCGGCAAGTACCGCCGCGGCGAGGAGCCGCCCGCCGGGTCGCGGATGACGCTCCGCCCCGAGCCGTACCTGCACCTGCAGGAGGACCGCGTCTTCGACGCGCTCGAGGCGTTCGCGGAGCGGTCGGGCGAGCGCGGCACGACGCCCGCCGCGCTCGCGATCGCGTGGCTGCTCTCCCACCCCCAGGTCACGGCGGTCGTGATCGGCCCGCGCCGGCCCGACCAGCTCACACCCGCACTCGAAGCGCTTCACGTCGACCTCTCCCCGCCCGAGCACGAGCAGCTCGCGGCGCTCTTCGCATGAGCCTCCTCGTCCTGTCCGAGCACGACGTGCGCGACCTACTGCCGATGCCGGAGTGCATCGAGGCGATGGACACCGTGCTCCGCCAGCTCGCCCGCGGCGAGCTGCACCAGCCGCTCCGGTTCCTGACGCGGCCGGACGGCGCCGAGAGCTTGCTGGGCCTGATGCCCGCGCACCGCGGCGGCGACGGAGCGACGTGGGCGCTGAAGGAGATCGTCGTCGTGCCCGGCAACCCGGCTCGAGGGCTCGATCCCCACCAGGGCGGCGTGCTCCTGCACGACGGCGAGACGGGCGAGCTGCGGGCGCTGCTGAACGCGTCTCCGATCACGGAGATCCGCACGGCGGCCGTCTCCGCGGTCGCAACCAGGGCGCTCGCCCGACCCGGCGTTCGCGTGGTCGCGGTCCTCGGCGGCGGCGTGCAGGCGCGGTCGCACGCCGTCGCGATGCGCGCCGTGCTCCCGGACGCCGAGCTGCGCACGTGGACGCGCTCCGGCGGCGGCACGCCGCAGGCCGTCCTCCGGGACGCGGACGTCGTCTGCACCTGCACGAGCGCGCGCGAGCCGGTCCTCAGGCGCGAGTGGCTCGCTCCGGGCGCGCACGTGAACGCCGTCGGCTCGAGCGTCCGGAGCGCGCGGGAGCTCGACACGGAGACGATGACAGCGGCGACCGTCTTCGTCGACCGGCGCGAGTCGGCGGTGAACGAGGCCGGCGACCTGCTGCTCGCGGGGCTCGGCGAGAGCGACATCGCCGCCGAGCTCGGCGAGGTGCTCACCGGTTCCCACCCCGGCCGCACCGGCGAGTCGGAGCTGACCGTCTTCAAGTCGCTCGGGCTCGCCGTCGAGGACCTCGCGGCCGCGGAGATCGTCGTCCGCGCGGCGCGGGAGCAGGGCCGCGGCACCGAGGTCGCCTTCTGATCCCGTTCGCGGAGATCGAGCGGGCGCGCGAGACGATCGCCGGCGCAGCGATCCGGACGCCGCTGCTGCGGCTCCCCGTCGACGGGCCCTCGGAGATCTGGCTGAAGCTGGAGAACCTGCAGCCGATCGGCTCCTTCAAGATCCGCGGCGCCGTCAACGCGATCCGGCAAGCGCCGCACGCGGCGGTGCGGAACGGCGTCGTCACCGCGAGCGCGGGCAACATGGCGCAGGGAGTCGCCTGGGCAGCGCGCGAGCTCGGCGTCCCCGCCACGGTCGTCGCCCCCGAGCACGCGCCGCAGGTGAAGCTCGACGCGATCGAGCGGCTCGGCGGCACCGTCGTCAAGGTTCCCTACGAGCGCTGGTGGGAGATCATGGTCACCTCCCGCTGCGACGAGGCCGAGGGGTTCTTCGTCCATCCCGTCCAGGACGAGCGCGTGATGGCCGGCAACGGCACGATCGGGCTCGAGCTCGCCGAGGACCTGCCCGACGCCGAGGCCGTGCTCGTCCCGTGGGGCGGCGGCGGCCTCTTCACCGGGATCGCGAGCGCGCTCGCGGCCCTCCGGCCGGACGTGCGCGTCTACGCGGTCCAGCCCGAGACCGGCGCCGCCGTCAGCGCCGCGCTCGAGGCGGGCGAGCCGCGTGAGGCGCGGTTCAGTCCCTCGTTCGTCGACGGCGCGGGCGCGAAGGTCGTCCTGCCCGCGATGTGGGAGCGGGCGCGCCCGCTCCTCGCCGGCGCCTACTCGGTCTCGCTCGACGAGACGGCCGCGGCGGTGCGGCTGCTCGCGGAGCGGATGCACGTCGTCGCCGAGGGAGCCGGCGCCCTCGCGGTCGCCGCCGCCCTCTCCGGGCAGGTGCGGGAGCGCAAGCTCGTCTGCATCGTCTCGGGCGGGAACATCGACGCCGTGCGGCTGGCGGCGATCCTCCGCGGCGAGACGCCGGACTAGGCGGCCAGGCCGTCGTAGCCCGCGAGCCCGTCCTGGAGCTTGCGGCGGATGCCCGCGAGGATCTGGGAGACGCGTGACTCGCTGACGCCGAGCATCCGGCCGATCTCGGCGCCCGGGAGCTCCTGGACGTGCACGAGCGAGAGCACGTGGCGCTCGCGCTCCGAGAGGCGTCCGATCGCGGCACGCATCGCGGCGTTGCGGTCGGTGCCGAGGAGGCGCGTCTCCGGGTCCGAGTCGCCGAGCGGCGCCCGGAGCGTGTCGCCGACCTCGATCGGCAGCGAGTCGTCGGCGCCGCGCGTGGGGGCGTTCAGCGAGGAGATGTCCGAGCGGTCGACGTCCTCCATGCTCGCGCGCAGCTCGCCGATCGTGGTGCCGAGCTCGGCGGCGAGCTCGGACTCGGTCGGCATCGTGCCGTTGCGGGCGAAGAAGGAGTCGCGGGCGCGCTCGATGCGCCTGCCCTCGCGCCGGACCGAGCGCGAGGCCCAGTCGAGCTTGCGCAGCTCGTCCACGAGGGCGCCGGCGACACGCGTCCAGGCGTACTGCTCGAAGTTGGCGCCCTTGGCGGGATCGAAGCGGTCGATCGCCTCCATCAGCGCGACGAGACCGGCCGAGGCCAGGTCGTCGAGCTCGCAGTGGGCCGGCAGCTCGCGCACCTTGCGCGAGGCGATGTAGCGGACCATCGGCGCGTACGCGAGCACGAGCCGGTCGCGCGAGCGCGAGTCACGGCGCTCCTTCCAGGCGCGCCAGAGCTGCTCGGCCTCGGACGGGGAGAGCCTGTGCGTGCCGCCCGTGGGGGTGGCGGTGATGGTCGCCGTGCTGGTGGTGAGAGTCGCCGACATGGGGAAGCCTCCGCAGATAGGTGAGTACGCGCCGCCCTCTCCCTATCGGGCGAAATTTCGCCCTGCCCCCAGTCACGTTTCGGTGCTGCCGGGATCCCCGATTCGGGTGACGCGCTAAGCCCCGCTCAGCGGGTGCGGGCGACGCCGGCGAAGCGGAAGCCGAGCGGCTGAATCGCACCCGCGTCGATCAGGGCCTGCTCGAGCACCTCGGTGGCCACGCCGCCGAGCACGCGATGGAGGAACGGCGCCCGCACGAACGCACGCTCCTCGAAACGGCCGTCGACGGCCGCCCGCAGCGCCTCGTAGCCGTGGATCCCGAGGTAGCCGGCCTGCCACTCCTCGCGCAGCGCGCCGACCGAGTCGGGCGCCTCGCCCACCCCGGCCGCGGCGAGCGCGCGTCGTTGCCCGTAGAGCCAGTCGAGCGTCGGCTCGTCGGCCAGGTCCCAGCCGAACTCGTCGAGCACGAGCGCGCCGCCCGCCGGGAGCAGCTCGACGATCAGGTCGAGCGCGCGCTCGAGGTCGCGGATGTGGTGCAGCGAGTGCGAGGCGACGACGGCGTCGAACCGCTCCTCGGACGGGTCGAGATCCTCGAGCCGGATCCTGCGGAAGCGGTCGCCGAGCGGCGCCGACGGGTCGATCCCGAGCACGTCGTAGCCCGCCACCGCCAGCGCCGTCGTCAGGTCGCCCTGGCCGCAGCCGACCTCGAGCACGCGCGCCGGCGGCGGCGGCAGGTGCTCGCGCGCGAACTCTTCGAACGTGCCCGTCAACAGTCTCTCCGCACCACGGTCAGCCCGAGCTTGACCCATTCGAGCCCGATCGCGACGGGCAGGCGGAGGCGAGGGTTCGGCGAGCCCGCGAACGCGAGCCCGCCGTCGAAGCAGCGCTCGAAGAGGAGCCGCGCCCGGAAGAGGTGGAAGCGAGACGTGACGACGGCGAGCGAGTCCCAGCCGCGCTCGCGCGCGAGGCGGGCGGCCAGCCGCGCCTCGCCGCGCGTCGAGTACGGCTCCGGCCGCGGGCAGACGATCCGCTCCGGATCGCCGAAGCGGCAGAGCCGGTTCGCCTGCGTCCAGCGCGGGTCGAGCCCGTCCGAGATCACGAGCACGGGCGCAACGCCCCGCTCGACCAGGTCGAGCGCGACCGGGAGGCGGCTCTTCCCCCCGGCGAGCACGATCACCGCGTCGGCCTGCGCGACCTCGTCGTCGTCGTAGAGGATGAAGAGCGGGACGCTCGCGAGCGCGAGCGCCGCGAGCAGGATCACCGCGAGCACGAGGAGGGGCCTCCACACGATGACGCAGGGTACGGTGAGCGCGACGGCAGTCCGCCGCCTTGCCGTCGCCGCGCAGGGCTATGCGCCCCGCTACCGGCGCGCGGCCGGGCCGTCGGTGGAGGCGGCGATCCGCCGGCTCTCCTGCGTCCAGCTCGACTCGATCTCGACCGTGGAGCGCAGCCACCGGATCACGCTCGCGAGCCGCGCCGGCGACTACCCGCGCGACACCGTCTCGCGGCTGCTGCGCGCCGGCCGGATCTTCGAGTACTGGGCGCACGAGGCCTGCCTGCTCCCGATCGAGTCGTGGCCGCTCTTCCGCAGCGCGATGGAGAACGGCGGCCGCGGCTGGTATGGGAGCGTCGGCCGGACGCACCCTCACCTCGCGGAGGAGATCCTCGCCGAGATCGGCGCGCGCGGCCCGCTCGCGTCGCGCCACTTCGAGGGCGCCGCCGGCGGCGGGATGTGGAACTGGAAGCCGGCGAAGGCGATGCTCGAGCGCCTCTGGAACCACGGCGACCTCGTGATCGCGGGCCGCCAGGGCTTCCAGCGCGTCTACGACCTCGCCGAGCGCGTGATCCCGAAGGAGCAGCTCGAGGCGCCGGTCCCCACCGAGCACGAGCGCCTGCGCACGCTGGCCGAGCAGGCCGTGCGGGCACGCGGCGCGCTCACGGAGTCCGGGATCAGGGAGCACTGGCGCCTGCGCGGGGGCGTCGCGCGGATCCGGCCCGCCGTGGCGGAACTGGTCGCCGAGGGCAGGCTGCTCCGCCTGCGCGTCGACGACGACGGCGCGGACGTGCTCGTCCCGCCCGAGGCGGAGCCCGACCGGCCCGCGCCGACGGCGGCCGTCCTCCTCTCCCCGTTCGACAACCTGCTCTGGGACCGCCCCTTCGCGCGCCGGATCCTCGGCTTCGACCACCTGATCGAGGTCTACAAGCCGGCGCCCGAGCGGCGGTACGGCTACTACGTCCTCCCGTTCCTGCGCGGCGACCGGATCGCCGGCCGCGCCGACCTGAAGGCAGAGCGGAAGGAGGGACGGCTCGTCGTGCGGGCCTTCCACCGCGAGGACGGCGTCCGCGCGTCGGGCGCCCTCGACGACTCGCTCGACCGCGCGCTCGACCGGCTCGCCCGCTCGATCGGGCTGGAGGAGGTGGCGCGGTGAAGGTGAGCGTGGAGGAGGCGCGCCGGATCGCGGTGCGTGCGCAGGCTCTCGACGGCAGCGCCGCGGGCGTGCTCGAGACGGTGCGCCGGCTCGGCTTCCTCCAGATCGACGTGGTCCAGCCGGTCGAGCGCCCTCAGCACCTCGTCCTCTTCAGCCGCCTCGGACCCGGCTACGACCGCGCCGAGCTCGACCGGCTGCTCTGGGAGGAGCGCTCGCTCTTCGAGTTCGACGCCTTCGTCTACCCGCTGGAGGACCTGCCGCTCGTGCGCGCCCTGATCCGGAAGTTCCGGCGGTCGCGGCGGACGCAGGCCCAGCGCTGGGCCCGCGAGTTCCTGACCGAGAACGCCGCCTTCAAGCGCTACGTGCTGCGCGAGCTGGAGCGCAACGGCCCGCTGCTCTCCCGCCAGCTCGAGGACCGCTCGAAGGGCGAGCGCGAGCGCCACCGCTGGTGGGGGGCGCGCCGGGTCGGGCTGATGCTGCTCTCCCTCCACCTCTACGGCGAGGTCACCGTCGTCGGGCGGCAGGGCGGCGAGCGCCTCTGGGACCTGACGGCGCGCTTGTGGCCGGACACCGAGACCGTGTCGATCCGCGAGGCCGAGCGGATCCGCGCGGAGCGCCGGTTCCGCTCGCAGGGCGTGCGGCTCGTCAAGGGGGAGTGGGAGGCGCACCCGGAGGCGGTGGACGGGCCGGTGCCGGACCGCGCCGTCCTCCTCTCCCCCTTCGACCGCCTCGTCTACGACCGCGCCCGCGCCGAGGCGCTCTGGGACTTCCGCTACCGGCTCGAGATGTTCGTCCCGAAGGCGAAGCGCGAGTACGGCTACTACGTGCTGCCGCTGCTCGCCGGCGACCGCGTCGCCGGCCGCGCGGAGCCCCGCTTCGACCGACAGACGGGCACGCTCGAGCTGCTCGGCGCCTGGGGAGACACGTCCCGCCTGGACGAGGCGCTCGCGGACCTCGCCGCCTGGCTCGGCGCCGCTAGCATCCGCCGCTAGATGGACTTCGAGACACGCGCCATCCACGAGGGCCAGGAGCCCGACCCCGCGACCGGCGCGATCGTCACGCCGATCTACCAGACGTCGACCTTCGTCCAGGAGGCCGTCGGCGTGCACAAGGGCTACGACTACGCGCGGGTCGCCAACCCGACGCGCTCGGCGCTCCAGGCCGCGCTGGCGTCGCTCGAGAACGCGGAGCACGGGATCGCGTTCTCGTCCGGGCTCGGCGCGACGACGACGCTGATGCACCTCGTCGACCCCGGCCAGCGGGTCGTCCTGCTCGCGGACGTCTACGGCGGCGTCTACCGGATGACCTCGCAGGTGTACGAGCCGAAGGGCTACCTCTTCGACTACGTGCCGGCGCCCGAGTTCGCCGACCTCGCCGGGCGGCTCGACGAGCAGACGCGGATGGTCTGGATCGAGACCCCGTCCAACCCGATGCTGAACGTCGTCGACATCCGGGCTGCGGCCGACGCGGCGCATGCCGTCGGCGCGATCCTCGTCGTCGACAACACCTTCGCGACGCCGTACCTCCAGAACCCGCTCGACCTGGGCGCCGACGCCGTCGTCCACTCGACGACGAAGTACCTGGGCGGCCACTCGGACGTCGTCGGCGGCTTCGTCGCCACGAACGACCCGACGATCGCGGAGCGCCTCTTCTTCCTGCAGAAGTCGCTCGGCGCGGTGCCGGGCCCGTTCGACGCGTGGCTCGTGCTGCGCGGGATCAAGACGCTGGCGTTGCGGATGCAGCGCCACTGCGAGAACGCGCGCGCGATCGCGGCCTGGCTCGAGGGGCAGCCGGGCGTCGAGCAGGTGCTCTACCCCGGGCTCGAGTCGCACCCCGGTCACGAGCTCGCGAAGCGGCAGATGCGCGACTTCGGCGGGATGATCTCGTTCCTGGCCGAGTCGGAGGAGACGGCCGTCGAGCTCGTCGCGCGCACGAAGCTCTTCCGGCTCGCCGAGTCGCTGGGCGGCGTCGAGAGCATGATCGAGCATCCGGCGCGGATGACGCACGCCTCGACCGCGGACGCACCCTTCGCGGCGCCGCGGAACCTCGTCCGCCTCTCCGTCGGGATCGAGTCGGTCGGCGACCTGGTCGCCGACCTGCAGGCGGCCCTCGTTCCCGCAGCGGCCCACGCCAAGTAACAGACCGTTCCTTGGGCGCGTTCGACCAGCCGCTCGACCTGCACCACCTGGGCGCGGCCCGGACGGTCGGGGCGTACCTCCTGGACACGTCCCAGGGACTGTCCCTGTTCGATTGCGGGCCGTCGTCGTGCCTGCCCGCGCTGAAGGCGGGGCTCGCCGAGCGCGGCGTCGAGCTCACGGACGTCCGGAACCTGCTCCTCTCGCACATCCACCTCGACCACGCCGGCGCGGCCGGCACGCTCGTGCGCGAGCACCCGGCGCTGCAGGTGTGGGTCTCCGAGGTGGGCGCCCCGCACATCGTCGACCCGTCGCGGCTCGAGCGGAGCGCGCGGCGGCTCTACGGCGAGGCGTTCGACGGGCTCTGGGGCGAGCTGGCGCCGGTGCCGGAGGCGAACGTCCGCATCGCCGCCGACCGCGCAGCCGGGCTCGAGGTCTTCGCCGCCCCCGGCCACGCCTCGCACCACGTCTGCTACTTCGACGGCTCGACGCTGTACGCCGGCGACGCGGCCGGCGTGCGGATCCAGCCGAGCCGCTCCGTGCTGCCGCCGACACCGCCGCCGGACGTCGATGTCGAGGCCTGGTACCGGACGCTCGAGGCGATCGAGCGGCGGGCGCCCGAGCGGCTGGCGCTGATCCACTTCGGCGTCGCCGAGGACGTCTCGCGGCACCTGGGGGAGCTGCGCGGGCGGCTCGACGCCTGGGCGCGCCGGGTGCAGGAAGGCGCGGACGAGGAGGCGTTCGTCGCGGCGGCCAAGGCCGACCTTCCGGAGGGGGAGGGCGACGCGTACGACCGGGCGATGCCGTTCTGGCAGTCCTACCAGGGCCTCCGCCGCTACTGGGACCTCCTTGCGGCCGAGGCGTAGCGCCGCGCCGCTGCGCGAGCGCGAGTTCCGCCTCCTCTTCGCCGGCCGCACGAGCTCGCTCGTCGGCAGCGCGATCGCCCCGGTCGCGCTCGCGTTCGCCGTCCTCGACCTGACCGGCTCGAAGACCGACCTCGGGCTGAT
>DATKBA010000093.1:0-5907 GCA_035514455.1 Gaiellaceae bacterium | reverse complement strand
GATCCCGTAGTCCTTGTAGCGCTGCACGTCCGCCTTCGGCAGCGCCTGCGCCACGACCTTGCCGATCCACCTGTTCGGGAAGCGCTCCTCGATCGCCTGCGCGTAGCGGCCGTAGAAGTCCGCCTCGGCGAGGCCGTCGACCGTGCTCGTGACCGAGCCGCCGGTGAGCGTGTACGCCTTGCTCGTCCGGTCGACGTCGTAGCGGTCGATCAGCGCGAGCGCCTCGAGCACGTCCTCGACCGGCTTCACGCCCGTGTAGGGGCGCCCCTCGCGCTTGTGCTGGCGCCAGTTGTGGTTGATGTCGCAGAAGCCGCACTCCTCCTTGGCGCCGAAGTACTGGCAGAGGCGGAGCACGGTGAGGTAGATCAGGTACCCCCACTGGATTGTCGGCGCGGTCTCCATCACCGTCTTCCCGTTCGCGAGCGGGTGCCGGTAGTACTCGGGCATCGGCGGCAGGCCGACGGCGGCGACGTCCCCGCCCTCGAGCGAGAGCCGCAGCTCGCCGTCGCCGCTGCGGGCGACGCGGTACGGGGAGCCGGGGTTCATGCGCACGGAGACGATCGTGCGGCGCAGCCCGTAGGGCCCGCCCGTGAGCGCGATCTCCTCCGGCGGGCGCCGCAGCGCGGCCGCGCCGAGCTCGGTCAGCGGCTTCTGGTCGAAGGAGAAGATGAAGTACGACTTCGGCTTCACCTCGCCCTCGAGGTTGTCGGTCAGCGCCTCGTCGTCGAAGGCGATCCCGGTGCGGAGCAGATCCTCCTTGAGCACGGCCTCGGGGGGAATGTGCGGGAACCGCGCCATCAGTCCCTCAACGAGGGCGGTGCGCGTCTCCGCGGCGGCGGTGCTCATTCCTTCAACCTATCTGGCGGCGGGGGTATCCGGTTCGGATCATGTAAATCCCTGCAAAGGCCGCCGCAGCTTCCGCTAGCCTCGGTCCGGGTCGTGCTACGCAAGCTTCTCATCTCCGGGCTCCTCGCCGTGGTCCTCGCCGCTCCCGCGGCGGCGAAGCCGACCGTCCTCATGCCCGGGGTCACCTACGAGAAGGGCGTGCAGTTCACCCCGCACGGACCGGTCGCGATCCACATCGTCCGCGGGCCGCGCCCGACCGGCCTCTACGCGCTCCGGCCCACGCTCTCGAACGAGGCGATCCAGGGCACCGAGCGGGTCACGTCGATGCAGAAGCGGCTCTCGCCGGCCGCCACGATGGTCGGCGTCAACGGCGACTTCTACGCCGCGGGCGGCCGCCCGAGCGGCGTGCTGATGCGCGACGGGGTCGTCGAGAGCCCGCCCTACGGCGACCGCTCGAGCCTCGGGATCGCGCCCGAGGGCGCGATCGACGTCCGCCGGGTCGAGTTCTTCGGCACCTGGCGCGGCCTGGGCCAGCGCCGGACGCTGAACGACCTCAACCAGGCGCCCGGGCCGAACGGGATCTCGCTCTTCACGCCCAGCTACGGGCAGACGACGCCCCAGCAGGCGGGGACGATCGCCGCGATCATCGCGCCCTTCCCGCCGACGGTGCCGAACACGGACCTCGCGGGTCCCGTCGTCGGGATCGCGGGCGGCGGCCGCACGGCGATCCCGCAGGGCGGCGCCGTGCTCGTCGCCCGGGGCACCGCCGCGCAGCGCCTCGTCGAGGAGGCTCCGGTCGGGACGACGCTTGCGCTGCGGATCATCTTCCGGCCCGAGTGGACCGGCGTCACGCAGGCCGTCGGCGGCGGGCCCGTGCTCGTGCGGAACGGCGGCCCCGTCTTCCGCGCCCAGGAGGCGTTCACGTCCAGCCAGCTCGCGCCGCGCGCGCCGCGCACCGCCGTCGGCCAGCGCACGGACGGGAGCCTGATCATGGTCGTCACGGACGGCCGCCGCCCCGGCTACAGCGTCGGGATGTCGAACTTCGAGCTCGCCCAGACCCTCGTCCGCCTCGGCGCCGTCACCGGCTCCGGCCTCGACGGCGGCGGCTCCTCCTCGCTCGCCTTCGACGGCAAGCTCCTCAGCCGCCCCTCGGACCGCGGCGGCGAGCGACCCGTCTCGAACGCGCTTCAGCTCGCCTACTACGGCGTGTACGCGCCGGCCGTGACGCCCGTGATCTCGCCCAACGGCGACGGCGTCGACGAGCGGCAGCAGGCGCTCACCTACAAGGTCGTGCGCCCGTCGGTGGTGACGACGACGCTGACCGCGCCGGACGGCACCGTTCCCTTCGCCGAGACGGAGGTCCCGAAGACGCCCGGAACCTATCCGGTCGCGTTCCCGCCCGCGCCGCCGCCCCCGGCCGACCCGGCCGCGCCGCCGCCCCCGCCCCCGGCCGCTCCCGCGGAGGGGCGCTGGCAGCTCGCCGTGCGCGCGACGGACGACCAGGGCCAGGCGTCGCAGGTCGTGCAGAGCTTCACCGTGAACAACACGCTCGGCTTCACCGCGCTCTCGCGCCGGTCGCTCGTTCTCCGCCCGCAGGGCAAGGCGACGATCTCGGCCGGCATCACGCTGACGCGGGCCGCGCGGATGGTGGTGACGGTCGAGACCGCCGGCGGCATCAAGATCTCGACGATCGCGGCGCGCGCGGTCCCCGCCGGCCGCTACCGCGTCTCCTGGACGGGCCGAGTCAAGCGCTCGCTCGTGTACGGCGGCATGTACCGGATCCGCTTCCGCGCCAACACCGAGCTGGGGATCGTCGAGCTGGCGACGAAGCCGTTCCGGGTCATCCGCGCCGCGCCGGTCAAGAAGAAGCCGGCGAAGCCGGACAGCTAACCTGCCGCGGGTGCCGGTCGCCTCGATCCTCTCGGAGATCACCGATCTCCTCACGACCGTCGTCGGCGACTACGGGCTCTACGCGGTCTTCCTGCTGATGCTGCTCGACGCGGTCTTCCCCGCCGCGAGCGAGCCGGTGATGGTCTACGGGGGCGCCGTCGCGGCGGGCGCGTTCGCGAGCCAGGACGTCCAGCTCTTCGGGTGGCGGCTCGAGCCCGGCTTCGAGGCGTACCTCGGGATCGCCCTCGCCGGCTCGATCGGCTACACGCTTGGGTCGGTCGGCGGCTGGTGGATCGGCCTCCACGGGGGCCGGCCGTTCCTTGAGCGGCACGGACGCTGGGTGCACCTGAACGAGCAGAAGCTCGAGCGAGCCGAGCGCTGGTTCGAGCGCTGGGAGGACTGGGCCGTCTTCCTCGGGCGTCTCACCCCGGTCGTGCGCTCGTTCGTCTCGATCCCGGCCGGCATCTTCGAGGCGCCGCTGCGGCGCTACACGCTGCTGACGCTGCTCGGCTCGTCGATCTGGTGCTTCGGGCTCGCGGGCGTCGGCTGGGCGCTCGGAAGCAAGTGGGAGGAGTTCCACCACGCGTTCCACTACGTCGACTACACCGTGCTCGCGCTGCTCGTGGCAGGGGCGGTCTGGCTGGCCTGGAAATACGTCCGGCGGCGGCGCAGCCCGGTCGCCGAGCCCCGGTAGACTGGCCTGCCGTGAAGATCGACCTGATCGACGTCAAGGCGCAGTACGAGCCGCTCGTGCCCGAGTTCCGGGAGGCGTTCGAGCGCGTCGTTGCATCGGGCCGGTTCATCTTCGGCCCCGAGGTGCAGGCCTTCGAGGAGGAGGCGGCCGCGTACCTCGGCGTCCCGCATGCGATCGGCGTCGCCAACGGCACTGACGCGATCGTGCTCGCCCTCGAGGCGATGGGGATCGGACGCGCCGGCGACGGCAGCGCCGACGAGGTGATCTGCCCCTCCTTCACCTTCTACGCGACCGCCGAGGCGATCGTGCGGGCGGGGGCGACGCCCGTCTTCGCCGACATCGACCCGATCACGCTCAACCTCGACCCGGAGGACGTCGCGCGCCGGATCACGCCGCGGACGCGGGCGATCATGCCCGTCCACCTCTTCGGCCGTCCCGCGCCGCTCGCCGAGCTGGCCGCGCTCGGGCCGCCGCTCGTGGAGGACGCGGCCCAGGCCTTCGGCGCCGAGGGGATCGCGACCACGGGCGTCTGCTCCACGTTCAGCTTCTTCCCGACCAAGAACCTGTTCGCGCTCGGCGACGGCGGCCTCGTCGCCGCCACCGACGACGAGGTCGCGGAGCGGGTGCGGATGCTGCGCTTCCACGGCTCGCGCGACAAGAGGACGTTCGAGCTGATCGGGACGAATTCGCGTCTCGACGCGCTCCAGGCCGCCTTCCTCCGCATCTCGCTGCCCCACCTCGCCGGCTGGAACGCGTCGCGGCGCGAGGGCGCGGCCCGCTACGCGGAGCTCGGCCTCGGCGACGTGGTCGAGCTCCCGTCCGACGACCCCGGCCACGTCTACCACATGTACGTCGTCCGCTCGCCCGACCGCGACCGGATCGCCGCCGCCCTCGCGGAGCGCGAGATCGCCTCGGCTGCGTACTACGTGACGCCCCTCCACCTCCAGCCCGCGCTGCGGTTCCTGGGCTGGGAGCCCGGCTCGCTGCCCGAGACCGAGAGGGCGGCGGCCGAGAACCTGGCGCTGCCGCTCTGGGGCGGGATCGGGGCGGAGGTGCAGGAGCGCGTCGTCGCGACGGTCCTGGACGCCGTCGGCGCCGCGTCACGCGCGTGAGATTCCCGATCAACAGGCACAGGCTGCCGCAGCTCGCGGCCGACCTCGCGATCGTCGTCACCGCCTGGTTCTTCGCCTTCCGGCTCCGCTTCGACACCGCGCTGCCCGTCTATTACGAGCAGTACGTCTCGTGGGAGCTGCTGGCGCTCGTCGGCGCGATCAAGCTCTGCGTCTTCGCCCTCTTCGGCTTCTACAACCGGTGGTGGCGCTACGTCTCGACCCGCGACATGTGGGGCGCGGCGCGCGGCGTCCTGGCCGCATCGCTCGTGCTCTTCCTCGTCTTCCAGTTCTTCGACGTCCACGCCGCCGAGGTGCCGCGCACGGTCTGGGTGATCGACGGCCTGCTCACGCTCGCGCTCGTCGCCGGTTCGCGGATGCTCGTGCGGACGCTGATCGAGCGGCCGCAGACGCGCTCGATCGTCGCGCGCGGCCGCGAGGTGATCGTGGTCGGCGCCGGCGACGCCGCTCAGCTGATGCTGCGCGAGATGCTGCGGACGCCGTCGCTCGGCTACACGCCGATCGGCCTGATCGACGACGACCCGCGCAAGAAGAACCTGCGCCTGCACGGGATCCGCGTGCTCGGCACGACCGAGGAGCTGCCCCACCTGCTCCGCGACCGCCGACCCGACGAGCTCCTGATCGCGATCCCGTCCGCGTCGGGCGAGCAGCGGGCCCGGATCGTCGAGATGGCGCGCGACGCCGGCGTCCCGGTCAAGACGCTGCCGGGCCTGAACGAGCTGATCGCCGGCGACCTCGACCTCGCGAACCAGATCCGGCCTGTCGAGGTCGAGGACCTGCTCGGCCGCGAGCCGGTCGAGGTGGACGTGGACGCGATCGCCTCGTACGTCAAGGACAAGACGGTCCTCGTCACCGGCGCGGGCGGCTCGATCGGCTCCGAGCTCTGCCGCCAGCTCGCCCGCGCGGAGCCGCAGCGGATCGTGCTCGTCGACCAGGCCGAGACCGCGCTCCACGACATCGAGCGTGAGCTCGTCGACGAGCGCCGCTTCCCGGCGGCGGTACCCGTACTCGCGAATGTCCGCAACCGCAAGCGGCTCTCCGAGGTCTTCGAGCGCTACCGCCCCGACGTCGTCTTCCACGCGGCCGCGTACAAGCACGTGCCGCTGATGGAGGCGAACCCGCTCGAGTCGGTCGACAACAACGTGCTCGGCACGCGCGTCGTCGCAGAGGTCTCGATCGAGCACGGTGTCGAGCGTTTCGTGCTCATCTCCACCGACAAGGCCCTCAACCCGTACAGCGTGTACGGCCAGTCGAAGACGCTCTGCGAGTGGATCGTCGGCTCGCACGGCGAGCGCGACGACGTGGCCACCAAGTTCGTGGCCGTTCGCTTCGGCAACGTGCTCAACT
>DATKBA010000092.1:0-3971 GCA_035514455.1 Gaiellaceae bacterium | reverse complement strand
CCCAGGCTCGGCGAGGCGACGGCGCCGGCCGGCGAGCGGATGCGCGTGCTCGCCTGCGGGCTCTGCGGCTCGGACGTCGAGAAGATCGGCCACGCGCCGGCCGGCACCGTGCTCGGCCACGAGGTCGTCGCGCGGCGGGCCGACGGGAGACGCGTCGTCCCGATCCACCACCGTCCCTGCGGCGAGTGCGAGCGCTGCCTCGCGGGTCACGAGTCGACCTGCGAGGCCTTCGCGGCGCCGACGATCGTCCCGGGCGGCTTCGCGCGGGAGATCGAGGCGGTGGAGGCGGTCGAGCTGCCGGACTCGGTGGACGACGCGACCGGCACGTACGCCGAGCCGCTCGCGTGCGTGCTCCGCGGGGCGGAGCGGCTCCCGCGCGGGCGCGTGCTCGTCGTCGGCCACGGCTTCGTCGGCCGGCTCTTCTCGGCAGTGCTGACGCGCCGCGGCGACGAGGTCTTCGCGACCGACACGATCCCGGAACGGATGGGCCGTACGCCCGACGGGCCTGTCGACGCGGCCGTGCTCTGTGCACCGGCCGCTCCGCTCGAGGCCGTGCGCCCGGGCGGGACGGTGCTCGTCTTCTCCCCCGCCGCGCCCGTCGACCTCGACCTCGTCTACCGCCGCGAGCTGACGCTGGCCGGCTCCCGCTCGGCGACGCTGCGGCACCTGGAGCAGGCGGCGGCGCTCCTGCCCGAGCTCGACCTGCCGCGGCCCGTCGTGCTGCCGCTCGAGCGGTTCGCCGAGGGCCTCGACCTCTACCGCTCGGGACGGGCGCTCAAGGTCGTGTTCACGCCGTGAGGGCGCTCCGGTTCCACGGACCGGGTGACCTGCGTCTCGAGGAGGTGCCCCGCCCGGAGCCCGGCCCCGGCGACGTGCTCGTCCAGGTGGAGGTGGCGCTCACCGACGGCACCGACCTGAAGACCTTCCGGCGCGGCCATCCCCTCCTCCTCGACGAGGTGCCTGGCCCGTTCGGGCACGAGTTCTGCGGGATCGACGTCGCCACGGGCACGCGGGTCGTCGCCGCCAACTCCGCCGCCGGGGACGAGCGCGGCGGCCCGCTCGAGCTGCTGAACGGCGCCTACGCCGAGTACCTGCTCGTGCCCGAGCGGATCGCGAGCGTCAACCTGCTGCCCGTCCCGGGCGGGCTCGCTCCGGAGGTCGCGGCGATGGTCGAGCCGCTCGCCTGCTGCCTCCGCGGCGTCGAGCGGGCGGGGGTCGAGCGCGGGCAGCGCGTGACGATCCTCGGCGCCGGCCCGATCGGGCTGATGCTCGCCGCCTGCGCCGCCGACGCGGGCGGGCGGCCCGAGGTCGTCGGCGGCCGCCCCGAGCGCCGCGAGCTCGTCCCGCTCTTCGGCGGGACGGCCGGCGACGGCGAGGGCGCCGATGTCGTGATCGAGGCGGCGGGGACGGAGGACGCCTGGCTCGCCGCCTTCGACCTCGTCCGGCCGGGCGGCACGGTGCTCTACTTCGGCGGCCGCGAGCACGGCGCCGACCTCACGGTCGACGCCTACCGGCTCCACTACGAGGAGCTGACGCTTCGCGGCGCGTTCCACCACGCGCCGCGCCACGTCCGCGCCGCGCTGGCCTTCCTCGCGAGCGGCGCGTATCCCTGGGAGCGGCTCGTCACCCACCGCGTCGGGCTCGAGGGCGTGGCGGCGCTCTTCGAAGATCCGCCGCGCGACTACCTGAAGGCGGCCGTCGTCCCGTAGATTCCAGCCATGGGCATCGCCCACTGGGACGACGTCGAGCACCACCGCCGCGCGAAGGGCGAGATGGACGCCACCTGGCAGCGGCTCGGCGACGCGGCCGGCACGAAGGGCGTCGGCTTGAACCGGGTTCGGGTCGCGCCCGGCAAGCTGCCGACGCCGCCGCACTCGCACGGCGCCTCCGAGGAGGTCTTCTTCGTGCTCGAGGGCTCCGGGCTCGCGTGGCAGGACGGTCAGGTGCACGAGGTCCGGCCGGGGGACTGCGTCATCTACCGCGCCAACGAGCTCGAGCACACGTTCGTGGCCGGGCCGGACGGGCTCGAGTACCTCGTCTTCGGCACGCGACACCGGACGGAAGTCGGCTGGCTGCCCCGCTCGGGCGCCGTCCGGCTCGGGTGGCCGTGGGTCGAGGGACGGGTCGACGACCCGTGGGACCGCGAGGCCGAGGGACCGCCGCTCGCCCACGGCGAGCCGGCCGGGCGGCCGCCGAACATCCTCAACGTCGACGAGGTCGAGCTCGAGCGCTACGGCGCGGCGACCTCCGCGCCGCTCGCGACGCGCGAGCGCTCCGACCTGGCCGGCTTCGGCTGGGAGCGGCTCGACCCGGGCGGGCGCGGCTCGGTCCCGCACTGCCACTCCGAGGAAGAGGAGATCTTCGTGATCCTCGAGGGCGACGGGACACTCCAGCTCTGGCCCTCGCCCTCGTACGCCGCCTCGACGGGCGCGGAGCGCGAGGAGATCCCGATCCGGGCGGGCCACGTGGTCGCCCGGCCGCCCGCGACGCGCGTCAGCCACTCCTTCCGCGCCGGACCGGACGGGATCACGATGCTGGTCTACGGGACGCGGCGGCCGAACGACATGTGCTTCTACCCCAGGTCGAACAAGATCGCCTGGCGCGGGCTCGGCGTGATCGGGCGGGTCGAGGCGCTCGAGTACTTCGACGGCGAGCCGGACGACTAGCGCCGACGCGCACGACCATGATTCGTTCAGGTTAAGCGAAGAGCGTCAGGTCGGGCTCGCGCTCGCCCCGCAGGACCGCGAGGTCGACCTCGACGCAGCGGATCCCGCGCGACTCGGCGAGGGTGACGGCCTGCGGCTTGAACGACTGCGCGGCGAGGATGCCGCGGCAGCGCTCCTTCGCCGGGTCGGCCCGGATGAAACCGAGGTAGCGCGTCAGCTGCTCGACCGCCTCGATCGTGCCGACGCGCTTGATCTCGACGGCGACCCAGCCGTCGTCGCAGTCGCGGCACATCAGGTCGACCGGGCCGATCTCGGTCATCCACTCGCGCCGGTCGAGCCGCAGCTCCTCCTCGAGCCGGCCGGGCGCGGCGGCGAGCGCCTCCTGCAGGTGCCGCTCGACGCCGTCCTTCTCCAGGCCGGCGACCTCGTCCATCGGCACGTCGAGGTCGGAGAGCATCTCGGCGATCCGGATCTCCAGCCGGTCCTCGGACTTGCCGGCGCGCTTGCGGACGACGAGCAGCCCCTCCCCCTCCTCGATCACGGTCGGCGGCGTCATCCAGTTGAGCGGCTTGTAGCCGCCGCTGTCGGCGTGCACGAGCACCGAGCCGTCCGACTTCAGCAAGAGCAGCCGCACGGCCTCCGGGAGGAAGGCGTCGAGGCGGCCGGTGTAGGTGACCTCGCAGCGGGCGACGAGCAGGCGCATCCCTGCCAACCTACTGGCCCTTTCGGACAGGTCGGTCACGCGTGTTCCAGGCGCCGCTCCCGTTCAAGACACCCGCGCGGCGCCGCCATAGCGTCGGACGAGTCAACCCACCAGAGGGGGTAGGAGTGCGCACATCGACCATCGTCGCGGCTGTCGCCGCGGCTGCGCTGCTCGTCACGGCCGGCACCGCGTCCGGCGAAGGCAACGGCGTCGTCGCCTCGGCGAGCGGCGGCTGGAGCATGAGCGGCGAGGCGGCCGGCTCCACGTTCGAGATCCGGCCGTTCACGTTCACCGTCCAGGTTTATGCGGACGGAACGGCCAGCGGGCGCTTCAACTACACGCAGGTACGCGACGGCGGCGAGCCGCTCGTCGTGAAGGGCTCGCTCGACTGCGCGACGATCGCGGGCAACCAGGCCTGGGTCGGAGGCGTGATCGAGGAGAGCTCGCGCGCGAGCCTCGTTGGGCTCGACATGTGGTTCCAGGTGCAGGACAACGGCGAGCCGGGCGCCGGCGACACGCCCGACATGTCCTCGACCATCGGCGCGGGCGGCCCGGGCACGGGCGAGCAGTACTGCGTCGACGCTCCGGTCGTGCGGTTTCCG
>DATKBA010000091.1:0-2161 GCA_035514455.1 Gaiellaceae bacterium | reverse complement strand
CTCCTCGTCCGAGAGCTGTGCCGAGAGCGCGAACGGCGAGAGCCCCGCCGTGTGCAGGATCTCGTTCGCCCACGCCCGCCCGATCCCCGCGAGCGCGCGCTGGTCCCGGAGCAGCGGATGGAGCCGCCGCGACTCGCGCCGGAGGATCTCGCCGAGCCGCTCCGCGCCGACGCCGAGCGCCTCGGGGCCGAGGTGGGCCAGCTCCGCCTCCGCCGCCTCCGGCGTCAGCAGCCAGACGCCGGCCCGCTTCTTCGATCCCGGCTCGGTGAGCACGAGCTGCCCGCCGCCCTGGAACGCGAGCCGGAACGCCGGCCGCTTCGGGCCGGCCTCGCCGGCGCGGAGCCACCGCAGCCGTCCCGCGGCCATCAGGTGGACGAGGACGACGATCTCCCGGTCCTCCGTCGGAAAGAGGAGCCGTTTCCCGCGCCGCTCCGCTCCTGCGAGCCGCCGTCCCTCGAGCGCGGTCAGCGGCGGGTCGAACGTCTTCAGCGTGGCGACGTGCGCGGGGCCGGCGCGCTCGACCGGGAACGCGGACACCGGCCCGTCCAGCGCGCGCCGGAGCGCCTCGATCTCCGGCAGCTCTGGCATCGCGCCAGCGTAGCCCGCGGCCTAGGGCTCGGGCGCGGCCGGCGCGGCCGAGGGCGGTGCGAGGATGCCCTCCGCGAGCGGCGTCTCCGCCAGTGCGTCCTCGACGAGCGGCTCCGGCATGTCGCGGATCTTCCTGACCGGCGAGAGCGCGATCGGGAGGATGGCGAGGAGCGCGCCGCCGGCCGCGATCCACATCGCCGGGCGCAGGCCGAGCCAGGTCCCGAGCGTCCCGCCGAGCAGCGCGCCGAGCGGCATCGTCCCCCAGACGAGGAAGCGGATCACCGAGTTCATCCGCCCCTGGAGGCGCTCGGGGGTGATCGCCTGGCGGAAGCTCACCTGGGTGATGTTGTAGGCGACCGCCGAGAACCCGCCCAGGACCCCCGCGGCGACGAGGAAGAAGACCGCCAGGCGCTCCGTCGCCAGCGGGTAGAAGATCGGAGCCGTCGCGAAGAGCACGGTCGTGCCGAGCAGCGTCCGCCCGACCCCGAGCCGCGACGCGATCCTGGCCACGGTGAGCGCGGCGAGCAGCGGCCCGGCGTTGCCGATCGAGAACGCGAGCCCGAGCAGCGCGGGCGACAGCCTCAGCTCGCGGATGGCGTAGACGACGAGCAGGGCGCCCGTCATGCTCCAGAAGAAGTTCGAGGTGCCCGTGCAGATCGAGATCGGGCGCAGGAAGGGGTGGCGGACGACGTACCCGAAGCCCTCCTTCGCCTCCCGCAGCATGCTCGGCTTCGGCGCGCCCTCCCGCGGCTCCGGCAGCCGCTCCTCCTTCCGGATCCGGAAGAGAAGGATCGCCGAGAGGACGAAGCTGACGACATTCGCGACGATCGCGAGCGGGGCGCCGATCGCCCCGACCACGCCGCCGGCCGTCCCCGGGCCGCCGAGCTGAGAGGCCGAGCGGGAGAGCTCGAGCTGCGAATTGCCCTCGACGAGGCGGTCGCGCGGCACGAGCGACGGCAGGTACGACTGGTACGAGACGTCGAAGAAGACGGTGCCCACGCCCACGGCGAAGCCGACGACGTAGAGGTGGGGCAGCGTCAGCGCGTCGGCGACGTACGCCACCGGGATCGTGGCGAGCGCCGCGGCGCGCCCGAGGTCGGCCCAGACGAGGATCGGCTTGCGGCGCATGCGGTCGACCCACACGCCCGCCGGGAGCGAGAGCAGGATGAACGGCAGGGTCGTGACGACGAAGAGCGCCGAGACGGCGAACGCGCTCGCGTCGAGGACGAGCACGGCCACGAGCGGCAGCGCGAGCGCGGTGAACTGGGAGCCGAAGACGCTGATCGTCTCCGCTCCCCAGAGCTTCAGGAAGTCGGGGTGGCGCCAGAGCCCCCCCTGCGGCCAGACTCTCATCGGGCCCCGTCCGGAGGCGCCGGGAAGATCCCTCCCGCCAGCGTGTAGTCGGAGCCGCGGCCGTCCTGGGCGGCGACCATGTCGCGCGCGAGCCGCTCGAAGCGGCGCACGAAGCGGCGCGCGTCCCGCTCGGGCAGCCGCACGTGCAGCGCGGTGGCGGCCGAGAGGCCGGGCCGGAGCGGCGCCGCGGCGACCTCCTCCGCCGCCCGGCGCAGCACCC
>DATKBA010000090.1:0-4328 GCA_035514455.1 Gaiellaceae bacterium | reverse complement strand
CAGGTAGCGGCCGGAGTCGCGCAGCAGCTCCGCCGACGCGCGGACGACCGCGGGCACGTAGCCGGACGGGTCGATCACGGCGTCCCACGTGCGGCCCGTGAGCGCCGAGAGGTCCGCCGTTCGGTCGCCGCGCAGCCGCTCGGCCTCTGGGAACAGGTCGGGGCCGGTCTCGCCGCGGTTGAAGAGCGTCAGCTCGTGCCCGCGTGCCAGCGCCACCTCCGCGACCGCCCGCCCGAGGAACTTCGTCCCCCCGAGGACGAGGACTCTCAGTGGAACCTCTGGATCGCGCGCCAGACCGCCTCGGCGCCGAACTCGAGGGCGTCGACGGGGATCCGCTCGTCCGCGGCGTGGATCAGCTTCGCGAACGCGAACCCCTCGGGCAGCCGCATCGGCAGGAAGCCGTAGGTCTGCACGCCCGCCTGCGAGAAGAAGCGGCCGTCCGTGACGCCGATCTGGAGCAGCGGGATCGGGATCCCCTCCGGGTCGAGCTCGCGGATCACGCCTGCGAGCGTCTCGAAGAGGCCGAGGTCGGGCGCGGGTGGGCCTGGGTCGTGCCGGACGAGCTCGACCTCGACGTCGTCGCCGACGGCGTCGTGCAGCTCCGCGATCAGCTGCTCGGGCGTGAAGCCGGGGAGCGCGCGGCCGTCCAGCTCGAGCTCGATCGCGCTCGGGACGACGTTGATCTTCTCGCCGCCGCGCACGATCGTCGCGTTGACGGTGTTCCGCAGCATCGGCTCGAACAGCGCGCCCTGCGCGCCCAGCAGCCGCAGCGCGCCGTCCGTCAGCCGCGGCTTCAGCAGCGACCGCATCACAGCCGCCTGCGGGCGTGGGATCGCGTCCGCGATCGCCTCGATCGAGTCCCGGACGACCGGGGTGACGTGCACCGGCAGCCGCGTGCTGTCGAGGTCGGTGAGCAGCCGACCGAGCCGCGAGGCCGTGCCGCCGCGGTTGATCATCGCCCCGTGCCCGCCCGGGCCGTGCACGGTCGCCTTCAGCCAGCAGATCTGCTTCTCCGCGACCTGGATCGGATAGAAGCGCCGGCCGCCCGCGTGGAGCGTGAAGCCGCCGAACTCGCCGAGCATGCCCGCGAACAGCTCCGGGTGCTCCTCGACGAGGAAGCGCGCGCCGAGGTTGCCGCCGTTCTCCTCGTCCGAGAGCACGACCAGGACGAGGTCGCCGGGCAGCGGCGGCCCCTCCAGCTTCGCGCGCAGGAAGGCGTGGACGAGCATCGCCACTCCGGCCTTCATGTCGAGCGCGCCGCGCCCCCAGATCTCCCCGTCGACGAGCCGTCCCTCGAAGGGCGGGTGCTTCCACGTCTGGCCTGCGGTGGTGACGACGTCCACGTGACCCTGGAGGAGGAGCGGCGGTGCGTCGCCGCCCGGCAGCCGGCTGACGAGGTTCGGCCGCCCCGGCTCCAGCTCGTACGTCTGCGTCTCGCAGCCCGCCGCCTCGAGCTCCGCCCGGAGGAAGTCGACGCACGCCGCCTCGTTCCCCGGCGGGTTCGTCGTGTCGAACCGGATCAGCTCCTGCAGCAGCTCGGCAACCGTCAGCACAGCTCGTCCAGCGCCGCGAGCAGCCGGTCGACCTCCTCGGCCGTGTTGTAGTGCACGAACCCCGCGCGGACGGCGCCGGTGCCGACGAGGCCGAGCTGCTTCATGATCTCGACCGCGTAGTAGTCGCCGTGCCAGACCGCGATCTCCCGGGCGGCGAGCTCGTGCGCGACGTCCTCCGACGAGCGGCCGGGGACGTTGAAGGCGAACGTCGGCACGCGGCCGGCCATCGTGCACAGGCCGTACAGGTCGACCGCCTCCGGCAGCCCGGCGAGGAACCGCTCGCCGAGCTCCGTCTCGTGCGCGACGATTGCCTCCCAGCCGAGCGACTCGACGTACTCGACCGCGGCGACGAAGCCGGCGAGCAGCTCGTGCTGCTGTGTCCCGTGCTCGAAGCGGTGGCCGACGGGCTCGTTCGCCGCCGGCCGGACCTTGTACGGGCGCAGGCTCTCGAGGAAGTCGCGCTTGCCGAACGCGATCCCCATGTGCGGCCCGAAGAACTTGTACGGCGAGCAGAGGAGGACGTCCACGTCCCACGCGGCCACGTCGATCGGGCCGTGCGGCCCGTAGTGGACGGCGTCCGCCCACGCGAGCGCGCCGGCGCCGTGCGCGAGCTCGACGATCCTTGCGACGTCGGGCGTCGTCCCGACCGCGTTCGACGCGATCGGGAACGCGACCACCCGCGTTCGTTCGGAGAGCTGCGCTTCGAGGTCGTCGAGGTCGAGCGAGAGGTCCTCGCGCACCCCTGCGACGCGGACGATGACGCCGAGGTCCTCCTGCAGCGCCAGCCACGGCGAGACGTTTGCGTCGTGGTCCAGCTTCGTGCAGACGATCTCGTCCCCGGGCTCGAGCCGCCGGGCGAACGCGCGGGTGAGCAGGAAGTTGAGCGAGGTCATGCTCTGCCCGAACGCCACCTCGTCGGGGTGGCAGGAGAGGAACCGGCCGGCGGCCGCGCGCGCCCGCTCGATCAGCTCCACCGTCCGGACGCTCGTCTCGTACGGCGCGCCGACGTTCGCGTTGTCCTCGCGGAGGTAGCGCGCGATCGCCTCGATCACCTCGTCCGGGCACTGCGTCCCGCCCGGCCCGTCGAAGAAGGCGAGCCGGCGGTCGAGCGCGGCGTAGCGCGCCCGGACGGCCTCGACGTCCAGCAGCGTCGTGCTCACAGGAGCTCCTCTCCATTGACGGTCCAGCGGTAGCGCGGCTTGGCCGTCAGCGACGCTCCGACGAAGCAGTCCCGCTCGGCCCTGGCGACGAGCTCGCGCACGTTCTGCGGCGCCGGCTCGAGCGTGACGTCGAGCTCGACCTTGATCCGGACGAAGGCGTAGCGCCCGTCGGTGTCCCGCTGCGCGACCTCGCCTCGCGCGCCCGCGCTGCCCCCGACCTTGATGTCCTCACGGCGCCCGTGGTAGCGAAGCGCGGTCAGCGTGCACCGCGCGAGCCCGGCGAGGACGAGGTGCTCCGGCGTCCAGGCGTCGTCGTTCGGGATCGGCGGCCCGCCCCGGTCGCTCGACGCCGCCCACTCGCGGTCGACCGAGACGGCGTACTCGAAGCGCTTTGCGTCGCCGGCCATGCCCAGGAACCTACACTCGGTCCCATGACCCTTGCGATCCTCGGCGTCACCGGCTACACCGGCCGGCTCGTGCTCGCCGAGGCGCGCCGGGCGGGGCTCGCGGTGAGGCTCGTCGGCCGCCGGCGCGACGCGCTCGAGGCGCTTGCGGCCCCCGGCGAGGACGTGCGTGTCGCCGACGCCCGCGACCGCGAGGCGCTGGCGGCCGCGTTCGAGGGCGCAGCGGTGGTCGCGTCGCTCGCCGGCCCGTTCCTCGAGCTCGGGCTCGCGCCCGTCGAGGCCGCCGTCGCAGCCGGCGCCCACTATCTCGACACCACCGGCGAGCAGGCGTTCGTCCGCCTCGTGCACGACCGGATCGAGTCCGACACCGTGATCATCCCTGCGTTCGGCTTCGACTACGTCCCGGGCGACCTCGCCGCGCGGCTCGCCGCGGAGCAGGTCGAGGGCCCGCTCGACGAGCTCGTCGTCGCGTACTCGGTCAAGGGCGTCGGCACGAGCAGAGGCACGCGCCGCACGATCGGCCACGTCATGGGCCAGGCGCCGGTGGCGTGGGAGGACGGCCGCCTCGTCCCCTCCCGGTTCGGCGCGACGACGCGCACCGTCCGCTTCCCGTTCGGCGAGAGGACCGTGGTCGAGTGGAGCGGCACCGAGCCGATCACCGTCCCGCGCCACACCGACGTCCGCAACGTTCGCTCCTACCTCCGCGCGCCCGCACTCGCCGCCAGGGCGGGCGGTGTCGGCCGGCTCGCCGCGCCGCTCGTCCGGCTGGCGGCGCGCTTCGGGCCGAGCGGGCCGTCGGAGGCGTCGCGACGGAAGAGCCGCTTCACGATCGTGGCCGAGGCGACCGGGGCGGGCGGTCGCGGTCGCACGGTGCTCACCGGCAGCGACGTCTACGGCCTGACCGCCCTGCTGATCGTTTGCGGCGCCGAGGCTCTCCTGGCGGGGGAGGCGCGGGGGAGGGGCGTGCTCGCGCCGGCCGAGGCGTTCGATGCCCGGACGCTCGTGAGCCGCGTCGCGCCCCTGCTCGCGATCGAGGGGTGATGCCGTCCGGTCCGGCACATACGGTGCGGGCGTGCAACGGCTCCGAACGTTGAGCGAGGCCGAGTGCTACGCCCGGTGCTACGGGTGGCGGGGGGAGGACGGCGTGAAGGTGATCAGCAGCGTCGAGCCTCGGCGTCCCCGGTACGAGACGCCCGTCTCCGGCGAGCTGC
>DATKBA010000089.1:0-22561 GCA_035514455.1 Gaiellaceae bacterium | reverse complement strand
GCCGGAGAGCATGCGGATGATCTCGTTGCGGATCTTCTCGGCGTCGGCGTCGAAGTCGAGCAGGATGCGCGCGGCGACGCCCTCGTTCTCGCGCACGAGCCCGAGCAGGATGTGCTCGGTGCCGATGTAGTTGTGGCCCAGGGAGAGCGCTTCGCGCAGCGCGAGCTCGAGCACCTTCTTCGCGCGCGGCGTGAACGGGATCTGTCCGGTCGTGACCTCGTCGCCCTGGCCGACGATGCGGGCGACCTGCGCGCGCACCTCCTCCACCGTGATGTCGAGCGACTCGAGCACGCGCGCGGCGAGCCCCTCCTCCTCCCGCAGGAGGCCGAGGAGGATGTGCTCCGTGCCGATGTAGTTGTGCTTGAGGGCGCGGGCCTCGTCCTGCGCGAGGACGACGACCTGGCGAGCCCGTTCGGTGAATCGCTCGAACAACCTGTCGACCCTCCTTCCGACGTCGTTCCGGAGGGAAGCTCACCCGCCCTCCGGGTCGAAGGCCTGCGCCTATGGTATCCGACGTGGGAAGCGTGCCCGTACGCCGTTTCCCTACTCCCCCTGGCGCGCGTGCCGCAGCACCGCGAACGCGGTCAGGAAGAGGATCTTCACGTCGAGCCAGAGCGAGAAGTTCTCGATGTACCAGTTGTCCCACTCGGCCCGGTCCGCGATCGAGGTCTGGCCGCGGAGCCCGTGCACCTGCGCCCAGCCCGTGATCCCCGCCTTGACGCGGTGCCGCTCCGCGTAGCGGCGGATCGACCCCTCCAGCTCGCTCACGTACGACGTCCGCTCCGGGCGCGGCCCGACGAGCGACATGTCCCCGAGGACGACGTTCAGCAGCTGCGGCAGCTCGTCGAGCGAGGTGCGGCGCAGGAAGTTGCCGACGGGCGTCCGCCGGTTCTCGACGACGACCGCGGCGGCCGCCTCGGCGCCGCCGAGCTGCGCGGCCAGCCACGCCGCGTCGGCCTCGCCGCCGGAGCTCGGCGTGCCGCGCATGCTGCGGAACTTGAGCATCCCGAACTCGCGGCCGTCGACGCCCACGCGCGGCTGGCGGAAGAAGATCGGGCGGCCCATCGAGAGGTAGACGGCGACCGCGCAGGCGAGGAAGAGCGGTGCGGCGAGCAGGACGAGGAAGGTCGCGACGACGCGGTCGAGCCCGTACTTGAGCGAGAACTGCCATCCCTTCGGGTCGGTCGCGAAGGCTGTGATCAGCGGCAGGGCGCCGACGTGCTCGACGCGCAGGTTCTTGCCGATCCGCTCGTGCACGGCCGGCACGTACGCGACCGAGATGCCGAGCTCCTCGCAGCGGGCGATCACCGGCAGCAGGTCCTCGTCGCCGGAGGCGCCGCTCGCGGTGACGATCACCTGGGTGACGTCGAACTGCGCGGCGAGCGACGCGAGGTCGGCCGTGCAGCCGACGACCGGGATCGGCAGGTCGGTATCTGCGACGCGCGACGGCTCCGCGCCGGGCGCCACGTACCCCACCGGCAGCAGCCCCAGCTCGCGGCGGTCGACGAGCCGGCGGGCGACGAGGCGGGCGACGTCGCTCCGGCCGACGATCAGGGTCGGGCTCACGGCCTCGCCGGTGCGGCGCGCCTGCGCCTGCGACCAGGCGAGCGCGATTCGACCCGCGATGACGTAGACGGCCGCGAAGCCCCAGAGGCGGATCACGCCGCCGGCGGAGATCTGCTCCGGGGCGTTCAGGTTCAGGACGAGCAGGACGGCCAGGACGGCCATCGCGGCAGCCGTGGTCTGGACGACGACCGTTTTCGCGTCCTCGAGCCGGTCGGGGACGAGCCGCGGCGCGTAGAGCCCGCGCGACTGGTACAGGGCAAGGCTGAGCACGAGGAACGCCAGCGTGGCCGCGGTGGAGGGCGACGGCCCGCCGGCGCGCGCGCCGAACTCGGTCGCAGCGACCGCCAGGAAGAGCATCCCCAGGTCGACGAGCAGCGCGGCGGTGCCCCACGCGACGCTGACCGACCCCAGCCTCGCGCGGAGCGCGAGGCTGGGGTGCAGCTGGTTGAGGCTCGGGGCTGCTGCCGTCGAGGTCAGGGAGGCGGGCACGGCGGCTACGACTCGCGCTGGTTCGGGTTACGCCCGCCGGCCGGCCGCGCGGGCTCCGAGCCCGAGCGCGAGCAGGACGACGCCGCCGACGACGAGCAGGAGGAGGTCGATCCCCGTGAAGGGCAGCGACCCGACCTGCGCGGTCTGCTCGAGCGGCGACTCCACCGGCGACTGCTCGCCGGCGACCCCCGTCTCGGGCGTCCCGCCGCTCGAGGGCGGCGTCTGCACACCGGCGACCCCGGCCTCAGGCGCCGGCGGCTGGGCCGGCGTCACGGGGCTCTCCCCGCCCGGTGGCGGCTGCACGCCCGGAGGCGGCGTCTGCGGCGGCGGGGGGTACCCCTGCACCGTCGCGTCACGCAAATAGCTCTCCAGCTCCTGCTGGGTGTACGTACCGTCCAGCTTGCCGTCCGCGAGATCCTTCGCGATCTCGCTCGGCGTCGCCGCGAACGCGCTCGAGACTGTCAACAGCCCCACCGTCACGCACACGATCGCACCCGTCATGATTCGTCCCCGCCTCATTGCCCGTCTCCTTTTCGTTCATCCTTGACGAACTTGCACATTTACAACGACCTTCGTTCAAAATTGGGTACGCACGACTTGCACGCTGTCCTCGGCGGTCGTACCGCCCGGCTGGTCGAGGTCGCCCCCACCGCGTCTCTCGTCGCGCTGGCGCTCGCGCTCGCCTGGGTCGAGCAAGGCAGCGTGCTCGCGAAGCACTGGCTCGGCTACGCGCTCGTGGCCCCGCTCCTGCTGGCGACGCTCGCGCTCGCCGGGTCGCTGCGTCGGCCGCCGCTCGCCGCGCGGATCGCGATCGGCGCGCTGCTCGCCCTCGCGGCTGTGGCGGCGCTTTCGGCGTTCTGGTCGCCCGTGCCGGCGCTCGCGCGGGACGAGGCGCTCCTGACGGCGCTCTACGCGGTCGTGCTCGCCGTGACCGCGACGACGCTCCGGACGGCGGAGGGACGGATCGCGGCGCTCGCCGTGCTCACGGCCGGGTTCGCCGCCCTCACGGTCGCGACCGCGCTCTCCCTCCGCTACGGCGACGGACAGATCGACGCGTACCGGGGCACGAGCGGCCGCCTCTACTTCCCCGTCAGCTACGTGAACGCCGAGGCCGCGACGATGCTGATCGCCTTCTGGCCGGCGATCGTCCTCGCCGCGCGGCGTCGGGGGCACGCCGTCCTGCGCGCGCTCTCGCTGGGCGCCGCGGCGGCGATGCTCGCGGGCGCGCTGCTCACCCAGAGCCGCGGCGCCGCCGTCGCGCTCGCGGGCTCGGTGGCCGTCGTGCTCGCCCTGGCTCCGTCGCGGCTGCGCTTCGTCGTCCCCCTGCTGATCGCGGTCGCGCCGGCGGTCGTCGGCTTCGACACGCTGACGGCCCCCTTCGGCGTGCGGCTCGAGAGCGACGCGGTCTATACGGACGCGATCAGGAGTGCGGCCGGCGTCGTGCTGCTGGCCGGCGTGGCCGGCTGCGCCGCGGGGCTCCTCTACGCCCTCCTCGACCGTGCCGTCACGCTCCCGGAGCGCGCGCTCCGCGGCATCCGCGCGGCCGCGCTCGCGGCGGTCGTGGTGGCGGCGGGGGTCGGCGTCACCGCGCTCGTGCAACTGGACGACCCGGCGGGCCGCGCTCAGGAGCGGTGGGAGGCGTTCAAGCAGGAGCCGGAGAAGGACGAGGGCGGAAGCCACTTCGAGAATCCCGGCTCGAACCGGTACGACTTCTGGCGGGTCGCCGTGGGCGAGTTCCGCGACCATCCCCTCGCCGGCGCCGGGGCGCGCTCGTACGGGACGGCGTACCTACGCGAGGGCCACACGGGCGAGACCCCGGTTCGGGCGCACTCCCTGCCGCTCGACGTGCTCGCCGAGAACGGCGCGGTCGGCTTCCTGCTGCTCGCGTGCGCGCTCGGCGCCGCGCTCGTGCCCGCGGTCCGGCGGCGGGCGACCGCGTCCGGAGCGGCGCTGCTCGGCGGCGGCTCATACTGGGTGCTCCACGCAGCCGGCGACTGGACCTGGACGTTTCCCGTCTCCGGGATCCCCTTCTTCCTCCTCTGCGGGATCGCGGCCGCCGCCGCCCCGGCTCCGGCCGCGCTGTCGCGGCGCGTCTCGCTCGCCGCCGCGGCAGGGGGCGTCGCGCTCGCGCTCCTCTTCGTCCCGCCCTGGCTCGCGGGCCGCTACACCGACCTCGCTCTCGTCAAGGGCCTTCCGGAGGGGAGCTCCGACGTCGCCCGCGCGAAGCGCCTCGACCCCCTCTCGACCGAGCCCTACCTCATCGAGGCGGTGCTGGCGCCCGAGCGCGCGGACGCCGTTCGCGCGCTCGAGCGGGCCGCCGAGCTCGAGCCGGAGTCGGCCCGGATCGCGTATCAGCTCGGCCTGGCGCTGCTCGCGACGGGCCGGCGCGAGGAGGCTCGCACCGAGCTCGAGCGGGCGCGCGAGCTGTATCCGCGCAACCCGGCGATCGCCGAGGCGCTCAGGCGCGCCGGCTGAGCCTGCGCAGCCGGCCCGCGACTGCGGGCAGGGACTGGGCCAGCTCGACGCGGAGGGCGCTCGGGTCGCGCCGCAGCACCGTCCACGCGGCCGCGAGGCCGGGCCGGAGCGCGCCGCGCGTGAGCAGCACCCTCGCGGCGTGGGCGTCGAGCCGCGCGTAGGCCCGGCGCTCGAGGCTCGTCCCGCGCTGCTCCGGGTGCCGCTCGAAGTAGCCGTCGACCACCAGCCGCCCGCCGGCGAGGCCGGCGTCGAGATCCGAGGTGGCCGAGGCGCCGTGCTTGCGGTAGAGCGTCGCCGGCGCGGTGTGGCCGCGCACGGGCGCGTGCTCGAGCGTGCGGAGCACGAAGTCCCAGTCGTGCGAGACCCGGAAGCCACTCCGCCAGTCGCCGGCCGCGGCCACGACCTCGCGCGGGAAGAGCAGCGAGGGAACGCGCACGGTGAAGCGGCCGAGCAGGCACTCCCGCTCGACGCGGCCCTGGAGCCGGGAGGTCATCGTCCACGCGGGGCGCAGCTCCGCATCGCAGATCGCCGTCGCGCCGTAGCCGATCGCGCGGTCCGTGCCGGCCAGCGCCAACAGCCGCGCGGTGCTCCCGCGGACCGTCGCGTCGTCGGCGTCGACGAAGCGGAGGAACCGGCCGCGCGCCGCGCGGATGCCGGCGTTGCGCGCCGCGCTCTCACCGCCGTGCGGCACCCGCACGACGCGCAGGCGCGGATCGCCGGCGCCGGCGAGCAGCTCCTCGACGGGAGGCTCGCTGCCGTCGTCGACGACGACGAGCTCCACGTCCACGGCGCGCTCGTCCAGGGCGGTCTCGACGGCCACGCGCAGCCAGTCGGGCGTCGGGTTCCACGCCGCCATCAGCAGGCTGACGACGGGCTCGCTCACACCGCCGCGTACTCCCGGACGACGGCCTCGGCGAGGTTCTCGATCGAGTAGGCCTCGACGAGCCGCCGGTTCGCGCCGCGCGGCTCGCGGGCGGCGCGCTCGATCGCCTCGTCGAGCCCCGCCGCGGTCGCGTAGACGAGGCCCGGGCCGGGGGGAAAGAACTCCTCGAGCGCGCCGAACCGCGTCGTCGCGACGGGAGTGCCACACGCCATCGCCTCGACCACCGTCTGCGGGATCTCGGTCGCGCCGCGGAGGTCGTCGACCTGGAAGAGGTAGACGTCGGCGGCCTGGTACCAGCGCGGCAGGTCGGCGACGAACTCGTGCACGACCTTCACCCCGGCCTCCTCCAGCTCGCGCTTCACCTCGAGCGGCGCCGCGTAGCGCGGGCTCGCGAGCATGGCGACCTGCTCGCCGCCGCGCGCGACACGCGCGAGGGCTCCGAGGTTGCGGTGGTGCTTGAAGTTGCCGACGTGGAGGACGAGCCGCCGGTCCGGGTCGAGCCTGAGCCGGCGGCGGAGCTCGGCCGGCGCCTCCTCCGACGGCACGAAGCGGTCGAGGTCGACGGCGGGCGGGAGGACGGCGTGCCGTCGGGCGACGTCGTCGTACACGGTGCGCAGCCTCGTGGAGGACGCGAGCGCGAGCGGGGCCCGCAGGAGCCGGCCGGCTGCGACCTCCTTCACGCCGTAGAGCACGGCGATGCTCGCCACCGCGCGGGGCGCCGCGAGCCGCAGCGCGCGCAGCCGCACGAGCGCGTTGCGCGTCAGGCCGGAGTACGGCACGTACTGGACCACGTCCGGCCGCAGGCGCCTGAGCGCACGCAGCGTCGCCGGCGTGAACGCGGCCGTCGCCGGCTTCCCCGAGAGCTCGAGCACCGGCGCCTCGTGCCCGAGCCGGGCCAGCGCCTTCACGAGGTGGTCGACCCACGTCCGGCTCGCGTCGTCGGCTGCGCCGGCGTGCTCGGTGACGACGACGATCCGCATCCGGCCGCGACTCTAGCGGCGTCCGCGCAGGCGCCGGACGGTCGGGGAGACGCGCAGCCGGAACCCGCCGGGCCCGATCTCCCGGTAGACGCCCACGCGTGGCACGGCGAGCGCGTCGCCGCCCCGCGCGTGCGGCGGGAACGTCGCGGCCGCCCGGTAGCCGGCCGCGCGAGCCGCCTCGAGGACGCGCCGGTCGTGGGCTCCGTAGGGGTAGGCGAGCACGTCGCACGGCTCCCCGAGGCGCCGCTCGATCTCCTCGCGCGACGCCGCCAGCTCGCGGTGCAGCGCGTCGTCGCCGAGGTGCGGCAGCGGCGGGTGGCTGCAGGTGTGCGAGCCGACCTCCCACCCCGCCTCGGCGAGGCCGGCAAGCTCGTCCCAGGACAGGCCGGCGAGCTCGTCCTCGTACGGGCCGCCGAGCCACTCCTCGATCCCCTCCCAGCGCAGCGGCTTGCCGGTGCCGACGTGGTCGGTGACGGCGAACACCGTCGCGGGGACGCCGAGCTCGCGCAGGAGCGGGGCCGCGACCGTGGCCACGGAGCGGAAGCCGTCGTCGAAGGTCACGGCCGCGACGCGGGCCGACGGGTCTTGCATCGCGTCGCCGAAGGTCGCGAAGCGGTAGCCGCGCCGCCGCAGGAGCGCGACCTGGTCGCGCAACGCCGCCGGCGTGACCGAGAAGCGCCACGGCCACTGCTCGCTGACCGCGTGGAAGCCGAGCACGAGCGGGGCCGCGCTCACCGCTGTGTCCAGAGCCCGCGCCGGTCGAGCCAGACGCGCACCGAGCGCTCGAACCCGAAGCGCGGGCGGCGGCCGTAGACGAGCGGGTAGAGCAGCTTCCGGACCGCGGAGAGCTCCGAGCGCCGGCGGTGCGCCGGCAGGTCGCCGAAGAGCCGCG
Source organism: Gaiellaceae bacterium (assembly GCA_035514455.1). Classification (GTDB taxonomy): domain Bacteria; phylum Actinomycetota; class Thermoleophilia; order Gaiellales; family Gaiellaceae; genus Gaiellasilicea. Next base: position 15,276 of record DATKBA010000089.1, on the reverse strand, counting down.
GGTGCAGCCGGCGCAGCCTGCGGTAGACGCGCGCGTGGCGCTTGCGGTCGGACTGGAGCCGGCGCGTGCCATGCAGCCGCCGCTTGTACGAGACGACGCCGGGGCCGAGGTGCACGCCCTGCCAGCCCCGCTCGGCGATCCCCATCCAGACGTGCCAGTCCTCGTAGCCGAAGTCCTCGGGATCGCCGTCGCCAGGCGCCCAGCCGCCGAGCTGCTCGAGGGCGCTGCGCCGCAGCAGGGGCGCCCCGAACTCGTTCTGGTAGGCGACGCGGAACGGGTCGACGCGCTCCGGCACCTTGCGCAGGTTGTCCCGGACCCCGCCGAACTCGAGGTAGTCGCCGAAGCACGCGACCGCCTCGGGAGCCGCGTCGAGCCGGTCGGCCATGCGGGCGAGCGTACCCGGGACGAGGACGTCGTCGGAGTCGAGGGGGAAGACGTACGGCGCCTCGATCGTGGCGAGCCCCGCCATCCGCGCCTCGACGACCCCCTGGTTGCGCTCCAGGCGGAGCACGCGCGCGCCGGCCGCCTCGGCCTCCTCGAGCGCCCGCCGCGTGGGCTCGCCCTGCGAGCCGTCGTCCACGACGACGACGTCGACCGGCTCCTCCTCCCGCACCGACCGGACAGCGTCGAGCAGGAGCTCTCCGTCCTCGTAGCACGGGATCACGACCGCGACCCTGGCGCTCATGCGGCCGCCGCTCGGTCGAGCCGCTCCGACAGCGCGATCAGCTCGCGCCGCCGGCGCCTGTAGCGCCACTGGAAGTAGGCATGCGCCTTGAGCTGCCGCCACGCCGCGCGCGAGACCGGCTTGCGGCTGGTCAGGCGCCGGTAGGAGTGGATCACGGTCGCCTCGGGGTAGTACACGATCTCGCCGCCGGCGTCGCGGATCCGGAAGCACCAGTCGGCGTCGTCCCAGCCGAGGAACACCCGGTCGTCGAACGGCCCGGCGATCCGCGCGAGAGACGTGCGGAAGAGCTGGCAGGCGCCGAGGACGTAGAGGACGGGCCGCGTCCGCGTGTGGTCGTCGTCCGCCATCAGGTGCCGGCGCACCGTGGCGCCGTCCTCGAAGAAGCGGGACAGCGGCGGGCGGCGGAGCAAAGGCAGCGTCAGCGGCGGGTAACGGCGGGTCGAGAGCTGGAGGTCGCCGTCGTCGTAGGCGAGCCGCGGGCCGAGCAGGCCCCAGGCCTCGTGCTCCTCCAGCGCGGCGACCATCGCCGGGAGCGCGCCCTCGGTCAGCGCCGCGTCGCTGTCGAGGAACATCGTGTACGGCGAGCCCGACCGGCGGAGCCCGTGGTCGCGCGCGGCGACGCCGACGTTCTCGGGCAACTCGACGAGCTCGACCTCGGGGTGCGCCTCGCGCACCCACGCCTGCGTGCCGTCCGTCGACGCGTTGTCGACCAGGATCGTCCGCACGGGCAGGCCGGCGTGCGCCGCAATCGAGCCGAGGCAGCGCTCGAGCTCGCCCCGGACCGAGTGGGCCACGATCACGATCGTCACGACGGGCCCGGGCATCGGAGCGGGAGGATAACGGCCCGGAGGCGTGCGTCGGATTCTGCTTTGCAAAGATAGGTCTCACTGTTTGCGGAATAGGGCCGCAGGCCCTTCAAGAAGGGCATGCCGCTGCCGTAGACAGAGGGCATGCGCCGCCTGCTCGCCGCCCTCGCCGTACTCGCCGCCCTCGCGGCCGCCCCGTCCGCCTCCGCGGCGGAGGTCGGACTCGTCCCCGACCTGACGTGGGGGATCACGCCGGCCGAGCAGGACCGGACGGCCGCGGCGATCGGCGACCTCGGCGCGAGGTGGGTGCGGCTGAACGTGCAGTGGAAGTACTGGGAGTACCGCGGCCCGAGCATCGTCGTGCAGGACTCCGGCTCCCGGCGCGCCGCCGACCGGTCGGTCGACCTCGCCCGCGCCGCGGGCGCGAAGGTCGTGCTGATGGTCTACAACGCCCCCGACTGGGCGGCCGCGAACTCAAGCGAGCAAGGCCAGGTGCCGCGCAACCCGCAGGACTACGCGAACTTCCTGCGCACGCTCGCGGCCCACTACCGCGGCAAAGTCGACGCCTACGAGATCTGGAACGAGCCCGACCTCAACCGCTTCTGGGGCACGGGGCCGAGCGCGACCGCGTACACGGCGCTGCTCAAGCCCGCCTACGCCGCGGTCAAGCAGGGCGACCCGAAGGCGAAGGTCGTCTTCGGCGGGCTGAGCTGGGACTACACGCGCGAGGGCAACTTCGTCCAGCGCGCCTACGGCTACGGGGCGAGGGGCCACTTCGACGTGCTCGCGATCCACCCCTACCCCGAGGGCGACCTGACCGCCTGGCAGGGCTGGTACCGCAAGGCGCGGCAGACCATGGTCGCGAACGGCGACGCCGCAAAGCCGATCTGGTTCACCGAGTTCGGCGCGAACACCTCCGACCGCGCCTACGACCCAGGCTCGGGCGCCTGGCAGGGGGGCGTCTCGGAAGCCGAGCAGGCCACGCTGCTGACGCAGGCCTTCACGCTCCTCGAGGCCGACCCCTACGTCCAGGTGGTGTGCTGGTACAACCTGCGCAACAACTACTGGGACGAGGACGACCCCTCCTCGGTCGAGGGCAGCTTCGGGCTCCTCCGCACCGACTTCTCGCCCAAGCCCGCCTACGCGGCGTTCAAGCGGTACGCCGCCGGCCTCGCGGCGTCGCCCGTGTCGGGCCTCCCCGCACCGGTGAACGCCGCGCCCGTGGTCCGGCTCACGTCGCCCGCGCCCGGCTCGAGCTTCTCCCGCACGCTCCGGCTCGCGGCGACGGCGACCGACGACGTGCGCGTCACCAGGGTCGTGTTCGCCGTCAACGGCCGCAAGGTCGCGACGGACACCTCGGCGCCGTACGAGACCTGGTGGGGCGGCGCAAGGAAGGCCGCGGCCGGCTCCCACACGGTCACCGCGACCGCCTACGACGCCTCGGGAGCCTCCGCCGTCGCGATCGCCGTCGTCGTCAAGGGCGCCGCGAAGTCGCTCCGGCGGCGCTGAGGCTCGAGCCCGAGCCCGACGGCGACGACGGCGAGCAGCCCGAACAGCGGCAGCGCGAGCTCGCTCAGCATCGTCACCTCGAGCAGGCTGTGCAGCAGCATCCCCGCGGTCCCGGCTCCGGCGCCGAGGCCGACGGCGTGGACAAGCGGGTCGACGGCCTTCGAGGCGCGGTAGAGGAGCAGCAGCGCGGCCCCGAGCAGCGCCACGAGCGCGCCGATGCCGACGATCCCCTGCTCCGCGAGCACGTTCAGGTACAGGTTCTGGGCGTGCGGCGGCGTCAGCAGCTCGTCCTCGTTCAGGTACCGGCGCTGGGACGCGCTCGGAACGGTGCCGGGGAGCCGCTCGTACGCCTCCGCGTAGTTCTCGATCCCGACGCCGAGCACGGGGCTCTCGCCGTAGATGTCGATCGCGGCCGCCCAGATGTCCGCCCGCAGGGGCACGTCCTCGCGCGTCGCCTGCGGGTCGAAGCGCTCGCGCAGGGTCGCGGGCGCGAGCAGCAGCGCGGACGCGCCGACCACGACCGCCACGACGACCGCCAGCTTCGGGCGCACGACGCCGAGCCACACGAGTGAGCCGAGCACCAGGCCGCCGATCGCACCGCGGGCGTACGTGAAGACGAGCGCCGGGAGCGCGAGCACGACGCCGGCCGCGCCCAGGCCGCGGAGCGCGCCGAGGCCGCGGGTGGCGGCGACCGCGGCGGCGACCGGGATCAGGAACGCGAGGTAGCCCCCGTACTGGTTCGGGTGCCCGAACGTCCCCTGCACCCGCTGGACGAGGTCTCCGTCGGAGACGAAGCCGGCCACGCCGGCGAGCCCGAGCGAGTTCTGGGCGACGCCGTGCGCCCCGGCGAGCGCGAGCCCGGCGAACGCGCCGCCGACGACGACGGCCAGGCTGGCCCGCGAGCCGCAGAACTGCGTGACTGCGAAGAAGATCGCCGCGGCGGTTAGCAGGATGGTCACCTTCTTCACGGACTCGCCGGGCGCGATCGCCTGTGCCGAGGAGGCGATCGCCGAGAGGAGGAAGGCGAGCAGCGCCAGGCCGACGCCGCCGACGGTGCGCGAGCCGGTCCGGTGCGGAGCGAGGAACGAGTACGCGACCAGGGACACCGCGAGCGCGGGTAGCAAGGGCTGGAGCGGCTTGAGCCCGTCCCCCACCTGGAGGTTCGCGAGCGGTGCGAGCGCCAGCGCGAGCGCGATCCCGAACGCGGGGCGCCAGAGGACGACCGCGACGGCGACCGCGGCCGCGAGGAGCGTCGGCAGCAGGACCGGCGAGACCGCGGCGGCGCTGAGCGGCCACAGGGCCGCGACCGCGACGACGCCGGCGAGCGGCCCGAGGTCGAGCGCGGCGCGGCGCGCGCTCAGGAGAGGCTCTCCGGGCCCTCCGACGCCTTGGCCTCCGCGGGCGTCCGCGGCTCGGGGGCCGGAGACTCGTCCTGCTGGTAGTAGTAGTCGTCGCGGCCGACCACCGACGAGCGGTTGAGGACGACGCCGAGGAGGCGCGCGCGGACGCTGCGCAGCTGGTTGAGCCCCGCGACCGCCTCGGCGCGCTTCGTGCTGCGCTCGTCGATGATGTAGAGGGCGCCGTCGACCCGCGAGGCGATCAGGGACGCGTCCGCGCCGACCGAGATCGGGCACGTGTCGATGATCACGCGGTCGAAGTCGAGCCGGAGCGAGTCGATCAGCGTGTCGAGCCGGTGCGAGCCCAGGAGCGCCGTCGGGTTCGGCGGGATCATCCCGCTCCAGATCACCGCCAGGCCGGGGTACTCGGGGTGCGCCGTCAGGATCTGCTCCTCCCGCGCGGCGCCGACGAGGTAGTTGCTGAGCCCGAGCGGGTTGCGGGAGACGGTGTCGGCGATCACGGTGTCGGCGAGACCGGGACGCCGCAGGTCCGCCTCGATCAGCGCCACGCGCTCGCCGTCCGCGGCGGCGGCGAGCGCGAGGTTGGCCGAAACGGTGCTCTTCCCTTCGCTCACGCCGGGGCTCGTGACGACGACGACGCGCGCGGGGTGCTCGTCGAAGAAGTCGAGGTTGGTCTTCAGGATCGCGAAGCGGTCGAACACGCCGCGGTCGGCGCGCCCGTCGCGGCCATCGAAGCGGGGGATGCGCGCGACAATCGGTTGCTCGAGCACCTCGTCGTCCGACTCGGCGACGCGCAGGCGCGTGTCGAGCCGCTCCCGCAGCAGGGCGAACGCGAGCGCGAGGAAGAGGGAGAGCAGGATGCCGAAGCCGATGTAGAGGGGCGGGTTCGGCTTCGAGGGCGCGGTGGGGAGCGCGGCCGGCTCGTTCAGGGAGATCGCCGCCGGTGCCTGGCCGTCCGCGAAGAGCTCGGACATGCGCTCGGCGAACGTCTCCGCGTAGGCGTTCGCGATCGCCTGGGACTCCTCCGGCGTGGCACCGTCCGCCGTGATCTGGAGGAGCTGCGTCCGCTCGACCGGGGTGAACGTCATCCGCTGGAGCAGCTCGTCGCGCTCCAGCCCGAACGGGAGCTGCTCCGCGACGGCCGCGGCGCTGTTCGGGTTCGCGGCCAGCGTCGCGTAGGTCCTCGTGTGCTGCTCGACGAGGCGCGTGTCGACGAACTCCTGCTGGCTCGTCGGCTCGCCGACGAACAGCGTCGCGGTGGCCTCGTAGGTCTTGTCGAGCGACAGGGTCGCCGCAACGACTGCCGCGACGCAGAGCGCGAAGGCGACGAGGAAGGAACGGCGTCGGCGCCAGAGGATGGCTGCGAGTTGGTCGATGCTCATGGCCTGATCACCGGGCTGATCTCACCGGGGACGTCGGAGGCTACTGCACGCTCGCCCTCACCCGTCCGGCGCAGTGACGCGCGCACGCGCCCGAGCTCCCCGGCCGCGGCGAGCTGGCGCAGCCCGACCGCGGCCGCGAGCCCGACCCCGAGCGCGAGCCCGAGGGCGGCGCGCCACGCGCCCTCCTCCAGCGTCAGCCGCACGGCGACCATCGCGGCGAGCGCGGGGGCCGACGCGAGCGCGGCGGGCACGACGCTGCGGCGCAGGATCGAGGCGACGCTCGCGTCGAGCGCGCGCGCCGTCAGGGGCAGCCGCAGCGGCGTCAACAGCGCCGTCGTCAGCAGCGTCCCGAACGCGGCGCCGATCGCCCCGTACGCCGAGACGAGGACGATCGAGAGGCTCACGTTCGCGACTCCCTCGAAGAGCGCAAGGCCGCCGAGCAGCCGGACGCGGCCGATCCCGAGCAGCACCTTCTCGGCAGGGGCGGTCGTCAGAGCGGTGATCTGCACGACCATCAGGACGACGACGATCGAGGCGGTGACCGCGGGGGCGCCCGCCCCGAGCCACAGGTCGACGATGTCGCTCGCAAAGAGCGCGATCCCGATCGCGACGGGGAGCGTGAGCTGGAGCGCGACGCGCGTGGCGAGAATCAGCCGGCGCAGCACCTCGTCGCGCTCCTGCCGGCCCCAGAGCTCGGAGATCATCGGCATCAGCAGCCCGACGAACGGCAGCGTCAGGGCCTGCACGCCGCTCTGCAGCTTCAGCGCCGCGGCGTATGGCGCAGCGGTGGCGGCATTCCGCACGGCCGCGACGACCAGCACGTCCATCCGCTGGCCGACGAAGACCATGCTGTCGGCCAGGAGGGCGAACGAGCTGAAGCCGAGCAGCTTCGCCCGCGCGTCCCGGTCGAAGCCCGGCCGCAGCGGGAGGCCGGGATCGACGAGCCGCAGCAGGAGCACCGCGGCGGCGCCGCCGAGCGCGAGCGACAGGCCGAACGCGACGCCGATCCCGCCGACCCCGGCGCCGAGCTCGACGGCGACGACGGACCCGACGAGCAGGCCCCCGGTGACGATCGCCTGCGTCACGTTGTAGAGGTCGTAGCGCTGGTAGCCCTTCAGCGCGGCGGCGCACGCTGCGCCCGGGTAGCGCACGGCCATGCCTGCGCCGATTGCCAGCATGCCGAGCCGGAAGTCGTCCTCGAGCCCCTCCGGCGCGAGCCCCGCGAGCAGCCAGCCGGCCGCCGCGGCCGCGCCGAGCGTTGCGAGCCCGAGGAGGCTCATCGACGTCATCCCGACGCCGACGGTGCGCCCGAGCTCGTCTCGGTCGCCGCGCCCGCGCAGCTCGGCGACGCGCTTGACGATCCCGGCGGCGAAACCCGTCTCGACGAGCTCCAGGATCGTCCAGATCGTGAAGAGCACGCTCCACAGGCCGAAGCCCTCGAGGCCGAGCCGGCGGAAGAGGTACGGCGTCAGGAGCAGGGCGCTCACCACGAGCAGCCCGCGGACCGCGTATGAGCTCGCCGCGTTCCGGGCTACCTGCGCCCGCCCCGTCCCGTCGGGCTCTCCGTGCACGGCCACGGGTGCAGTGTGCCCTGCACGCGCCGATCCGCGAACATCGCCGGCGCCTAGGATGTTGCCGTGCACGAGCCCCACCCGACGCGGCCGATGCCCCTCTCGGAACGAGAGCTCGCGGAGCGAACGGCGAGACTGATCGAGCGCGAGGCCGAGATCGCCCGCGCCGAAGCACGACTCGCCGGCGCCGTCGCGGCGCACAAGGAGGTTCTTCGGAAGCGTGAGCAGGAGCTCGAGGAGGGGCGAGCAGCACGAGCCGAGCTGGCGGCGCTGCGTGCGCGCAGAGAGGACGAGCGCCGGGCACTGGCCGAGCGAGAGCGCGCGGTCGCGGACGCCGAGAGCCTCATTGACCGGCGCACCGAGCTGATCGTGCGACGTGAGCTCGAGACGGCCCGCCAGGCGATCGAGATCGCGACTCGCCAAACGGAAACGGCTCGCCGCGACGTCGCGCTCGCGCAGCACGAGCACCAAGATGCGCCCCGTGCACGCACGCCCGTCGCGCCGCCGCCGACCGGGGGCGAGGCGCCAGCGGGCAGGAGCCTCGGCGACCTCGCCCGGCTGGTCGAGATGCACGGCAATCGCCACCCCGACCGGCTCGACGAGTGGGAGGCTTACCTCTTCTTCCTCGGTGACCACGCGACCGCCGACGACCCGCTGCCTGCGGTGTTCGACGCGCTCGTCGCCGACGTCTTCGAGCCGCTGCTCGACGACGATCGCGAATGATCGACCTGCATTCCCACATCCTCCACGGGCTCGACGACGGCGCCCGTGGCCTGGAGGAGAGCCTGGCGATTGCGCAGGCTGCCATCGCGGACGGGATCGACGTGCTGGCGGCGACGCCGCACGTTCGCGACGACTATCCGACCACCGCGGCGGCGATGGGCGCCGCGGTGGCGGAACTGCGCGAGGCGCTGGCCGCGGCTGCGATTCCGCTCGAGCTGCACCGCGGCGGCGAGATCGCGCTCAACCGACTCCGTGACCTGTCGAACGAGGAGCTGCGCGGCCTCGCGCTCGCGGGCAGCCGCTACCTGCTGCTCGAGTTCCCGTACTCCGGTTGGCCGCTCGACCTGCCGAGCCAGATCTTCGAGCTTCAGACTGCCGGATTCGTCCCCGTCCTCGCCCACCCGGAGCGCAGTCCCGAGGTGATCGCGTCGCCGGAGCGACTCGCGCCCCTCGTCGCCGCCGGAGCACTCGTCCAGGTGACGGCAGCCTCGCTCGACGGACGGCTCGGGCGGAAGACACAGCGTTCCGGGCTGGAGCTCGTGCGGCGCGGGCTCGCGCATCTGATCGCAAGCGACGCGCACGCGCCTTCGCTGCGCGGGGTCGGTATGTCCGCTGCCGTCGCGGCGGTCGGCGATGCCGTCCTCACGCGGTGGCTGACCGTCGAGGTCCCCGCCGCCATCGTCGCGGACGAGCCCGTGCCGGCGCCCCCGCCGGCGGCGGCGCGCCCCGCATGGTGGTCGCTACGACGCTGAGGTCGACCTCGCGCGGGCGATCAGGTCGCGAAAGACGTCCTCGACGACCGCCTCCACCCCGCCCGGCAGGCTGCCGCCGGGGCCGGCCACGTCGCGGAACGAGTCGAGGTAGAAGCCGAGCTCGGCGACCCGGTCGGGAAACGCCGGCCCCTGCTCGGCGAAGAGCAGCTCGACGTCGCGCAGGGTCCATTCGCCGAGGCGCGGCTCGACGAACGGCCCCGTCGGCACAGGCACGGGCTCGGGTTCCGGCTCGGGCGGCGGGGCCGGCTGCGCCACCGGCCCCGGGATTGCGGCGGCCGGGGCTGGAGCGGGCGCCGGCGGCGCGGGAGCACGCGCCGGCGCAGGCCCGCGCCGGCGCCGGCGCAGCAGCAGCTGCGCGAGCAGCGCACCCACGAGCGCCCCGAGCGCGAGGTTCCGGGCGGGACGCGGCGAGACGCGGTCGTCGCCCGCGCGGGGCGCCTCCCAGATCGAGGCCACGGTCGCCGGGCCGAACCGGTCGTTGTAGAGGACGGTCGCGACCTCCGTCAGCTCCTGGACCGTGCGGCGCGCCTCGTCCCGGCTGGGCGCCTCGACCTCCACGCGGATGAGCGAGCTCTCCGGCTCGGTCGAGAGGCGGACGCGGTCGAGCAACTCGTCGGCCGACTCGTCCAGGCGCAGGTTCGCGGCCGCGGACTCCGCGACGGCGCGGCTGTGGAAGAGCTCCGCAGCGGCCGCGGCCGCCTGCGCGAGCTCCGGGTCGCTCCCCGGCGGCTGCCCCTGGCGGACGAGCGCGATCGACGCATCCGCCCGGTACACGTCGTCCTGGAGCAGCGTCAAGACGACGGCGAGGACGAGCCCGGCGAGCGCGCCGGCCAGCACAAGGAGCCGGTCGCCGTGCCTCCCCACCGCCTAGGAGCGTTCCTTCAGCGCGGGGAAGAGGATCACGTCGCGGATCGTCTCGCGTCCTGTCAGCAGCATCGCCAGGCGGTCGATTCCGAGGCCGAGGCCGCCGGTCGGCGGCATTCCGTACGAGAGCGCCTCGACGTAGTCGGGGTCCTCCGCCTCCCCCTCGACCTGCTGGGACTGGTGCTCGAAGCGCTCCTGCTGCTCGACCGAGTCGTTGATCTCGGTGAACGCGTTGCCGAGCTCCATCCCCGCGACGAAGTACTCGAACCGCTCGGTGAGCGTCCCGTCCGCCTCGGTCGTGCGCGCGAACGGCGAGATCTCGATCGGATAGTCGTAGACGATCGTCGGCTCGATCAGCGCGGGGTCGACGAAGTAGCCGAACGCGTGGTCGACGAGCTGCGCCCAGTCCTTGTCCGCCTCGGTGTCGACACCGCGCTCGTTCAGTGCCGCCCGCAGCCCGGCCTCGTCGCGGATCCAGAGTCCGTGCTCGGCGAGCGCGTCGCGGTAGGGGAGCCGCCGCCAGGGGGCTTTCAGGTCGACCTCGTGGCCCCGGAACGACACCTTCGTCGTCCCGGTGACGTCCAGCGCGACCGCCTCGAGCAGCTGCTCGATCCGCTCCATCGTGTCGTGGTAGTCCGCGTAGGCCTCGTACCACTCGAGCATCGTGAACTCGGGCTGGTGCTTGTACGAGACTCCCTCGTTGCGGAAGTCCTTGCCCAGCTCGTAGACGCGCTCGAGCCCGCCCACGATCAGCCGCTTCAGGTAGAGCTCGGTCGCGATCCGGAGGTAGAAGTCGGCCTCGAGCTCGTTGTGGCGGGTCACGAAGGGGCGCGCGAAAGCCCCGCCGTAGCGCGGCTGGAGCACCGGGGTCTCGACCTCGACGAAGCCGTCCGCGTCGAGCCGGCGGCGGATCGACGCGACGATCCTGCTGCGCAGCAGGAAGTCCGAGCGCGTCTCCTCGTTCATCAGCAGGTCGAGGTACCGCTTCCGGTAGCGGAGCTCGACGTCGGTGAGGCCGTGGAAGGTGTCGGGGAGCGGCGCCCGGTTCTTGCCGAGCAGCTCGAGCTCGACGACCTGCAGCGAGGGCTCGCCGCGCCGGGACTTCGCCGGATGGCCGGCGACGCCGACGATGTCGCCGAGGTCGACGTCGACCTTGCCGGCGAGCAGCTGGATCCTGCCCGAGCGGTCGACGAGGTCGAGAAAGGTGATCTTGCCCATCTCCCGGCGCGCGAGCACCCGGCCGGCGAGGCGGAACGAGCGCGACTCGTCGGCCGCGCCCGGCTCGAGCGTCTCGGCGACCTGCCGGACCGCAGCGATCTCGTCCCGGTCGGGAAAGCGCTTGGGCAACATAGGCCGAAGCCTACGCTGCCTTGATGTCCAGGATCTTGTACTTGAGGGAGCCGCGGGGGGCGGAGACCTCGACGGTCTCGCCCTTCTTCTTGCCGATGATCGCCTTGCCGACGGGCGACTCGTTCGAGAGCTTCCGCTCGGCCGGGTTCGCCTCGGCGGAGCCGACGATCGTGTACTCGACGGTCTCCTTCGCGTCGACGTCGCGCAGGCGCACCTTGGCGCCGACCGAGACCACGCTCAGGTCGACGTCGCGTTTCTGGATCACCCGGGCGTTCGAGAGGCGCTCCTCGAGCTGCGCGATCTTGTGCTCGAGCATCGCCTGCTCGTTCTTCGCGTCGTCGTACTCGGCGTTCTCGGAGATGTCCCCGAACTCGCGGGCGACGCGGATCCGGTCGGCGACCTCGCGGCGCTTCTCGGTCGAGAGCAGCTCGATCTCCTGCTTCAGCTTCTCGTACCCCTCGCGGGTGAGAATGACTTCCTTCAACGATCCTCCTAAGACAAAAGCCGGCGATAGCGCGCCGACGCGGGCGGGAATGGTAGCGGCGACCCCGGACGGGGTCAATAGCTGCGACTACCATGGCCGTCATGAGCGTCGACCTGCGCGAGAGCTGGCGGATCCGCGACGTCGAGATCCCGACGAGGCTCGTCCTGGCCCCGATGGCCGGCGTCAGCGTGCAGGCGTTCCGCCGGCAGGGGCGCCGCTTCGGCGCGGGGCTCGTCTGCTCGGAGATGGTCAGCTGCGCCGGGATCGAGCACCGGAACGAGAAGACGCTCGGCTACCTGCGCGTCGCCGCCGACGAGCACCCGCTCGCGATCCAGATCTTCGGCTCGGACCCGCGCACGATGGCCGACGCCGCGCGCATGGTCGAGGCGGCCGGCGCCGACCTCGTCGACATCAACTTCGGCTGCCCCGTCCGCAAGGTGACGAAGACCGGCGCCGGGGCGACGCTGCTCGACGAGCCGGCCCGTGCGGCCGCGATCGTCGAGGCGGTCGCGAACGCGGTCGACGTGCCGGTGAGCGTGAAGATGCGCCGCGGCCTGCGCGACGGGTCGCGCACCGCGCTCGAGGTCGGCCCGCAGCTCGTCGACGCGGGCGCGGCGACGCTGACGCTCCACCCCCGCTCGGCGCAGCAGATGTACACCGGCACCGCCGACCACTCGCTCACGGCCGGGCTCGTCTCGCTGGTCGACGTCCCCGTGATCGCGTCGGGCGACATCACCTCGCGCGCCCGCGCGCAGGCCGTGCTCGCGACGACGGGCGCGGCCGCGGTGATGGTCGGCCGCGGCGCGCAGGGCAACCCGTGGGCGCTCCGCGAGATCGTGGACGGCGACGGCGGCGAGCCGACGCGCGAGGAGGTCGTCGCCGAGCTCGTCCTCTTCATCCGCGAGACGGTGCGGGAGCTCGGCGAGCGCCGCGCCTCCGGCTTCCTGAAGAAGTTCTACGGCTGGTATCTCGGCCGCGGCCGCTTCCCGCGGCCGTTCAAGCAGGAGCTGGTCGTGCTCGGGTCGACCGCGGAGGTCGAGCGCCGGCTGATCGCCGCCGCGCCGGGAGCCCTCCGGCTGCTGGAGCAGCTGGAGGCGGAGCTCCCGGCGGGCGACGAGGTCCTGCTCGACCTGCCGATCTCGATCTACGGCGGGGGCTAGCTCCGGTCCATCTCCAGCCGCGGCCCGTTCGGCCGGGCAGACTCTTTCCGCGACACGAGCCAGGCGCCGAGCAGCGCTGCCCCGAGCACGAGGTGGAGCCAGTGGTCGGCGTCGTCGGCCGGCAGCCAGTCCAGCACGCCGAGGAGGCCGAGCAGGAACAGGCCGAGATACGCGATCCCGCCGACGAGCAGGTAGGTCAGCGCCGTCGCGTGCTTGCGTGCGGCGATGATGCCGACGCCGAAGGCGAGGTGCGCGAGATTGTGCAGGATGCTGACCTGGAAGATCCCGAGCAGCGAGCCGTCCGAGTCCTCGCCGGCGAAGCTGCCCGGCGCGTTCTCCGTGATCCCCGGGATGAAGCCGAGGATGCCGACGAGCACGAACACGATCCCGAAGAGCCAGGCGAGCTTCTGCGCCAAGGTGCGGTCGTTCATGGTCCCCCTCTGAGTGGACGTCACTACCGGCGAGAATTTTCCTCTCCCGCGGCTGCGTCAATCGTGCGGGGGAGCGCCCAGCGCTCCCCCGCACCCGACCTACTGCCCTACTGCCCGCTCCGCTGCGGGCCGGTCGTGTCGAACTCGGTGGGGGCGGCGACCGGCTCGCGCCGCGTGTCGTCCTCCGCCAGCTCGTCCTCCTTCGACCGCGCCTCTTCCCTGGCGCGGTTCGCGCCCCGGTCGAGGTCGCGCTTGAACTCCTCCTTGTTCTCTCGCCCCTTCTCGTACGCGCCCTGGAGCATCTCCCGTGCGACGTCGCGGCCGCCGAGGCCGAACGCCAGCGCCGAACCGAGCGCGATCGCACCGATCAGGCCCGCGTACGTGATCGTGACGATGTTCTCCGCGATCATCAGCTGGTCGAGGATCATGAACGTCGCGATCGTCATCACGAGGATCGGCGCCGCGGTCGCGACGATCCTGCCGAGCGACGTGTCGCCCATCGTCCGCTTCGCGAGCGTCGCGACGCCTGCGGAGATCGCGCTCGCAACGAGGAAGATCAGCAAGGCCGCGAGCACGTTCGGCAGGTAGGCATAGATCGCGGCGACGAACGCCGTCAGCGCCTCGATCCCGAGCACCGCTACCGCCAGCGAGATCGTCCCGAGCAGGACCGCCCAGAACGCGATCGTCCCGACGAGCCGCGACGGGCTGGAGGTGACCTTCTCGATGAATCTGCCGCCCGTGCCGGCGTTCAACATGCGGTCGAAGCCGGCGCCGTGGAGCGCCCGCGAGACCAGCTTGCCGATGAGCTTGGCGACGAAGTACCCGATGACGAGGATCACCAGCGCGCCGATCAGCGCGGGCAACCAGGCGAAGAACACGGTGAACGCGTTCTCGATGCTGTTTCGGATGTCCATCTGACCCCTTTCCGTTCAGTGAGAGTGGTACAGGTCCGAACGGACGAAGGGGATCAGGGGTTACGCGACCACACGATTCGCAGGCCCTCGAGGGTGAGGTGCGGGTCGACGCGGTCGAGCGTGCGCGCGTGCGGGGCGATCAGCTCGGCGAGGCCGCCGGTGGCGACCGTCTGCGCCTCGACGCCGAGCTCCTCCCGGATCCGGGAGACGATCCCGTCCACCTGGCCGGCGAAGCCGTAGACGAGCCCCGACTGGAGGCCGCCGACCGTCGTCTTGCCGATCACGCTCGCCGGCGCGGCGAAGTCGACCTTGACGAGCCGCGCGGCGCGCGCGAAGAGCGCGTCCATCGAGATCTCGATTCCCGGGGCGAGCACGCCGCCGACGTACTCCCCCTCGGGTGAGACGATGTCGAAGTTCGTCGACGTGCCGAAGTCGACGACGATGCAGGGCGCGCCGTAGCGCTCCTTCGCGGCGACCGCGTTCACGATCCGGTCGGGGCCGACCTCGCGCGGGTCGTCGTAGCGGATGGGAATGCCCGTCTTCACGCCGGGGCCGACCGTCAGCAGCGGCACCTGCGCCCAGCGCTCGGCGACGCGTTCCCACTCGCGCTGGAGCGCCGGGACGGTCGTCGAGAGGCAGATCCCGTCCACCTGCTCCAGCTCGAAGAGCGAGCCGAGCGTGACGGCGAGCTCGTCGCCGGTGCGGACGGGGTCGGTCGCGAGCCGGAAGCTGTCGACGAGCCGCTCGCCCTCGAACATGCCGAGCACCGTCTGCGTGTTGCCGACGTCGACCGCGAGCAGCACCTAGCGCCCCTGACCGCGCGTGGCTCCCGCCGGGCAGAGCCCGGCTCCGCCCCGCGCTCGCGCCGTTCGCGGCACGCTGACCTGCGGGCCCGTATCTCCATACTGTTCCCTCCGGCCATCGCACCGCGAGCGGCGCGTCAGGAACGCTAGGCCCACGGCGCGCCGACCCACCTAGGGCGTGTCGTCGTCGGTGGAGAGGCGCTCGCCGAGCCGCTCCGCCAGGGTCTCCGCCGTCAGCCTCGGGCCCTCGCCCTCGCCGCGGAGCTCCTCGACCGTGACGTCGCTCGAGGTGTAGACCTCGGCGCGCGGGATGATCCGGGAGGGGCGGTTCTTGTCCCAGACCCACACGTCCTCCATCTTCACGTGGAAGAAGGGATAGGCGGCCTGCGGCGAGGCCTGGAGGTCGAGCTTGTTGCAGAGGTAGGTCGCGTCCGCCGTGAGGATGCAGTAGCGGAAGAGGCCG
>DATKBA010000088.1:0-12205 GCA_035514455.1 Gaiellaceae bacterium | reverse complement strand
CGAGCGCGGCGCGCTCGCGATGGCGAACGCCGGCTCGAACACGAACGGCAGCCAGTTCTTCATCGTCACGACCGAGGCGGCGCCGTGGCTCGACGGCAAGCACACCGTGTTCGGGAAGGTCACGGCCGGCCAGGACGTCGCAGACAAGATCTCGCTGCTGCCGCGAGACGGCCGCGACGCGCCGGTCGAGCCGGTGCTGATCGAGCGCGTCGAGCTGAGTTAGTTGCTGTCAGCAACTAACTCTCTCGCGGCCTGACCGCCGCGCCGGTCGGACCGACTTAGTTGCTGTCAGCAACTAAGTCGTCGTCGTCCGGGCGCCTTCCCGGCTCGAGGACGGCGCGCTCGTCGGGGGCGTGGCGGAGGACGTCGGCGACGTAGGCCGCCACGGCCGGCATCAGGCCGACGTCCTCCCCCGCCTGCTGGGAGAGGAACCAGCGGTGCTCGAGCGCCTCGTGGAAGATCTCGGCGGCGTCGCGCTTCCCCCACAGCTCGGCGGGGATGGCGGCGACCGCCGGCTCGAACACCTCCGAGAGCCACCGGTGCACCGCGACCGTCTCCGGGACGGGGCGGCCCCCGGCCCGGTCGAGCTCGGCCCGGTAGCGGGCCAGGTCGTTCAGCATCCGGCGCGCCTGGTTCTCCTGGGCCATCAGGCCGGTCAGCGCGTGCAGGCGCCGCCGGTGATGGCCGGGCTCGACCACGAGCGGGCTGAGCCGAAGCCGGTAGCCGCCCTCCTCCGCGGCGACGAGCTCGAGCTCCTCGACGTCGAAGCCGAGCTCGTTCAGCCGGTGCAGGCGTTCGTCGATCTTGAAGCGGCTGTCGTCGCCGAACGCCTCCTCGCGGGTGAGCTCGTCCCAGAGCCCCTCGTAGCGGGCGACGAGCTCGGCCGCGGTCTCCTCGGCCGCCAGCTCTCCCTCCCGGCCGAGCTCCGCCTCCACGTCCGCCAGCTCGCCGGCGACGTTCGTCTCCGCGATCTCGAGGTCGTGCCGGCGCTGCCCGTCGGAGAGCGACGGGTGCAGCTCGCCGGTCTCGGCGTCGACGAGGTAGGCCGCGAGCGCGCCCGCGTCGCGGCGGAAGAGCGTGTTCGAGAGCGAGCAGTCGCCCCAGAAGAAGCCGCCGAGGTGGAGCCGGACGAGCAGCTCCGCGCCCGCGTCGAGCAGGCGGCGCCGCAGGTCGGGCACGCTGCCGCGGGCAAAGAGCGTCCGGAACGGCAGCGAGTAGTCGAGGTGGCGCGTGATCAGGACCGAGTCGAGCCCGCCGCCGCGGTCGGTGACAACCCCGACCGCCTCGACGACAGGCATCTCGTCGGCGGCGAGGCGGCGCAGCAGCCCGTACTCGCGGCGCGCGAGCTCCCCCGGCAGCTCCTTCAGCGCGTACAGCTTCGGGCCGCGGTCGCTCTCGTACTCGACGAATCGGACCACGTGCCGGTGGATCCCGCGCACGACCTCGACCAGCCGCTCCGACTGCCAGTCGGCGAGCGGCTCGTCCCAGGGCAGGTCGAGGAAGTCCGGGTGGCCCGTGCGCGCGATCAGCTGCAGCCGGGCGGGGCTCACGGCCTCACTCGTGCTCGATCGTCGCGTCCCAGGAGGCGGCGATCCCGCCCGGGCTGCGCACGATCTCGTTCCCCCGCAGCTCGGCCTCGGCTCCGAAGTGGGACAGGATCGCGACGCCCTGGCGCTGGCGGTCGCCGGAGGAGAGGTCGGGGGCGACGTCGGCGACGGAGTTGCCGTCGATCTCGCAGTGCGAGTAGTCGCCGCAGAAGATCCCCACCCCGACCGCGGCCCCGACGTCGTTGTCCTCGATCCGCCCCATCGACATCTCGGTCATCGTGATCGCGCGCAGCTCCGTGTTGCGGACGCGGTTGTCCCGGATCAGCGCGTGCGCGAAGTGGGTGACGATCCCCTCGAGGCCGCCGACGACGGTGCAGCGCTCGACGAGGCTCGGGCCGAGGTCGAAGGCGAACGAGATGTCGATCCCCTGCGTGAAGGCACCCGGCAGGGAACGGATCGAGCAGTCGCGGATCTCGACCTGGCTGCGGCGCACGTGGATCCCGTCGAGCTCCGCGCCCTCGACGACGACGTTCTCCAGCTCGACGCTCTCCGCGTTCTGAACCTCGATTCCGTGCCGGCCGCCGAGCACGGTGACGTTGCGGACCGTGACGTCGTCCGCCGTGATCACGATCCCGCCGCGGACGACGGCGCCCGGCTCGCCGACGAGCGTCTGGGCGTGGTCGAGGACGAGCGGCCCCCGGTGCTCGCCCGTCGCGAGCCGCACGGTCGGCGGCTCGACCGCCCACGCGATCCCGAGCACGGCGAGCAGCGCCACCGGCGCCGCCGCCCGCAGAGCGGTCCCGGCCAGGCCGAGCTCGCCGCCGTCGTCCGGCCAGCTGAGCCGCAGCAGCGGCAGGCCGGCGTGCGCGAGCAGCTGGAGCAGCAGCCAGGCGCCCGCGAAGAGCGCCAGCGCGGGCCGGAGCGGCGCGTTCAGCTCGAGCGCGCGGGCGGCGGCCAGCGTCAGCCCGAGCTCGAGCAGGCCCTGCGGCAGCGCGAGCCAGCCCGGCTGGTAGGGGAGGAGCCGGTGGTAGAGGCCTGCGTCGAGCACGAGGCCGATCCCGACCATCAGCCCGACGAGCTCGAGCGGCCACCACTTGTGCAGCACGGGCGAGAGGGCGGCCGCGACGAGCAACGGCACGAGCGCCGCTGCAAGCCGTGTCTCCAGCCGCCCCCTCAGCGTGTAGGACACGACTCGACCCTCCGGCGGAAGTGCCGCGCCGCCACCTTCATGCCGACGAGCGTGTCCGCGGCCGGGAACGCCCACTGCGCCGGGACGCCCGCGAGCGAGAGCGTGCGCGTGCCGTCCGTGAGCGCCGGCACGGTCGAGTCGTCGGCGAGCACGATCCAGCGGCCCTCCGTGTCGAGCCCGTGTTCGGCGACGAGCCGCGCGAGCAGGGCGTCGTGCCCGAAGCCGCGCTTGAAGCCGGTGGCGCAGATCACTTGCGCGACCCCGTTCGGCTCCGGCTCGACCCGGAAGCGGCCCTCGCGCACGGCTTGCTCGACGGGCGCGTCCCAGCTGCGGCCGGGCGGGAAGGAGGGCTCGCCGAAGCCGCGCAGGAGCGCGGCGCGGCCGGCGCGGGGGGCGGCGTGGAAGGCGGCGAGCCCACGCTTCGTGAACAGGTGGCGTGCGACGTTGAGGGGACGGCGGGCGGGCTCGCGACGGCGCACCGAGACGACCTCCGCCCCGGCCGCGAGCGCGTTCAGCCACTCCGTCGCCGCCGCCATCCCCGCTCCGACCACCGCGACGCTCGCGGCGTACTCGTGCGGCTCGTAGGCGTGCACGGCGCGCGGGTCGCGCTCCAGGTGCGGCGGCCGCGCCAGACCGGGATGACCCGGTGCGAGCACGACGTGCCGGAAGGGGCCGTGGCCGTCGACCTCGAAGCCGCCGTCGACGGCGCGCACGCGCTCGACCCGACCTGGGACGAGGCTCTCGTCCCAGCCGCTGCGCTCCCGCAGCTCGTCGACGTGGCGGAGGAAGTCCGGCACGGTCGGCCGGTAGCGGTCGCAGACGCTGAGGACGAGCGGCGCGAGGTCGCGCCGGCGCAGGGCCTCGCGCGCCGCGAGGCCGGGGAACGACGTCGGTGAGCAGTGCCCGTCGCTCTCCGAGCGCATCAGCCGCTGGCGGATCGCCTCGGCGCGCGGCCGCCAGGCCGCCGCCGGGTGCCGGTGGTCGCCGAAGACGGCGATCTCGCCGGGCGCGAGCAGCCCGCCGTGGCGCAGCGTCGCGTAGACGACGAGCCCGCCGAGCCCGGAGCCGACGATCGCGACCCGCGGTGTCATGCGGCTTACTTTACGGAGCCGGCGAGGAGGCCCTGGACGAAGTAGCGCTGGAACGCGAAGAAGACCGCGAGCGGGATCACGAGCGAGACGAACGTCGCCGGCGCGATCAGCTCGATGTTCGCGCCGAACTGGCGCAGCTGCGAGAAGATCGCCACGGTGATCGGCTGCGTCTCGCGGCCGAACGTGAGCGCCACGAGCAGGTCGTTCCACGTCCAGAGGAACTGGAAGATCGCGAGCGAGGCGATCGCGGGGAGGCCGAGCGGGAGGATCAGGCGCACGAAGATCCTGATCTCGGAAGCCCCGTCGATCCGCGCGGCCTCCATCAGGTCCTTCGGGATCCCGATGAAGAAGTTGCGCAGCAGGAAGATCGCGAACGGGAGCCCGAAGGCCGTGTGGAAGAGGACCAGGCTGAGCACGGTGTCGAAGATTCCGAGCGTGTTGTAGAGCGAGAAGATCGGGATCAGCGCCATCTGCAGCGGCACGACGAGCAGCGCGATCACGAGGATGAAGAGCCAGTCGCGGCCGGGGAACTCGAGCCAGGCAAACGCGTAGCCGGCGAGCGCGGCGACGATGATCGGCAGGATCGTGCCGCCGAGCGCGATCCACACCGTCGTCACGAGCGACGACATCAGCGCGTCGTTCTGGAAGATCGCCTCGTAGTTGGACCAGGTCAGCTTGCTCGGCTCGGAGAACACCTGCCACCAGCCCTCGGAGCTGAAGTCGGCCGGCGAGAGCATGGAGGTGAGGAAGATCCCGAACGTCGGGACGAGCCAGAGCAGGGCGACGAAGAGGAGCAGGAACTGAATCGGCGCCTTCGTCACCCCGCGGAGGATCCGGGCCGACCAGCGGTCGTCGGCAGGGGGCGCCGTCTGGGCCTCGATCGTCGCCATCAGACCTCCCTCCGGAAGCGGCGGATGTTGAGCAGCAGGATCGGGATCACGAGCAGGAAGATGAAGACGGCGATCGCGGAGCCGACGCCGAAGTCGTTCGAGCCGCCGAACGCGGTGCGCCACATCTGCAGCGCGAGCACGGTCGCGTCCGACTGCACCGACCCCGGCGCGATCGAGATCACGATGTCGAACACCTTCAGCACGTTGATCAGCATCGTGATGAAGACGACCGTCAGGACGGGGGCGAGCAGCGGCACGGTGACGCGGCGGAACACCTGCCACTCGGTGCCGCCGTCGGTGCGGGCGGCCTCGAGCACGTCGCGCGGGATCGACGACAGGCCCGCGGCGATCACGACCATCGCGAAGCCGGCCCAGATCCACAGGTAGGCGATCATGATCGCGGGCGTGACCAGCTTCGGGCCCAGCCAGGTGACCCCGCCGAACGGCTCGGCGAAGGTCTGCGCGCCGATCGCGACGCGGTACTCGCCGTCGTCGACGTCCTCGAACGTGAAGGTGCCGTCGGTGTCCGTCGTCGTCGTGGCCACCGTCTCCCGGTCGGCGTCTCGTAGCTCCACCGTCACACCCGGCAGGCCGAGCTCGTCGCTCTCGACCTCGCCGGCGGTGCCGCCGCCGGGCTTGAAGTCTCTCCAGACGACGCCGGTGATCCCGCCCTGGAGCGGTTCCGGCCGCACCGCCTGCGCGGCGTCCTCGGGAATCTCGGAGCCGCGGATGGCGGTCAGGCCGAGCAACGCCACCTGGCCGGGCGTGACCGCCTCCTGGAGCGTGAGCCCGCCCTGCGGCGTGCCCGTGAGACCCTCGCTCGAGGGGCGGGCAGCGGAGAGCACGCCGGCCGGGCTGATCGTGTCCTTCACCACAGCGATCCCGGCGTTCAGCGCGCCCTGGTCCGGGTTCTGGATGTAGACGATCCGCCAGGTGATGCCTGCCGCGAAGGCCGAGATCGCCATCGGCATGAACACGGCTGTCTTGAAGGCGACAGCCCAGCTGATGCGCTCGGTGAGGACGGCAAAGATCAGCCCGATCGCCGTCACGAGCGCCGGGACGACGGCGACCCAGAGCGCGTTGTTCTTGATCGCGGTGACGATGACGTCGTTCGTGAACAGCGTCTCGTAGTTCCGGAACCAGACGAACTCGTCCCCGGAGCGGTCGTAGAAGCTCCGCTTGATCGTCGAGACCGTCGGATAGACGATCCAGATCCCGAGGAGGACCGCGGCCGGGGCGAGGAACCCGGCCGCCAGCGCGTGCTTGCGCCAGCGGCCGGGCTGGGCCCCGAGCTCGGGAGCCGGGACGACCGGCGGTTCGCCGGTGACGTATCCGCTCCCGCTCACGTGCTTATCCGAACGCCGCCGCGGCGGCATCCTCCAGCTGCTGCGCGATCCCGTCCACGTCGTCCGGGTTCTGCAGGAAGTCCTGGAACAGCTTGAACATCCCCTGGCCGACCGTGCCGCCGAACGCCGCCGGCTGCAGGTCGGAGAGGTCGAAGCGGAACACGTCCGCTTCGCTGAGCGCCCCGGCCGTCGTCTGCGTGATCTCGTCCGGGTAGACACTCGTGTCCAGGTCCTTGTTCAGCGACGCGAATCCGCCGCGGCCGGCCCAGATCTCCGCCGCGTCGGCGGAGGCGAGGTACCGGATCAGTGCCTGCGCCGCCGGGCTGTCGTTGAACATCACGACCGTGTCGCCGCCGCCCACGACGGCCAGCCCGGAGTCGCCGATCGCCGGGAACGGGAAGACGCCGAAGTCGGTCCCGGGTTCGAGGCCGTGCTCGACGACGCCCGGCACGAAGTCGCCCTCGAGCACCTGGGCGGCCTTCGGTTCGGCGGAGAACACGTTCGAGACCGAGGTCGGGAAGTCCGTCTGCAGAGCTCCTGCGGTGCCGCCGGCGAGGTTCCCGGTGTCGCCCAGGATCTTCGCCATCTCGGCCAGCGCGTCCTTGACGGACTGGTCGGTCCAGGGGATCTCGTGCGCCGAGAGCTGGTCGTACATCTCAGGCCCGGCGGTCCGCAGGTAGATGTTCTCGAACAGGTCGGTGAGCGTCCAGCCGTCCGCCCCGCCGATCGAGTAGGCGGGCAACCCCGATGCGCTGATCGTCTCGGCGGCGGAGAGGAAGTCCTCCCACGTCTCCGGCGGATCCACGCCGGCGTCCTCGAAGGCGGCGACGTTGTACCAGACGGTCGACTTGTTGGCCGCCTTGAAGAGGAAGCCGTAGAGCGTGTCGTCGACGCTCCCGAGCTCGACCGCGGAGTCGCCGAGGTTCGTCTCGATGTCGTCGCGGGCGAAGTCGAGCGGCTGGAGCGCGCCCTTGTCCGCGAAGTCCCGCATCAGGCCCGGCTGCGGCAGCACGGCGATGTCGGGCGGGTTGCCGCCTTCGACCGAGGTCGACAGCTGCGTCGGCAGCTGGTCGCCTGCGGAGGTGTAGTTGACGGTGACGCCGGGGTTCGCCGAGGTGAACCCGTCGAGCACGGCCTGGAAGGACGCCTGCTCGGGTCCGGTCCAGACGGCCATGACGGAGATGGTCCCGGAGACGGCCTCCTCGGTCGTCTCCTCGCCGGTCGTTGCCCCGGCCCCGTCCTCGTCGTCGTCCCCGCCGCAGCCTGCGGCCATCGCCGCGAGGACGAGCGTGAGTAGCAGTGCCAGCAGCTGCCAGCGATGCCTCTTCATGAACCGGCTCCTTTCGTCGACTCCTTGTCGTAGATCCCGAGACCCGTCTCCGGGTCGAAGAAATGGAGAGCGCGCGTGTCCACTGCGACCTCGACCGCCTTCCCCTCCAGCACGGTCGAGCGGGCGCCGAAGCGGCCCACCATGGTCGCGCCGGGGCGGTCCGCCTGCGTCGGCGTGTCGGGGGCGCCGACGTCCTTCTGGAGCTCGCGCGTCTCGTCGGTCACCGCCTGCTCGGCGTCGGTGCGGAAGTGGACCATGATCTCGGCCCCGAGCGCCTCGCGCAGCTCGACCTCGCCCCGGAGGCGCTTGTCGGCCGGCGTCTCGGTCTCGAGCTCGGCGTCCTCGAGGTCTTCGGGCCGGATCCCGAGGATCACGCGCCGCCCCTCGTACGAGCGCAGCGCGGGCCGCAGCGAAAGCGTCTCGTCGCCGAGCCCGATCTTCTGGCTGCCGAGGGTGACCGCCAGGCCGCCGTCTGCGCGCTCGAGCGACGCCTCGACCATGTTCATCGCCGGGCTCCCGATGAAGCCGCCGACGAAGAGGTTGTCCGGCCGGTCGTAGAGCTCCTGCGGCGGCGCCACCTGCTGCAGCTCGCCCTTGCGCATCACCGCGACCCGGTCGCCCATCGTCATCGCCTCGATCTGGTCGTGGGTGACGTAGACCGTCGTCGTGCCGAGGTCGTCCTGCAGCCGTGCGATCTCGGCGCGCATCTGCACGCGCAGCTTCGCGTCGAGGTTCGAGAGCGGCTCGTCCATCAGGAACGCGGACGGCTGGCGGACGATCGCCCTGCCCATGGCGACCCGCTGGCGCTGGCCCCCGGAGAGCGCGCGAGGCTTGCGCTTGAGGAAGCTCTCGAGGCCGAGGATCCGCGCGGCGTCGTTGACGCGTTCCTCGATCTGGCTCTTCGGCAGCTTCTGCAGCTTGAGGCCGAAGGCGATGTTGTCGTAGACGCTGAGGTGCGGGTAGAGCGCGTAGCTCTGGAAGACCATGGCGATGTCGCGGTCGCGCGAGGGGACGTGGTTGACGACGCGCTCGCCGATCCGGACCGCGCCCTCGGAGATCTCCTCGAGGCCGGCGACCATTCGCAGCGCAGTCGTCTTGCCGCAGCCGGACGGCCCGACCAGGACCATGAACTCGCCGTCCTCGATCTCGAGATTGAGATCGTTGACCGCGCGCGTCCCGTCGGGATAGACCTTCGAGACGCCGGAGAACGTCACCCCGGCCACGGCGCGATCATAAACAGGATCGACTCGTTCGGGCGCTACGGTGCGAGCGTGCATGCCCACGGTGGACAGCGGCGGGCTTTCGGGATCGCGCTCGGGCTCGTGGTCGGCTTCGCCGGGATCGAGGTCGCGGTCGGCCTCCTCGCGGGGTCGATCGCCCTGCTCGCGGACGCGGCGCACATGCTCTCGGACGGGCTCGCGCTCGGGCTCGCGCTCTTCGCGTCCTGGCTCGCCCTCCGCCCGGCCACGCCGGAGCGGAGCTTCGGCTGGCGGCGCGCGGAGGTGCTGGCCGCGCTCGCGAACGCTGTTGCGCTCGTGGTGCTCGGCGGCTGGATCGTGTGGGAGGCGGCCGGACGGCTCTCGGATCCGCCCGGGGTCGAGGGCGCCTGGGTCCTCGGCGCGGGCGCCGCGGGGCTGGTCGTCAACCTCGCCGCCTTCCGCGTCCTCCACGGGGCCGGCAGGGGCCTGAACGTGCGCGCCGCGATGCTGCACGTGCTCGCCGACCTCGGTTCGTCAGCGGGTGTCGTCGCCGCCGGCCTCGTCGTGCTCACGACCGGCTGGCCGTACGCCGATCCGGTCGCGGGCCTGCTGATCGGGGTGCTCGTCGTCCTCAGCACCGCAGGCGTCCTCCGCGAGACCGTCGGCGTGCTGCTCGAGGGCACGCCGAGGGGGATGGACGCGATCGAGGTCGGCGCCGCGATCGCCTCCGTGCGCGGTGTCGTCGGGGTGCACGACCTCCACCTCTGGACGATCACCTCCGGCTTCCCGGCCCTCTCCGCCCACGTCCTCGTCACAGCCGGCGCCGACTGCCACGCGATCAGGCGCGAGCTCGAGCTGCTCCTCCGCGACCGCTTCGCGCTGACGCACACGACGCTCCAGGTGGAGCACGCCCCCGGGCTCGTCCAACTCGACGCGCGGTGACGCGGTTAGGGTCTGCCCGTGGATCTCGTCGCGTTCCTCGGCATCGCCGTCCTCGTGATCGTCGTGCCCGGGCCCGACACGGCGCTGACGGTCCGGAACACGCTCGCCGGCGGCCGGCGCGACGGCGTCTTCACCGCTCTCGGGATCACCGCTGCGCTGAGCGTCTGGGCGGTCGCGGCGAGCGCCGGGCTTGCGGCGCTGCTCGTCGCGTCCGAGCCTGCCTTCGTCGCGCTGAAGCTCTGCGGCGCCGCCTACCTCGTCTATCTCGGGGCGCAGGCGTTGCGCGCCGCTGTCCGCGGGCGCGCCGCCCGGGCCGACGCGCCGGCGCGTCGAGAAGGCCCCCGCTCGCCGTGGCCGGCGTTCCGCCAGGGCGTCCTCAGCAACCTCGGCAACCCGAAGATCGCCGTGTTCTTCACCAGCCTGCTGCCGCAGTTCGGCTCCTCGTTCGCGTCGCTGCTCGCGCTCGGGCTCCTGTTCGCGGCGCTCGGAGCGGTGTGGCTCTCCGCCTACGCCGCCGTCGTCGCGCGGGCCGGCGACCTGCTGCGCCGGCCGGCGGTCGGACGGGCCCTCGACGCAGTCACGGGCGCCGTGCTCGTCGGGTTCGGGCTTCGCCTTGCCGTCTCCGGTCGCTCGTGAGGCTCGAGGGCAAGACGGCGATCGTCACCGGTGCCTCGAGCGGCATCGGCGCCGCGATCGCGCGGGCGTTGGCGGCCGAGGGAGCGCGTGTCGCGGGCGGGGCGCGCCGCACCGACCGGCTCGAGACCGACGTCCGCCTCGAGCTCGACGTCACCGACGCCGCGAGCTGCGAGCGCTTCGCCGCCGCGGCGGTCGAGCAGCTCGGCGGGCTCGACATCCTGGTCAACAACGCTGGGCTCGCGCTCGGCCGCGACCCCTTCGACGAGTCGACGGAGGCCGACGAGGAGGTCGTGCTCGAGACGAACGTACACGGGCTGATCCGGATGACGCGCCTGGCGCTGCCGCACCTCCGCGACGGCGGCCACATCGTCAACATGGGCTCGGTCGCGGGGATCTGGGCCTATCCGAACGGCTCGCTCTACGTCACCTCGAAGTTCGCCGTCCACGGCTTCACGCGCGCCCTGCGCGAGGACCTGCTGGGCCGGCCGATCCGGGTCACGAACGTCGCGCCCGGTCTCGTCGAGACCGGCTTCTCGACCGTCCGCTTCCGCGGCGACGAGGAGAAGGCCCGCGGCGTCTACGAGAACGTGGCCCTCGGCGGGCCGATGCAGCCGGAGGACGTCGCCGAGTGCGTCCTCTTCGCGCTCACCCGGCCGCCGCACGTGAACGTCGACGAGATCGTCGTCACCGCGCTCGCGCAGTCCTCCGGCGCGCGGATCCTCCGCGAGGAGTGAGGCTTCGCAGCCCGTACGACGGCGAGATCCTCCGGCTCGCCGTGCCGGCGCTCGGCGCGCTCGCCGCCGAGCCGTCGTACATCCTGGTCGACACTGCCGTGGTCGGCCACCTGGGTCGCCCGCAGCTGGCGGCGCTCGGCGTCAGTGCCGTCGTCCTGACGGCGCTCTTCGCGATCTTCAACTTCCTCCAGTACGGGACGACTGCGGAGGTCGGCCGCGCCTCAGGTGCGGGACAGGAGGCCGCGGCGCGGCGCCTGGGCGCCCAGGCGCTCTGGCTCTGCCTCGGCGTCGGCGTGCTGCTCGCGGCCGCCGTCGCCGCGCTCGCGCCGCAGATCGTTGCGCTGATGGGCGCGGACGGCGAATCGGCCGCCTACGCGGAGTCCTACATGCGCATTGTCGCGATCGGGCTCCCGTCCGCGTTCGTCGCGCTCGGCGCCCAGGGCTACCTACGCGGTGTCGCCGACCTCCGCACGCCGCTCGTCGTCCTCGCAGCGGGCAACGCCGTCAACGCCGTCCTCAGCGTGACGTTCGTCTACGGCTTCGGCTGGGGGATCGAGGGCTCGGCTGCCGCGACGGCGGTCGGCCAGACCGGGATGGGCGCCGCGTTCGTCGTCTTCCTGCTGCGGTCGGCGGGCAGCGAGCTGCGCCCCCGGCCCGAGCTGATGCGGCGGCTGATCCGGATCGGCCGGCACATCTTCTTCCGCACGGTCGCGCTCATGTCCGCGTTCACGCTGGCGGGTGCGATCGTGACGAGGTTCGGCGACGCCTCGATCGGGGCGCACCAGATCGCCTTCCAGCTCTGGCTCTTCCTCGCCCTCGCCCTCGACGCGATCGCGATCGCAGGACAGGTCCTCGTCGGCCGCGCGCTCGGCGCGGGGGACTCGGAGCGCGCCTACGAGGCGAGCGCGCGGATGATCTGGCTCGCCGTCTACGCGGGCCTGGTCTTCGCGGGCGCGCTCCTCCTGCTCGAGCCGCTGCTGCCGCGGCTCTTCACCGGCGACGCGGCCGTGCTCGAGCGCGCCGGCGCGATCTGGCTCCTGTTCGCGCTGATGCAGCCGTTGAACGGCGCCGTCTTCGCGCTCGACGGGATCCTGATCGGGGCCGGCGACGGGCCGTTCCTCGCGGGATCCATGGTCGCCGCCTTCCTCGTCTCCGCGTCCGTCGCGCTCACGGCGTACGTGCTCGACTGGGGGATCGTCGGCGTGTGGGCCGCGCTCGTCGTCCTGATCTGGGTGCGGCTCGCGCTGATGCTCTGGCGCTTCTCAGGCCGGCGCTGGCTCGTGACCGGCTGGAGCGGCTAG
>DATKBA010000087.1:0-8280 GCA_035514455.1 Gaiellaceae bacterium | reverse complement strand
TCGACGGCCTGCGCGTGCTCGAGATGGGCTGCGGCGACGGGCGGCTGACCCCCGGGCTCGCCGAGCAGGCGGCGTACGTCCTCGCGTTCGACCCGGACGCCGAGTCCGTCGCCGCCGCGGAGCGCTCACTCCCGGCAGAGTTGCGCGGGCGCGTCGAGTTCCGGGCCGCGGCGGCCGAGTCGATCGAGATCGAGCGCAGCTCGTTCGACCTCGTCGTCTTCTCCTGGGCGCTCTGATGCGTCCCGCCCGAGAGCGTCGTGGACGCTCTGAGTAACATGATCGACGCCGTTCGCCCGGGTGGCGCCCTCCTCGACCTTCAGGTGATTCCGCCCGACCCGCAGATCGAGCTGGACGGCCGTGTGGTCGCGGAGATCGACGGCACGCCGCTGTTCGAGTGGGCCGAAGCCGCGACGGCTGCCGTCGACGCGCGAGTCGCCGCCGGCGACCTCGTCGAGGACGCGGTGGACGAACACGACGTTCGGAAGCACTACTCGGACGGCGCGGAGCTCGTCGAGGACGTCGCCGGCTCGAAGCGGGACCTGCACGAGGAGGACGTGCCGATGCTCGCCGCGATCACGCGGCCGCTCGTTGTCCGGGAGCGCTGCCGGCTGCGCCGGCTGGCCGTCAGTAGCTGAACACGGTCGCGGGCTCGTCGCCGATCCACTCCCAGAGCGGAGTGGCGCCGGCGAGGCGCGCGTTGCCGACGAGGTTCGCCTCGTCGAGCTTGCGGGAGGTCGCGCAGATCGGGCAGACGAGGAGCTCGCCGCCGTTCGCGGCAAACTGCTCGAACAGGCGGGCGAGCGGCGGGCAGCCCTCGCAGGCGACGGCGTCGGCGAAGCCGGGGACGGCCAGGCGGATGGCCTCCTTGGTCAGGAACATCGCGACTGGGCGGCCCTGCTCGGCCGCCGCTCCGCCGACGAGGAACGCGATCATCACGCGCTCGGTGTCCTCGAGCCCGGTCGCAAGATTGACGACCACCTTGCCTGCTGCCATGACGCCTCCTCAGTCGAGTGGCTTGTACGCCTTCACGGTGGTGCCGAAGGCGCCGAACTTCGCTGCCTTGCGCCGCGTGTCCTCGAACGACGAGCGGGAGTAGGTGTCGACGAGGTCGCCGGTCTCGATCCGTTCGAAACCGTGTCGCGTGAGCAGGTTGGCGTACTCTGCCTCCAGCAGAGCCCCTGCGATTCAGCCGGTCCAGAGGTCGATGTTGCGGCGCCCCTCCTCGCTGACCGGCCGCTGGATCGTCACGTCGGCGAGCTGCATGCGCCCACCGGGCCGGAGCACGCGGCGCAGCTCGGTGAAGACGGCGTCCTTGTCCGGGATCAGGTCGATCACGCCGTTCGAGACGACGACGTCGAAGCTCCCGGCGGGGAAGGGCAGCTGCTCCGCCTCGCCCTCGCGGAACTCGACGT
Source organism: Gaiellaceae bacterium (assembly GCA_035514455.1). Classification (GTDB taxonomy): domain Bacteria; phylum Actinomycetota; class Thermoleophilia; order Gaiellales; family Gaiellaceae; genus Gaiellasilicea. The sequence continues at coordinate 6,868 of DATKBA010000087.1, read as the reverse complement.
TCGCGGCGCCCATCTCCCGCGCGCTCGCCGTTGCGGCCGCGACCATCTCCGCGGTCATGTCGATGCCGGTCACGCTCCCCTCGGGGCCGACCATCTGCGCGGCGACGAGGGAATCCGTGCCCGCTCCGGAGCCGAGGTCGAGCACGTGCTCGCCGGGCTCCAGCGGCCCGAGCGAGAAGGGGTTCGCGACCCCGGCGAAGGATCCGGCCGACGCATCCGGCACGCGCGCGAGCAGCTCCTCCGGGTAGCCGAGGTCGAGCGCCCAGGCACGACCGGTCGGGAAGATGAACTCCGTCTCCGGCTCGCACGAGACGCGCGCGTAGGTCTTCTTGATCTCGGACTTGAGGAGCCCGAGGTCGATGTCGACGTCGACCGCCATTGACCGGCCACGCTACCCGGCCGAGGCGCCGCGGTCTAGGCCATCGTGTCGATGACAACTATCGGCTTTTCCGATAGGTGCGGCGGGGGACGCCACGCCGTGGCCGCGACCCAGAGGCCGCTCGCGGCGGTGAGCCCGGCGACGAGGACGATCGCGGTCTCGCTGCCGAAGTGGTCGGACGCGAAGCCGGCGGCGAGGGCGCCGAAGACCAGGCCGAAGTCTCGCCAGAAGCGATAGACGCCCACGGCGCGCGCCCGCTCGGCCGGCTGGACGGCGTCCGAGACGGCGGCGATCAGCGTCGGGTAGACGAGAGCGGTGCCGACGCCGAGGAGCGCGGCCGCGGCGAGCGCGGGGGCGAGCTCGCCGCCGCCCAGGACGAGCAGGACGAGCGCGCCCGCCTGCACGAGCATCCCGGCGACGATCAGGGGCTTTCTCCCCGTGTGATCCGAGAGCCAGCCGGTCAGCAGCTGGCCGGCGCCCCAGACGGCCGGGTAGACGGCCGCGACGACCCCGATCTCGGCCAGGCTCGCGCCGCTCGCGGCGAGGTAGAGCGGGACGAGCCCCCACGCCAGCGCGTCGTTCAGGTTGTTGACGAGCCCGGCCTGGGAGCACACGCGCAGGACCGGGTGGGCGAGGGTGCCGCGCAGGAGGGCGCGGCCGAGCCCGCCGGCGGCGGCCGCGCCGTGCGCGCGCTGCTCCTCGACGACGTGGGCGGCGGTGTCGCGCACGAGGAGCGCCGACAGCGCCAGGCCGGCGACGGCGACGGCGAGCGCGCCGGCCCAGACGAGCGTCCGTGGTGCGACCGCGGCGGCGAGCGCGCCGGTCGCGAAGGCGGCGAGCGCCACTCCGAGATAGCCCGCGGACTCGTTCAGGCCGAGCGCGAGCCCGCGGCGGCGCGGCCCCACGAGGTCGATCTTCATCACGACCGTCATCGACCAGGCGAGCCCCTGGCTCGCGCCGAGGAAGACGTTCGCGGCGACGACGAAGCCCCAGTTCGGCGCGAGCGCGATCAGGACCGGGACCGGCAGGGCGAGCAGCCACCCGGCGACGAGCAGCCGCTTGCGGCCGACCCGGTCGGCGAGGCCCCCCGCGACGAGGTTCGAGAGCGCCTTCGCGGCGCCGAAGGCGACGACGAAGGAGAGGATCGCGGCGCGGGAGTCGAGGCCGAAGTCGCGCTCGCCGACGATCGGGAGCACGCTTCGCTCGAGGCCGGCCATCGCCCCGACGAACCCGTTCAGGAGGACGAGCAGGCCGAACTGGCGCGCGTTCGCGCGCAGCCCGAGCCGGACCGCCGTCACGCTTCGACTGCGGCGCGGCCGGAGCGGTTGGCGGCCACAATCGCGGCCTGGCCGGGCGGAGCCGGCGGCAGGTCGACGAGCAGGGCGCGCGCGAAGCTCTCGGCATCGGCGTGCGCGAGCGCCTCGTTGTGGTCTCGCTCGAAGCCGATCGACGAGAACGGATTCGACGAGAGCCGCCGGCCGCAGACCGAGCCACCGTAGTGGCTGGGATACACGAGCACGCCGTCGGGGAGCTCGAGCAGGCGCTCGATCGAGCTGTGCAGCCGGCGGGCGAGCGGCTCGGGGTCGCCGCCCGCGTGCAGGTCGGGCCGGCCGACGTCGCCGACGAGCAGCGAGTCGCCGGTGAAGACAAGCCACGGCTCGTCGCCGCGGCGCCGGTCGGCGACGACGTACGCGTGGTGAGCGGGGGCGTGCCCCGGCGTCGCGACCGCGCGCACGAGCGTGTTGCCGAGCTCGACCGTGTCGCCGTCGGCGAGCGACACGTGGGGGAAGTCGACGCCTGCGCCGGCCGGCAGGTAGGCGGTCGCGCCGGTCGCCGCGACGAGCGCCGGCAATCCCGAGACGTGGTCGGCCTGCACGTGCGTCTCGAAGACCGCCGCGATCGGGGCTCCGGCACGCTCGGCCTCGGCGAGGTAGGCGTCGACGAGCTCGGCGTGAGGATCGACCACGGCGAGCGCCGACCGCGAGAGGCAGCCGAACAGATAGCTCGCGCACGAGGTGGCCTCGAAGAGGAAGGGGCGGAAGATCACTCGCGCAAGGTAGGCGCCCGCAGTACCATCGTGCAAGGCGAATGTTCCGATGGGAGGTATCGTCATGGCCGATAGCACGCTCTCGCTCCTCTGGGACTCCACGCGCCTGCGCCTGCTGGTCGAGATCGGGCGCCAGAACAGCGTTTCGGCCGCGGCGCGCGCGATCGGGATCGGCCAGCCGACGGCGAGCGAGCACCTGCGCACGCTCGAGGCGGCCGCCGGGCAGCGGCTCGTCGAGCGGAACGGCCGCGGCAGCCGGCTCACCGAGGCCGGCAAGCTGCTCGCGCTGCACGCGGGCCAGGCGCTGCAGCTCCTCGATGCCGGCGAGGAGGAGCTCCAGCGGCTCGCCGGCCTCGAGTCCGGCGCGGTCCACATCGGCGCCTCGACGACGCCGGGCGTCTACCTGCTCCCCGACACCCTCGGCTGCTTCCAGCGCGACCATCCCAACGTCAGCGTCGAGGTGGAGATCGCCTCGACCGGCGCGATCCTGGAGCGCCTCCTCACGGGACAGGTGCCGCTCGCGCTCGTGGGCGAGCCCGAGCCGGACGAGCGCCTGCGGCTGGAGCCGTTCATCACCGACGAGATCGTCGGCGTCGCGAAGCCGGGCTCGCTCGCGCTGCGCGATGGGCGCGCAACCCCGCGCGAGATCGCAGCCCAGACCCTGCTCGTGCGGGAGCCGCGCTCGAGCACGCGGCGGGTCAGCGAGCGGGCGCTCGCCGCGGCGGGCGCACGGCCCGCACGGAAGTGGGAGCTCGACTCCGCCGAGGCGATCAAGCGGGCCGCCCGCGAGGGGCTCGGGATCGCCTTCCTCTCCCGCTACGCGGTCGCCGAGGAGGTCGAGCGCGGCGAGCTCGAGCCGTTCCGGATCGCCGGCCGCCCGCCGCTCGAGCGCAACCTCCACGTGGCGCACCTGGCCCGCCGCCCCCTGACCCCGAGCGAGCGCGTCTTCGTCGAGACGCTCACCCGCTGCTGCAGCAAGAACGAGACCTACGCCGTCGCGTGCGTCCGCTGAGGCCGTCGTCGGACGGCCGATAGACTGAAGGCGAGCCTGTCCGAAAAAGCCCTGCTCAGGGCAACATCCGCCCCCGTAGCTCAGTGGATAGAGCAGCGGTTTCCTAAACCGCGTGCACAAGTTCGATTCTTGTCGGGGGCATCCCGGTTTTTGCGCCAACAGACGCTGAGCTCGTTGCTTTGGAGCAATCGTGCTCCTAAGATCGAGGTCGGCCCGCGATCACACACACGCCCCGAAACCGACCGAGCTACACGCAGATCCTCGACCGGGTCGGCGGCGAGCTGCGCCGGGAGGGGGCTGCGACCGCGATCCAGGTCGTGCCGTTCGTGCGCGGACGCCGTCCGACCGACGACGCGCGCCATCCCGGGCTCGGCTCGAGCGACCACGCGGCACTGGTACTCGGCGGCGAAGACGTCAGCAACCGTGCGTACGTCCTCTACACGCTTCCGGAGCGGCGTGACGGGATGACCGTCGACGCGACGCTGGCGTTGGCCGGGCATGACGGAACCGCTGGCCCGGTCGAGCTGCCGGGGTGGCACCAGCGGCCGGTCGAGCTGCGATGCTTCGACGTGAGCGGCGACGGGTCGCTCCGCGCCGCGCAGCCAGTCGATACGCGATTCGTTCTCACGCTGGACCCGGATACCGACCTCTTCCCCGGTGGAGCGTGGGCGTGGGACGAGCTCGCGGAGACCGCCCGCCGCTATGCCGCCGGCGACGACGATCCCTACGGGTTCGGCCACCTTTTCCTTCAGCAGCTCTGCGTCGAACTGCGCCTCATCGACGGCGGACACGTAGTCTCCAGCGCCGAGACGACGCTCGACGTCGCTGACGTCCGGCGCCTCGGCTCGTTGTACGGTCGCGTCCTCGAGCGAGTCGTGAGCCCCGACGTCGCGCGGCAGGCAGCCGCCGCCGGCGTCGCGAGCCCCGGCGACGCGTACCACCCTTGGTTCCCAGTGCTGCTCATCGGGACGGACAAGGCGTCGTTGTATACGCGGGCGCTCGTCTCCGACATCGTCCACAAGCAGCGGCACCTGGCCGAGCCGGGGTGGCTGCTGCGCGTAGGCGTTTACCTCGAGCTGCTGACGTGCCTCGGAATCGCCGACGCGGTGCGTGCCGACGTCGGCGACCTGCTGACTCCGCAAGAGCGCTCCGCCTTCGAAAGCGAGCGCTTCGCGCCGATCCGCAACCGCGTCGACGCCGATGCCTGGCGTGCCGTGTGGGAGCTTCGCGACATCGCGTTCCCGAAGCAGAGCGTCGCACGAGCCGGGCCCGTGTCGCTACTGAACCTATTGCGCAAGAAGCGAGCGACCCTGGAGTTCCTTCACGTCCACCACGAGGACTTGAAGCAGGCGATCGAGCTTGCAGGCCCGAATCGCTTCAATGCGCAGGAGACGTGGCAGCGAGTGTTCCGCGACGCGGAGCGGGCGGTACTCCGGCAAACGTCTGTCGCCTTCCCGGAGCTCGGTTACCTGCCGCGACCGGCGCGCGACCTCGTGCTCTGGCACCGGCGGGCGCGCCTCGACGCTATCCCTCCCCTTCGCGTGCCAGGGGGGGTCGTGAAGCTGATGTTTGACCAGGACGGGCTGTTCGCGGCCGCGTGCAACCAGTACCGCGCGTCGATGAACGCGGTAGCGGCGTGGGCGAAGGAGCGGTCTCTCATGGATCCGGCCGGCAACGAGTGCATCCCGCAGCAGGTGAGCCTGCTCGAGGCATACATGGAGCACCCTGAGCGGATCGCGGCCCTCCAGCGGCGCGACGGATACGGACCGCGCCTCGACGTGATGGAGGCCGCTGACGCCGAGCAGCCTCCTCTGGAGGACGCCGAGCAGCTACTGCGCACGCTCTCCATGTTCCGGATGCTCAATGCGGACGAGTTGGCCGCACTCGCGCGGTCGGTTCGGCCGCTGGCACTTGGGCCCTTGGAGCGGTTCGCGATCCAAGGGACGGCAGGCACGTCCCTTTTTATCGTCGCCGACGGCGAGGTCGAGGTCGTCGTCCGCCGCGCCCTGGGGCCTGACCTGAAGGTCGCCACGCTCGGTCGCGGCGAAGTGATCGGCGAGATGTCGCTTCTGACCGGGGAGCCGCGCGCGGCCACCGTCCGCGCCGTAGACGGCGCCCTTGTCTACGAGATCGGCCAGCCTCACTACGCGCAGCTGCTGCACTCGCACCGCGAGTGGGTCGAGGAGCTGGCGCTGATCATGGAGGAGCGGCTCCGGCAGGGGGAGGCGGACCTCGACGCGTACGACGCGCGGAAGCGACGACGCGATATCGGCCATCGCATCGTCCGGCACTTCTTCTCGGCGGCCGACGGCGCGCCTTGCGCAGCAGCTCCGGCCGACTGAGTCGCAGCGCGCGCCCGCCATCGCGTCACCGATAAGGGATCGCCCGGAGAGCACGATGGCTTCCTGGTGCGGGCCAACACTGGCGCAATCACTGGCGCGCACGTCGCACGCAGCGAGCAGACTTAGCCGTAATGCAGGCACTTTCCAGAACACGCTCTCCGCTTCCTAAACCGCGTGCACAAGTTCGATTCTTGTCGGGGGCATCGCGCTGGTGCCGCTTCCCTGCACTCGAGCGGTCTTACGGACCCCGTGATCGCGCTCGGACTACGGAGTTCTACGGATCCACCGCGGCGCCTTTGCTGTTACGTTCGACGAGCGTGGAGGCCTAGCGCGAGAAACCGCCGAAGGGCTCTGAAAAGTTTCCTTCGACGCCGCCGCAAGTCGAGTCGGAAGGAGCTTCACATGTCTGCAACCGCGCACCGCTGCGAGGGCATGGACGAGGTGCACTCTGAGGACGTGGCGCGGAGGATCGGCGAGAACCTCCCGGACGAGACCCTGTGCGAACGTGTCGACGAGCTGCTCCGTTCTCACAGACGTGAGCAGCTTCACTCGACAACGGGGTCGCGGGCTTTCATCGAGGAGCTCGCCGTCGAGACCAGGGGGCTCGAGGAGGCTATCCGTGAGATAGCCCGCCAAGTCCAGGAGCTACAGCGACCCCGCGGAAGCTGAAGCGGGCGACAGGCAGCCGGGAACGAGTGCCGAACGACGTGATCTCACCCAATGAGCACGAACAGCCGCGTCCCGGGAGGGGTCACGTTCGTCAGAGCAGCGCGCGGTTGAGCGCCGTCCGCCACTCGGCCCGCCGGGCGGCGATGCTGTCCCGGTCCGCCGCCGGCTCGTAGACCGCGCCGCGCCGGATCCTCGACCGGATCGCGTCGTCGTCCGGCCAGAGGCCGATCGCCCGGCCGGCGAGCGCGGCGGCCCCGAGCGCAGTCGTCTCCCGCTCTGCGGCCACCTCGACCGGGCAGCCGAGGAGATCGGCCTGGAACTGCATCAGGAAACCGTTCGCGCTCGCACCGCCGTCGGCGCGCAGCACGTCGACGCCGCCGGGGAGCACGTCGAGCACGTCGGCGACCTGGAAGGCGATC
>DATKBA010000086.1:0-2630 GCA_035514455.1 Gaiellaceae bacterium | reverse complement strand
GTCATGACCGAGGAGTTCCTCGAGTTCAGCCGAGCGGCCGGGAACGACCTCTCGACGCCGCGGCCGGAGTGGGGCTTCCCCGGCCTCGAGCCCGGCGACCGCTGGTGCGTCTGCGCAGCCCGGTGGCTCGAGGCGCACGAGGCCGGGTTTGCGGCGCCGGTCGTCCTCGGCGCGACGCACGCCCGTGCGCTCGAGGTCGTGCCGATCGAGGCACTGACCGCCCTCGCGGCCGCACCCGTGGACTAGGGGAACCGCTCGCTCGACGGATTCAGGTCGAGGCGGCCGCCGTTGCGGCACTCCGCCGGGACGAGGTACTCCGGCGCTTGGCGGGCGAAGGTCGCGTTCTCGGCGAGCTGCTGCCGCATCATCCGGGCGGCCGTCCCCTCCGAGAGCCCCAGCCGCTGCCCGAGCTCGACGCCGCTCTGGAACGCGTAGCAGTTGACGACGCCCTCGTCCCGCTCGCCGCGGAGGTGCCAGGACTCGTGCGCGAGCACGGCGATCGCCCGCGCGGTCTGGGCGAACGAGCCCTCGTCGCCCTCGAACGCGAGCCGGTGCAGCCGGTAGCAGATCGCCGGCGTGAGCAGGGCGTTCGTGCCGCCGACCTCGGCGATCCCGTCGGCGTGCTGGACGACCCCGACCGCCTTGCCCTCGGCGTCGCAGCGGACGCTCACGGCGTGGCCGGCGATCCGCCCGGCCTCGGCGGAGAGGAGCGCCTCCGTCCGCGCCTGCGCCGCCTCGTCGAGACCGCGCCAGCCGCGGTTCGGGAGCAGCACGAAGAGGACGACGGCAAGGACGGCAAGGACGGCGACGCCCTCGTACCGCGCGAACCGGCGTGGCCTCGGCTCCTCCTCGCGCGGCGGCCGCTCCTCGACCTCGGCCGGGACCCAGACGTCGTGCCCGGCCACGTCGACGAGCACGGGCTCGAGCCACTCCTCGCCGCCAAAGTCCTCGATGTCGCCCGCCTGGGGCGGCCGGCCGCGCGCCCGCCGCGGCGCGCCCCGCTCGCGCAGCCCCGCGACGAGGAAGTTCAGCTCCAGCGCCGCGAGCACGAGGAAGGGGATCCAGATCGGGATCGCGCTCCGCAGCTCGCCGACGAAGAACCACGCCAGCAGCAGCGCGACCGCAGCGAGGCGCAGGCGCCGCGCGGTCAGGAAGGGGGAGCCGCTCATCTCGCGTAAGCATGCTCGTCAAGCGGTGGTAGCAGAATGATATCATGGCAGACGTGCCCGCCCTCCACATCCGCGACGTCCCGGGCGAGGTCGTCGAAGCGCTACGGGAGCGTGCGCGGTCCAGCGGCCGCTCTCTCAATGCGGAGCTGGTCGCGCTGCTCGCCGAGGAGGCCCGCCGTTACCGCGAGCGCGGCACGCTGACGCGCCGGCTCGCGGAGATCGCGGCGCGTGTCAACCTCCCGCCCGACGCGCCGCGGCCGGAAGACCTGATCCGTGAGGATCGTGACAGCCGGTAAGGCGGTCCTGGACGCGAACGTCTTCGTCCGCTCCGCCGTGGAGCGGTCGACGGGCGCGAGAGCCTGGCTCGACGCCGTCGAGGCGGACGAGCTCGACGGTCACGTCCCGGAACTGCTCTATGCCGAGGTCGGCGCCTCGTTCCTGAAATATGTTCGCGCCGGAACCATGGCCGCGGGTGACGCCGCCGTCGCGCTCGACACGATCGTCGCCATGCCGCTGCGGGCGCACCGGCTCGGGGATCTTGCCGCGAGCGTGCTCGCGCTCGCGCTGGAGACAGGGCTCTCGACGTACGACTGCTGCTACGCCGTGCTCGCCGAGTCGCTCGACGCCGTGCTCGTCACCGCCGACCGCCGGCTCGCCGCCGCCGTCGCGCGTGCGGAGCTCCTGCCTTAGAAGAGGCGGAGCAGAAGGCGCACGACGCGATCTTGACACCGCCTTCCGTACGCAGGAGCATTGCGCCGCGAGGTTGCGCGTGCCTTCGGGCCCTGCGGAACGTGTCGGCCCGCTCCGACGAAGGGAGACGGCATGGCCAGAGCACGACAGCCGGCGAAGCCCAAGCCGAAGCCGAAGCCCAGGCCGAAGGCGAAGCGGGCGCCCAAGCGGCAGCCGAAGCGGATCCTCAACTGCATCCCCTCCCAGGAGCGGGAGGACGACTGGCGGATCGACACGGCCGAGGACGCGGGCGTCGTCGCCTCGGCGCCGCGGATCCCCGTGCGGAAGGACCTGCGGGCGTTCTGGTGGCGGGTCCAGGACCAGGGCTCGACCGGCTCGTGCGTCGGCTGGGCGTGCGCCGACGCGGTCCTGCGCTGGCACTTCGTCAAGACGAACCGGATCGGCCGGAACGAGCTGCTCTCGCCGCGCTTCCAGTGGCTGGCCGCCAAGGAGACGGACGAGTTCAACTCCCGGCCGACGACGTTCGTCGAGGCCGAGGGCACGAGCCTGAAGGCCGCGCTCGACGTCTCGCGCAAGTTCGGCGCCGTCAAGGACACGGTGCTGCCGTTCGCCACGGGCGTGCCGTACCCCGGCGACGCGAAGACGTTCTACGCGATCGCCGCGCAGCTCAAGATCACCATGTACTTCAACCTCGGCCGCAACATCGACAACTGGCGCGTCTGGCTCGCGACCAAGGGGCCGATCCTGACGCGGCTCAACGTCGACTCGACC
>DATKBA010000085.1:0-3568 GCA_035514455.1 Gaiellaceae bacterium | reverse complement strand
GGCCGCGAGCTCGGGAGCGCGATCGACCGCCGCTGCTCGTTGCTCGACGCCGGCGAGGACGCCCCATGCCTCTTCGAGGCGCCCAGCGCCCGTCAGAGCCTCCACGTAGTCGGCGAAGAACGGAAGCTCCCCGGGTTCGTGTAGACCTTCCGCCTCCACCTGGGCTGCGAGCTGCTGGAAGACGCCGGCAGCCGCTTGCGCATCGCCGAGCGAGAGCTCGACCATCCCGACCGCCCAGAGCGCCGTTCTCCGCGCGACCACGAGCGGTGGATCGAAGTCGATCGCGGCGGCGGCGTTCGCGCGGGCGGATTCGACGTCACCGCGGTACGCCTCCACGAGCGCGAGATTCGCGAGCGAGACGGTTGCCAGCGGCTTCTGGTCGTTCTGGACTGCGATCTCGAAGCCCTCCTGCGCGTGCTGGATCGCGCTCTCCCACTCGCCGAGCCGCGTCTCCGCCCGGGTCAGGAAGGAGAGGATGAACGGGATCGACGTCGCCTCGCCGAGCTCGTGGGCGCGCCGGTGAAGCTCGAGCAGCAGCGGCTGGGCCCGCTCGGGACCGCCGGACCAGACGAGCAGGACCGCCAGGGTGAACGTCGGGTCGCGAATCAGCTCGAGCCGCCGCGCCGCCGGTGCGAGCGCCGCGAAGCGCTCGACGGCCGCGTTCGGAAGCCGACGACCGACGAGCAGCTCGCACAGGAGGTGGGCGGAGAGCGCGCGCACGAGGACGGACGGGTCTCCCGCCTCGTCGGCTGCGGCGACGGCCGCCCGCGCGTGCTCTGCGGCGGAGTCGTTGCGGCGCATCAGGTGCAGGCTCCAGGCGAGCGACTCTTCGAGCTCGGCGCGAACCGCTGGATCGAGATCCGGCAGGCGCAGCGCCGACTCCGCCAGCTCCGCCGCACGCCCGGGGTCGACACCGAACATCTCCAGGCGCGCGATTCGGAGGAGCACGGCGGAGTCGGGCTTCACCGTCGCTCGCGCGAACTCCTCGAGCAGCGACCGCGCGCGGACGGTGTCGCCGGCGTGGAAGCGATGATCGGCTTCCGCCAGCGTCCGGCGACGGACGTCGCGCGTCCGCTCCGGCGGGGTGAGTCTTCGCGCCGCAGCGGCGAGATCTGCGGCGGTATCCGGCGCGCCGCGCGCCGCAGCTTCGGCCGAAGCTTTTTCGAGCTCGCTCGCGACGGACTCGTCAGGGATGTCGGTTGCAATCGCGAGGTGCCGGGCGCGCTCCTCGGGATCGCGTGCGACGTCCGCCAGGCGCCGGTGGAGATCGCGGCGCCGATCGCCCCGGGAACTCTCGTATGCGGCCGCGGCGAGGAGCGGATGGGGGAAGCGGATGTGGTTCCCCTCCAGGACGGCGACGTCCGTCTCGAGCGCCGGTGTCAGGATCGGGAGCGCGTCGGCTTCGACGATCTCGCCGACGAGCGCGAGCGTCGGCTCCAACGCAGCAGCTGCGACCGCGAGCGCGTCCCGTGTTCGCGAGGGCAGCGCCGCGATCCGCTCGCGGACGAGCTCTTGCAGCGTGGCCGGAACCCCCAGCGGCTCACCTGGAACGGCTGCGATCTCCCGTCGCTGCAGCGCGCGTGCGATCTCGAGCGCGAAGAGGACGTTTCCGCCTGACGTCTGGTGGATCTGCCGCAGCGTCTGACCACCGACTCCGACCTCGAGCCGGGTGTGCAGCAGGCGACGGAGCGCCCCGAGCGTCAACGGACCGAGCTCGAGGCGCCGGACCCGCTCCTCGGGAAGAGCTCGTCCGAGGCCGAGCGGGAGCGGCGCGGAGGGGGAACCGCGACGAGCGATCAGGAACGCGACGGGCTGATGGGCGAGGCGTCGAACGGCGTACTCGAGTGCGGCAGAGGACGGCCCGTCGAGCCACTGGACGTCGTCGACGGCGACGACGACCGGTCGCTGTGCGGCGAGCGTGTGTAGGAGCCCGGTGAGCGCCGCGAAGACCGCGCGTGGGTCGGGTGAACTCTCCTCGACTTCCTCGAGCAGGAGCGCCACGCGCAGCGCACGCTGCTGGGGCGGCGGCAGGGAGGACAGGACGTCGTCGATGACGTCGCCGAGCAGATCTGCGAGAGCCGTGAACGAGAGCTGCGCCTCGGCGCTCACGGCCGAGTGCGTCAGCACGAGCGCCGACTGGGCGCGGGCGGCGTCGACCGCGTACCGCCAGAGCGTCGTCTTGCCGATTCCGGCCTCACCCTCGAAGACGAGCGCGGCCGGGCGTGCGCCCGCGAGAAAAGAGTCGACGGCCGCGAGCTCTTCGTCCCTCCCTAGGATCTCGAAAGCAGTCGTCGTCATGTCACGAGACCCTGCCGGGTGAGCGAGCGGCGAGTTCGGCGCGCGACCGCACCTCGAGCTTTTCGTAGACGCGGGTGAGATTCGGCTCGGCCTCGCCCTCGATCACGAGCGCGCGCCCCGGTCCGTCGGCTTCGAGGAACGAGGCAAGGCCTGCGAGCTCGCCGTCTCGACCGACGATCTCGTTGTCGAGTGCGATCACCACACGCCTACAGGATGGCACGGCCGCCGACAGCAGCCAAACTTGGGAACCGCTGCTACCTTGGCCGGCGCTTCACCGGGTCTCCATGCGTCGTCTCGCTCTGCTCCTCATCCTGCTCGCAGCCGCCGTGCCGTCCACGGCCGGCGCCGCCACGCCGATCCTCGGCGGCGAGAAGGCCTCCGCGGACGCGGCGCGGGCCTGGGCGCGCACGCACGGAGCGACGCCGACGTTCGTCCGCCTCGCCGCGGTCTACTGGGAGCTCGCCCCGAAGCGGGGGATCCGTCCCGAGGTCGCCTACGCCCAGTCGGCGAAGGAGACGAACTTCGGACGCTTCACGGGCGTCCTCGACGCGAGCTTCCGCAACCCGTGCGGGCTGAAGGTGACCGCCGGCGGCGGCAACTACGACCCGGCCGCGCACAAGCGCTTCCCGACTTGGCGCGTCGGGATCGCGGCGCACCTCGACCACATGGCGCTCTACGCGGGCGCCGACGGCTACCCGCGCCGCTCGACCCCCGACCCGCGCCACTTCCCCTTCCTGCACGGCACGGCCCCGTCGGTGGAGCGGCTCGGCGGCAAGTGGGCGCCCTCGCCGGCCTACGGCCGCGACCTGGCGAAGCTGGTCCGCGCGCTCGTCGCGAGCGCCCCGCCCGCTGCGCCGGCGCCGCCGGCCGTCGAGCCCACGCCGCGGCCCGTGCCGCTCGGGGTGCTGCGCGCGGTCGGGACGACGATCTAACCGGCCTCGAGTCGGCCGAGGCCGACTAGCGCGCGCGCAACTCGCGCCGCACGTGGAGCACGCGCTGCACGACCGTGTACCACGCGGTCGCTGCCAGCAGGTAGATCGCCCACGGCAGCAGGCCCCAGGGCGCCAGCGCGAGCCCAGCCGAGATCACGGCCACGCGCTCCGCGCGGGAGCCGATCCCGACGTCGCCCTTGATCCCGAGCCCCTCCGCCTTCGCGCGCGCGTACGGGACGAGGAAGGAGCCTCCGATCGCGGCGATCGCGAACGCGAGCGCGACCTCGTTCCCGTCGCGCATGAAGACGAGCGCGATCGCGCCGAGCATCAGGCCCTCG
>DATKBA010000084.1:0-24526 GCA_035514455.1 Gaiellaceae bacterium | reverse complement strand
CGAGTCGATCAAGGCGCGGCAGCGGAACTGGATCGGCCGCTCGGAGGGCGCCGACATCGACTTCCGGATCGAGGAGTGGGACGAGGACGTGACCGTCTTCACGACCCGGGCGGACACGCTCTTCGGCGCCACCTTCTTCGTCCTCGCGCCCGAGCACGAGCTCGTCGCCCGGGTCGAGTCCGAGGAGGTGCAGGCGTATGTGCGGCGCGCCGGCGCGAAGAAGACCGAGGAGCGGGCCGCCGCCGTCGAGAAGACGGGCGTCTTCACCGGGCTGCACGCCGTCAACCCGGTGAACGGCGAGCGGTTGCCGGTCTACGTCGCGGACTACGTGCTCACCGACTACGGCACCGGCGCGATCATGGCCGTCCCCGCCCACGACCAGCGCGACTTCGACTTCGCGCGGGCATTCGGCCTGCCGGTCCGGCAGGTGGTGCGGCCCGTCGACGGCGAGGTCGACGAGTCCGAGCCCTACGTCGGGCACACGGAGGGCGAGATGCTGGTCAACTCGGGCGAGTTCGACGGGCTGCCGGCGCCCGAGGGCGGCCGCCGGATCGTCGAGGAGCTGGACCGGGAGGGCCGCGGCCGCTTCGCGATCAACTACCGCCTCCGGGACTGGGGCTTCTCGCGCCAGCGGTACTGGGGCTCCCCGATCCCGGTCGTCTACTGCGACGGCTGCGGGATCGTGCCCGTGCCCGACGACGAGCTGCCGGTCCTGCTTCCGGACGTCGAGGACTACAAGCCGAAGGGCAAGCCGCCGCTCGCGCAGGTCGAGGAGTGGGTGCGCACGCCGTGCCCGTCCTGCGGCGGCGAGGGGCGCAGGGAGACGGAGACGATGGACACGTTCGTCGACTCGTCCTGGTACTTCCTCCGCTACTGCGACCCGTGGAACGACGAGGCGCCGTTCGAGCGCGCGCCCGTCGACTACTGGAACCCGGTCGACCTCTACATCGGCGGCGTCGACCACGCGACGATGCACATGATCTACGCCCGCTTCTGGGTGAAGGTCCTGAACGACCTCGGGTACCTCGGCTTCCGCGAGCCGTTCGCCGCCTTCTTCTCCAACGGGTGGGTCACGTCGGGCGGGACGAAGATCTCGAAGCGCTCGGGCGCGTCCGTGGGGCCCGACCAGGTCATCGACCGCCACGGGGCCGATCCCTCACGTCTGATGATCCTCTTCCTCGGCCCGGCCGATCAGGACATGGAGTGGACGGAGGAAGCACTCGAGGGCGCGGGTCGCTTCGTCCGGCGGTTCTGGCGCGTCGTGTCGGAGGTGGCCGAGCAGGCGCCGGCGGGGGAGCCGGAGAACGGGCCGCTCGCGCGGAAGGCGCACGCGACGATCGCGAAGGTCACCGACGACATCGGCCGCCGGTTCGCCTTCAACACCGGGATCTCCGCGGTGATGGAGCTCGTGAACGAGCTCTCACGTGACACCGGCGGCCCGGACGCGCGCCTCGCCGCCGAGACCGCGGTCTCGCTGATCCAGCCCTACGCCCCGCACGTGGCGGAGGAGCTGTGGGAGCGGCTCGGGCACGAGCGGCTGTGGGAGCAGCCGTGGCCGGTCGCCGACCCCGCGCTGCTCGAGCGCGAGACCGTGGAGATCGTGCTCCAGGTGAACGGGAAGCTGCGCGACCGGCTGCAGGTTCCGGCCGCGATCGGCGAGGAGGAGCTCGTCGCGCTCGCGCGCGCCTCCGAGCGCGTGCAGGCGCACCTGGACGGCGGCGAGCCCCGGAAGACGATCGTCGTCCCGGGGAAGCTCGTCAACTTCGTCGTCTGACGTCCCCCGGGGCACCCTTCGACCGGGACTGCGCGGTGCCCGCGGTGCGGAGTGCGCTGCGGCTGGAGGAGCTGCCCGGCGCGCAGCAGGTCGCACGCCGAGCAGCCCGCTGACGATCAGCAGAAGACGATCAGGGTGCCCGCCCCGTCGACCAGATCTCCCACAAAGGTCGCGAACTGGACGTCGATCTTCAAGAGGTCGAGGATGCGCGCCGGATGGGGTTCGCGCTCCTCCTGAACCGGCACACAACCGGCACGAAGCCGTTTCACAGCTGTGACGGTTGGACCGGCACCGTGGAGACATGCCCTCCCTGCCCGTGTCGCGCCGGCGGGCGCTCGTCCTCGCGGCAGCCGCGCTCGCGCTGCTCGTCGTGGCCGGGCGCCCGCCAGCGTGCGCCGAAGCTCGTCGTCCACGTCGCCGGAGCCGTTCGCCGGCCGGGGCTCTACCGGCTGGCCGAGGGCAAACGCGTCGCCGACGCGGTCGCCCGTGCGGGCGGAGCGACCGCGTCGGCCGACACCGCGGCGATCAACCTCGCCGCGCCGCTCGCCGACGGGATGCAGGTGGTCGTGCCGAGTCGGGTCGCCGGCGCGGCGGGGAAGGCCGCGCCCGGCCGTGTCAGCCTGAGCTCGGCGTCGGCGTCCGACCTCGACGCACTGCCGGGCATCGGCCCCGTGACGGCGCAGAAGATCGTCGACTACCGCGCGGCGCACGGCGGCTTCCGCTCGATCGACGACCTGGACGCGATCCCCGGGATCGGCCCCGCGCGGATCGAGCAGCTGCGGGAGCTCGTCTCGCCGTGATCGCACGCACCTGGCCGACCCTGCTCGTGGTCGCGGCCTGCGCAGGCCTCTCGGCGGCAAACGTCCTCCGCGCCCCGTGGGCCGTGTCCGCGGCGATCGTGGGCGCGGCCGCGGCCGCCGCGCTCCTGCCGCAGGCTCGGCTTGCCTTGTACGCCGTTGCGCTCGTCCTCGCCGGCTGGTGGTGGGGAAGCGCACGGCTCGACGCCCTCGACCGCAGCGTCCTCCTGCCCGAGGTGGGCCGCGGCGGCGAGGTGGCGGCTGTCGTGACGGGGCCGGTCCGGACGTCCCGCTTCGCGCTCCGCGTTCCCGCCGAGGTGCGGAGCTTCGCCGGCCGCTCCGTCCGCGAGCGGGTCCTGCTCGAGCTGCCGCTCGGCCGCTCGCCGCCCCAGGGCGCCGTCCTCGCCTTCCGGGTGACCGTTGCGGCACCGCGCGGCCGGGACGACGGCTTCGACGAGCGCGGCTGGCTGGCCCGCCGCGGCGTCCACGTCGTCCTCCGCGGCGGCGACTGGCGCGTCGTCGGCCGGCGGGGCGGGATCGGCGGCGTCTCCGACCGGCTCCGCGCGCACGTCGCGCGCGCGATCGCCCCTGGGCTCGCGGGCGAGCGGCGGGCGGTGCTCGCGGGGATCGTGCTCGGCGAGGACGAGGGGCTCACGGACGAGCTCCAGGACGAGTTCAAGGCCTCGGGCCTCTACCACCTGCTCGCCGTCTCGGGCCAGAACATCACCTTCCTGGCGCTGGGCGTGCTCGGGCTGGCCTGGCTGCTCGGAGTGCCGCGCCTCCCGGCGGAGGTGGTGGCGATCGCGGCGATCGTCGCCTACGTGCTGGCGGTCGGCTGGCAGCCCTCGGTCGTCCGCGCCGGGGTGGCAGGCGGGCTGGCTTCGCTCGCGTGGCTGCTCTCCCGCCCGCGGGACAGGTGGCACTTCCTTGCCCTCGGCGCGGCGGTCCTGCTCGTCTGGACGCCTGCGAGCCTGCTGGAGCCCGGGTTCCAGCTCTCGTTCGCCGCGGTCGGCTCGATCTTCCTGCTCCTGCCGCGCCTGCGCTCGGCACTCGAGGGCTACCCGATGACGGGCTGGCTCAGGGACACCCTCGCCGTCTCGACGGCGTGCGGCGCCGCGACGGCTCCGATCCTCTGGCTTCAGTTCGGCAGCGTGCCCGTCTACTCGCTGCCCGCGAACGTGCTCGTGACGCTGGCGATCCCGCCGCTGCTCGGGATCGGGCTCGTCGGGTCGCTGCTCCAGCCGCTGCTGCCGTCGGCGGCTCTGGCGCTCGCCTGGCTGAACGGCTGGCTCGCCGCGTACATCGCCGCGTGCGCGGGAGCGATCGGCGGCCTTCCATTCGCGGAGATCGGCTCGGGCGCGGCGGTGTGCGTGCTGCTCGGGGCGCCGCTCGCTCTCTTCGCGCTGCAGCGGCTCCCGCGCGGTCGCCGTGCGGCCGCGCTCGCGTGTGCCGCCGCGCTCGTTCCCGCGCTGCTCGCGTGGCAACTCGTCCCGGGCACGCGGCTGCCCCCGCCGGCCGGGCTGCGGATCACGTTCCTCGATGTCGGCCAGGGCGACGCGGTGCTGCTCCAGGTGCCGGAAGGAGCGGTGCTCGTCGACCAGGGCCCGCCCGAGGCGAACGTGGCGCAGCAGCTGCGCGGCCTCGGCGTCCGCCGCCTCTCGGCCCTCGTCCTCACGCACCCGCAGCGCGATCACATCGGCGGCGCCGAGGCCGTGCTGCGCCGGCTCGCGGTCGAGCGGGTGCTCGATCCGGGTCTCACATTCTCGAGCGCCGAGCTCCGTGCCGTCCTCGCTGCGGCCGAGGACCGCGGCGTGCCGGTGGTGACCACGCGGGCCGGCGCCGCCTTCCGGCTCGGCCGGCTCCGGCTCCGCGTCCTCTGGCCGGACCGCGCGGGGACGGCCGCCACGGATCCGAACCAGCTCGCGATCGTCCTGCTGGCGACCTACGGCGAGGTCGACGCGCTCCTGACCGCCGACGCGGAGACCGACGTGACCGCGCGACTGCTCGCGCGGCCGGTCGAAATCCTCAAGGTCGGTCACCACGGCTCGGCCGACCCCGGGCTCGCGGCGGAGCTGCGCGAGCTGCGGCCGGCGATCGCCGTGATCTCGTGCGGCCGGAACAACGACTACGGCCACCCGACCGCGTCTACGCTCGCGGCGCTGCGGGCGAGCCCCGGCCTCGCGCTCTACCGCACGGACGAGGACGGCCGCGTCGTCGTCGAGTCGGACGGGCGGCGGCTCTCGGTCCGTACGGACCGTTGAGTAGGGTGGGGCGATGGCCGACGCGCCCGACCTGAAGCCCGTCTACCTGCTCACCGGCAGCGACCGCCCGAAGATCGAGACCGCGCTGACGCGGCTGCGCCGCCACTTCCAGGCCGAGGCCATCGAGCTCGTCGTGGCGCAGGAGCTGGGCGGCGCCGAGGTGGTTGCGCTCTGCAACGCGGGCAGCCTCTTCGGCGACGCGCGCCTCGTGGTCGTCGAGGGCGTCGACGGCCGCCGCTCGAGCGAGGGCCGCCTCACCGGCGGCTGGAAGGCTGCGGACGTGAAGGCGATCGAGGAGTATCTCGCGTCGCCGGCGCCCGCGACCGTGCTCGCGCTCGTCGCCGAGGAGCTGAAGAAGGACGCGGCGCTGACGAAGGCCTGTGCGAAGTCCGGCGACGTGCTCGCGTTCGACGTCGCGAAGCGCAACGTCAACCAGTGGGTGGCGGAGCGTTTCAAGCAGGCCGGCGCGCGCGCCGAGCCCGATGCGTGCGCTGCGCTCGTCCAGCTCGTGGGGGAGGACTTCAACCAGCTCGCGAACGAGATCGACAAGCTCGCGCTCTGGGCGCGAGACGAGCCGATCGGCGAGCGCGAGGTCGAGCTGCTCGTCGCAGCGGTTGCGGAGACGCCGACGTTCACGCTCACCGACGCCTGGGCGCGGCGCGATACCGGCGGCACTCTGGCCGCGAGCGAGACGATCTTCGAGCGCGAAGGGCGTCCCCGCCGCGACACGGCTCCGCGCCTCGCCGGCGCGCTCACCAACCACCTCGCCTTCGTGCGCCGCTGCCAGCGGCTGGCGGCGGACGGCGTCCGCCCGCGTGACGCGGCCGCGACGCTCAAGCGGCATCCGTTCTACGTCGAGAAGGTTTTCGCCCAGGCTGCGAACTTCTCCGAGGAGGAGCTGCGCGCCGCGGTCGTCCGCCTCGCCGGGCTCGACCACGCCCTCAAAGGCGGCAGCAAGCTCACGCCCGACCTCGAGCTGCAGCGGGCCCTGATCGACCTCAGCGCGGCGAGCTAGGAAGGGTCGCCGGCGACGAGCCGGGCGGCGCGCGACTTCTTGCGGGCGGCGGTGTTCTTGTGCAGCGCGCCGTGCGAAGCGGCCTTGTCGATCATGCGCACGAGCTCGAGGTGCTCGGCGGCCAGCTTGTCCTTGTCGCCCTCGGAAACCGCGGTCTCGAGGCGCTTGACGAGCGTCTTCACGGTCGAGCGGTAGCGGAGGTTCTCCTCCCGCTCGCGCTCGGAGATCCGGACCCGCTTTTTCTGCTGCTGGATGTTCGCCATGTCAAAGAAAGGCCCGCACTCGGCGGGCGCGCGGAATCCTAGCAGAGCCGATTCCTATACTCGCCCGGTGGAGACGCGAGCGCAGGCACGGAGGCTCGCGTGGTCGACGGCGATCTTCTCGGCCGCGACCGGGCTCTCGCGCGTGCTCGGGCTCGTCCGCGAGATCGTCGCCGCGAACTACTTCGGCGCCCGGGGCCCGATCAACGCGTTCACCGTCGCGTTCCAGATCCCCAACCTCGTCCGGGCCCTCGTCGCCGACGCGGCGCTCTCGTCCGCGTTCGTCCCCGTCTTCAGCGAGCTGCTCGAGAAGGGCGAGAAGGCGCGCGCCTGGCGGGTCGCCTCGACCGTCTTCTGGCTCTTCCTCCTGCTCGTCGGCGGGCTCACCGCCCTCTTCATCCTGGCGGCGCCGGTGCTGATGCCGCCGCTCACCGACGCCTACGACGACCTGACCGTGACGCTCTCGCAGATCCTCTTCCCCATCGTCGTCCTGCTCGGGCTCTTCGGGATCGTGACCGGGATCCTGAATAGCTACGACCAGTTCTCGATCCCCGCGCTGACGCCCGTCTTCTGGAACCTGGCGATCATCGCCGGGCTCGTGATCGGCGTGCCCCAGGCCGACACCGAGAGCGGCAAGCTCTACGTCTACGCCGGCTCGATCGTCGCGGGCACGCTGATCCAGCTGCTGCTGCCGCTGCCGTGGCTGCGCGGGCTCGACGGCCGCCTCCGCCTCGCCCTCGACGTGCGCGACCCGGCCGTGAAGCAGGTCTTCAAGCTGATGGTCCCGGTGATGCTCGGCCTCGGGCTGATCAACGTCAACGCGGTGATCGGCACGGTCGTCGCCGCGAAGTGGATCGACCCGACGATCGCGCCCAACGCCATCGACAAGGCCTTCCGCATCTACATGCTCCCGCAGGGGATGTTCTCGGTCGCCGTCGCGACGGTGCTCTTCCCGTCGATGGCGCGCCTCGCGACCCGCGGCGACATGGACGGCTTCCGCGACACGGTCGCGCGCGGGATCCGGCAGATCAACTTCCTTCTGCTGCCGGCGGCCGCCGTCTCGATCGTGCTCGCTGAGCCGATCGTGCGCCTGCTCTACGAGCGGGGCGCCTTCGACCCCGACGAGACGACCGTCGTCGCCGGCGCGCTCGCCGCGTTCTCGGTCGGCCTCGCCTTCAACGGGATGATGCTGCTGCTGAACCGCGGCTTCTTCAGCTTGCAGCAGCCCTGGGTCCCGACCGCGATCGCGCTCGCGAACCTCGCGCTCAACGTCGCCCTCTACGCCGTCTTCTACCGCGTCGGCACGTGGGGGATCCCGCTCGCGATCTCGCTCGCCAACATCGCGGGCGTCTTCCTGCTCCTGGTCGCGCTGCGGCGGCGGATCGGCCGGATCGAGCTGACCGGCACGCTGCGCTCGTTCGCGCTCGTCGCCGTCGCCTCCGCGGTGCTCGCCGGCGTCTCCTACGGCGTCTGGCGCGTGCTCGACGAGGCGCTCGGTCGCTCCTTCCCCGCGCAGCTCACGTCGGTGGGGACGGCGCTCGTCGTCGGCGGTGCCGCCTACCTGCTCGCCTGCCGCGCGCTCCGGGTGCGCGAGATGGCGACGCTACTCTCTCTGCGAGACCGCTTCCGCAGAGGTTGATCCCGCATGGACCAGACGAAAATCCGCAACTTCTCGATCATCGCGCACATCGACCACGGCAAGTCGACGCTCGCCGATCGGATCCTCCAGCTCACCGACACGGTCGCGGACCGCGACATGAAGGAGCAGCTGCTCGACTCGATGGAGCTCGAGCGCGAGCGGGGGATCACGATCAAGGCGCAGGCCGTTCGCGTGCTCTGGAAGGGGCACCAGCTGAACCTGATCGACACACCCGGGCACGTGGACTTCACCTACGAGGTCTCGCGCTCGCTCCAGGCGTGCGAGGGGGCGCTCCTCGTCGTCGACGCCGCGCAGGGGATCGAGGCGCAGACGCTCGCGAATGCCTACCTCGCGATCGAAAACGACCTCGACATCGTCCCGGTCGTGAACAAGATCGACCTGCCCCAGGCGGATCCAGACGGCGCGGCCGCCGAGGTCGCCGACCTGATCGGCGACGACGCCGACCACGTGCTCCGCATCTCGGCGAAGACCGGCGCGGGCGTCACGGATGTGCTCGACGCCATCGTCGAGCGGATTCCGGCCCCGTCCGGCGACCGCGAGGCGCCCGCCCGCGCACTCATCTTCGACTCCTCGTACGACCAGTACCGCGGCGTCGTCGCTTTCGTTCGCGTCGTCGACGGCCGCTTCGAGACGAGCGACGCCGTCCGGGCGATGGCGCAGGGCACGCGCTTCGAGGCCGAGGAGCTCGGCTTCCTCTCGCCCGAGCGGCGGCCGGTGAAGGTGCTCGAGGCAGGCGAGGTCGGGTACGTGATCACCGGCCTCAAGGACGTCTCCAAGCTCCGCGTCGGCGACACGCTCACCGCCGAGAAGCGGGCGGCCGCCGAGCCGCTGCCCGGCTACAAGGACGTGAAGCCGATGGTCTTCTCCGGCCTCTTCCCGACCGACTCGGACGAGTACCCGGAGCTGCGTGACGCGCTCGAGCGGCTGAAGCTGAACGACGCCGCGCTCTTCTACGAGCCCGAGTCGTCGCAGGCGCTCGGCTTCGGCTTCCGCTGCGGCTTCCTCGGGCTCCTGCACATGGAGATCGTGCGCGAGCGGCTCGAGCGCGAGTTCGACCTCGACCTGATCGTGACCGCCCCGAACGTGGCGTACCGCGTCCAGGCGCGGAACGGCGACTGGGTCGAGGTGCACAACCCCGCGGACATGCCCGCGGAGATCGAGGCGGCCGAAGAGCCGTACATCAAGGCGTCCGTGATCGTCCCGAAGGAGTACGTCGGCGCCGTGATGGAGCTCTGCAACGAGCGCCGAGGCAAGTTCGACCACATGGAGTACCTCTCCGAGGAGCGGGTGCACCTGGTCTACGAGCTGCCGCTGGGCGAGATCGTGCTCGACTTCTTCGACCAGCTCAAGTCCCGCACGCGCGGCTACGCGAGCTTCGACTACGACCTGGTCGGCTTCCGGCCCGGCGCCGTCGTCCGCGTCGACGTCCTGGTCGGCGGGGAACAGGTGGACGCGCTCTCGTTGATCATCCACCGCGACTTCGCCTACGACCGGGGCAAGCTGCTCGTCGAGCGGCTGCGGAAGGAGATTCCGCGCCAGATGTTCGACGTGCCGATCCAAGCCGCGATCGGCGCGCGGATCATCGCTCGCGAGACCGTCAAGGCCCGGCGCAAGGACGTGCTCGCGAAGTGCTACGGCGGCGACATCACCCGGAAGCGGAAGCTGCTCGAGAAGCAGAAGAAGGGGAAGAAGCGGATGAAGCAGGTCGGCGGCGTCGAGGTGCCGCAGGAGGCGTTCCTGGCCGTGCTCAACCTGGACGAGCGCAAGTGAGTCCCGCGAGCCGGAGCGAAATCGGCACGAAGCCGTCACCCACGCGTGACGGCTCGTCCCGTAGCGTTCCAGAAGGGGGCCTCCGCGCCCCCATCCCGGGGGCTGGACCGGGTGTGCGCCACCTCTACGTCCACCTGCCCTTCTGCGCGCATCGCTGCGGCTATTGCGACTTCGTCACGGTCACAGGGCACGACGGTGGCCACGGTGGCTACGTCGACGCGCTGCTGGGGGAGCTGGCTCTCGAGCGAGGGTTGCTCGCGGACCGTCCGGAGACGGTCTTCCTCGGCGGGGGGACGCCGACCTTCACCGAGCCGGGCGCGCTGGCTCGGCTCCTCGCCGCCCTGCCGCGCGCGGCGGAGACGACCGTCGAGGCGAACCCCGAGACCGTCACGCCCGCGCTCGCCGCGCTGCTGCGCGAGCACGGCGTCAACCGCGTCTCGCTCGGGGCGCAGAGCTTCCAGCCCCACCTGCTCGAGACGCTCGAGCGGCGGGCGCGGCCCGAGCAGGTTCGCGCTGCGGTCGCGACCCTCCGCGACGCGGGCTTCGACAACATCTCGCTCGACCTCGTCTACGGGATCCCCGGCCAGAGCCCGGCCGACCTCGAGCGCGACCTCGCCGAGGCGCTCGCGCTCGGGCCGGAGCACCTCTCCTGCTACGAGCTCGAGGCCAAGCCGGGGACGCGCTTCACGCACGCGCACGGCGAGGAGCTCGCCCGGCAGGCCGAGGCGATGGAGGACTACTTCGAGCGCGTGGTCGACGTGCTCACCGGCGCCGGCTACCGCTGGTACGAGACCGCCAATTTCTGCCGCGCCGGCGGCCGCGACCTCCGTGCCCGGCACAACCTCGCCTACTGGCTCGGCCGCGACTACCTCGGCCTCGGGATCGGCGCCGTCTCGACCGTCGGCGGCCTCCGCTGGCGGAACGCGCCGAGCCTGCCCCGCTACGCGGCGGCGCTCGCCCGCGGCGACCGGCCGGCACGCAAGCTCGAGCGCCTGGAGCCCGAGGTGCGCTCGCGCGAGCTGCTCATGCTCGGCCTTCGCCTCGACGAGCCGCTCCCACTCGCCGGGCTCGACGGAGCCGTCGACCGCGACGCGCTCGCGCGGCTCGAGCGGCACGGTCTCGTCCGCGCCGCCGGCGGCACGGTCGCCCTGACGCGCCGGGGGCGCTTCCTCGGCGGGGGCGTCACCGCGGAGCTCCTGGCATGACCGCTAGAATCCCCTGCAAATGAGCGAAATCACCGATCGCAAGCGCGACATCCTGCGCCGGCTCGTGGAGGAGTACGTCGCCACCGGCGAGCCGGTCGGCTCGAAGACGCTGGTCGAGCGCTCGGGGCTGCCCGTCTCCCCCTCGACGGTCCGGAGCGAGCTCGCCGAGCTCGAGTCGCTCGGCCTGCTCACGCACCCCCACACGTCGGCCGGCCGGATCCCCACCGACGCCGGCTACCGCTTCTACGCCGAGGACGTGCTCGAGCGCCAGGAGCCGCGCCCCGCGCGCTTCCCGCTCGACCTGACCTCGATGCGGAGCGAGGTCGAGGCCGCGCTCCAGTCGACGACCGAGATGCTGAGCCAGGTGACGCGGCTGCTCGCGCTCGTCTCGGCGCCCGCGCTCGAGCGGGCGACCGTGCGGCATATCGAGGTGTTGCTGCTGCAGCCGTCCGTGGTCATGGTCGTGACGATCACCTCGACGGGCGGGGTGGCCAAGAGGATGCTCACGTTCGACGGTCCCGTCGACCCGGGGCTTGCCGCCTGGGCGAACGAGTACCTGAACGACCGCCTCGTCGGCGTCGGCCTGGGCACGCACCTGGTCCGGCGCCGCATCGACGACGCGAGCCTCTCCCCGCGCGAGGCGGCGTTCCTCGAGGCGCTCCGCCCGGCCTTCCTCGACCTCTCCTCGCCGGCGGCGCAGTCGCTCTACGTCGGCGGCGCCGCCTCGCTGCTGGACGACGTCCGTCCCGAGGAGCTCGAGGCGTGCAGGCGGCTGCTGTCCGTGCTCGAGACCCGGGCCGCCATGCTCGAGCTGATGACCGACTCCTTCGACGTCCGCCGGGCCTACGTGCGCGTCGGACTCGACCACCCCGGGCTGCACGACGTCGCGCTCGTGGGCTCCACATACGGCCTGCCGACGCGCACGCTCGGCTCGATCGGCCTGCTCGGGCCGGTGCGGATGGACTACGACAAGGCCGTCCGGACCGTGCGCGCGGCCGCATTCGAGCTCTCGCGGCTCGTCGAGGCGACGTACGACGAGGACTGATCCCCTCGCTACGCTGAGTGCATGGCGACGTCGGCCGAACGCGGTTACTACGAGCTCCTCGGCGTCGAGCGCTCCGCGAGCGAGGCCGAGATCAAGAAGGCGTTCCGCAAGCTCGCGCGCGAGCTACACCCGGACGTCTCCGAGGCCGCCGACGCGCACGACCGCTTCAAGGCGGTCGCCGAGGCCTACGAGGTGCTCTCGGACGCGCAGCGCCGGCAGCTGTACGACCGCTACGGGCACGCGGGGCTCCGCCGCGGCGGCTACGCGCCGAGCGACTTCGCGTTCACGAACCTGAACGACATCTTCTCGGCGTTCTTCGGCGACAACCTGTTCGCGCGGAACCGCGGCGGCCGTGCGCGCGGCGGCGACGTCGGCGCGGCGGTGGCGATCGAGCTCGGCGACGCGTTCCACGGCGTCACGCGCGCGGTCGAGGTCGAGGTCGCCGTCACCTGCGAGCGCTGCGACGGGGACGGCGCCGAGCCGGGCACCGAGCGCGTCATGTGCGCGGCCTGCGGCGGGCAGGGGCAGCTGCGCGAGGTCTCGCGGAGCGTCTTCGGCGAGTTCGTCCGCACCCAGGCGTGCCCCGTCTGCCGCGGCGCGGGGGAGACGGTGGAGGCGCCGTGCACGGCCTGCGACGGCGCCGGCCGCACGGTCGAGACGAAGGAGCTCGAGCTCGAGATCCCCGCTGGGATCCACGACGGCCAGCGGATCCGCATCCGGGGCGCGGGCCATGCCGGCGCGAGCGGCGGTCCGCCCGGCGACGCCTACGTCGAGGTGCACGTCGCCCGCGACCGCCGCTTCGAGCGCGACGGCGACGACGTCCTCTCCTCGGTCGACCTGACGATCGTCCAGGCGGCGCGCGGCGCCACCGTCGCCGTGCCCACGCTCGAAGGCGACGTCGAGCTCGAGTTCGAGCCGGGGACGCAGCCTGGCGAGGTGCGCGTGCTGCGCGGCAGGGGGATGCCGTCGCTGGAGCGATCCGGCCGCGGCGACCAGCACGTGCTAGTCAACGTCGCCGTGCCGCGACAGCTCACCGACGAGCAGCGCGAGTTGCTCGAGCGCTTCGAGCAGCTGTCCGGCGAGGACACCTACCGGCGCGACGAGGGCTTCTTCGAGAAGCTCCGGAACGCGATCCGCTGAGTGCGCGGGTCAGCGTGAAGCGCCATGCCGTCGGGCCGCGCCTCGCGACGCGACGCGGCGTCCTCAGTCGCGTCCATAGCACCACTATGGACGCTCCCTGCGTCCTTGCGTCGCGCCGCGAGTCGCACCCCGACAGCGGGCGATCACACTGACCCGCGCACTCCCGCTGCTGCGCCGAGTGTCCGTGACGGTGCCGGACGCCCGGGCCGAGGAGGCCCGCGCGGTCATGCTCGAGCTCTTCCCCGAGGGCTTCGAGGAGATCGACGGCGAGGGCGGGCTCGAGCTCGCCGCGTACACGAACGCCGCCGGCGAGGAGCGGATCTGGCAGGCGTTCGGCGGCGCCGCCGCGACGGACGTCGAGGACGACTGGCAGGACCGGTGGCGCCAGTTCCACAAGCCCGTGCGGATCGGCTCGCTCTGGGTCGGGCCGCCGTGGGAGCAGCCCGACCCGGATGCGATCGCGATCGTGATCGACCCGGGCCGCGCGTTCGGCACGGGCGGACACCCGACCACGCAGCTCTGCCTCGCCCTGCTCGAGACGGAGGAACGGGGCAGCGTGCTCGACATCGGCTGCGGCTCGGGAGTGCTGTCGATTGCGGCCGCGAAGCTCGGCTTCGCCCCCGTGCTCGCGCTCGACTTCGATCCCCAGGCCGTCGAGGCGACCGCGCGCAACGCCGCCGGCAACGGCGTCGCGGTCGCGGTGCACCAGGCCGACCTGCGCGAGGACGCGCTCCCCGAGGCCCGGCTCGCGCTCGCGAACATCGCCGCCGACGCCGTGCTCGCGCTCGCGCCGAGGCTGCACGCGGAGCGCGCGATCACGTCCGGCTACCTCGTCTCGGACGAGCCCGGGCTCGCCGGCTACCGGGTCGAGCAACGGGTCCAGAGCAACGGCTGGGCTGCGGACCTGCACGTTCAGGAGTAGATTTCCGCCTTCATGGCGACCTTCTCGATCCGGTTCCTCGGCTGCAAAGTCTCGCAGACCGACGCGCAGGCGCTGCGCGAGCGCCTCGTCCGCGACGGGCACCGCGAGGTCGCGGGCGGCGGCGAGGTCGCTGTCGTCAACACCTGCTGCGTCACCAACGAGGGCCTGGCCAAGTCGCGGCAGGCCGCCGCGCGCGCGGCGCGCTCGCACGGGCGCGTCTACGTGACCGGCTGCGGCGCGCGGCTCTCCGACGACTCGTTCGCCGGCCTGCCCGCCAACGTGACCGTCGTGCCGGGCCGGATCGAGGAGGCCGTCGAGAGCGTCGCCGGCGACGTCGGCGCGATCGGCTGCGTCCAGGCGGACGCGCGGCTCGACCGCGTCCGCGCGTTCGTGAAGATCCAGGACGGCTGCTCCTTCTCGTGCGCCTTCTGCGTGATCCCGCTCGTCCGCGGCGCCACGCGTAGCCGCAGCGCGGACGCCGTCCTCGCCGAGATCCGCCGCCGGGTCGCGCAGGGGCACCGCGAGATCGTGCTCACCGGCGTCAACCTCGGCTGCTTCCGCGACCGCTCCTCCAGCACGAGCCTGGCCGGGCTGATCCGCGCCGCCGGGGCGATCGACGGGGTCGAGCGGCTCCGCCTCTCCTCGATCGAGATCAACCACGTCGACGACGAGCTCGTCGCCGCGCTGCGCGAGACCTCGGTGGTCGGCCCGCACCTGCACGTGCCGCTCCAGTCGGGGGACGACCGCGTCCTGCGCGCGATGGCGCGCCGCTACTCCGTCGAGACCTACCTCCGCAGGCTCGAGCCGCTGGCGGGCTTCAACCTGACCGCGGACGTGATCGTCGGCTTCCCGGCCGAGGACGACGCCGCCTTCGAGCGCACGCTCGAGACCGTCCGCTCCGCGCGGCTGACGAAGGTGCACGTCTTCCCGTACTCGCCGCGGCCCGGCACGCGGACGGCGGACGCCGACACGGTGCCGCCCGCTGTGAAGAAGGAGCGGAGCGCCCGGCTGCGCGCGCTCTCCGACGAGGCCTGCCGAGCGCGCTGGCTCGAGAAGGTCGGCCGCGAGGACGTCGTCCTCGTCGACCGGCCGGGCCGCGGCTACGGCGCCGACTACTCGCCCTGGCTCGTCGCCGCGCCCGTGGGCGAGCTGGTGCACGTGCGCGGGGCGGCCGTCGCGGAGGAGGGGATCCTCGCTGCCTGACGACTGCCTCTTCTGCAGGCTCGCCGTCGAGGGCGACCACGTCGCGAAGGGCGACGGCTTCGTCGCGATCCGCGACATCAACCCGCAGGCCGAGACGCACCTGCTCGTGCTGCCGGAGCGGCACGTGGACACCTTCCGCGACGTCGCCGCGTTCCCCGCCGACGAGGCGAAGCGGATGCTCGACTTCGTCGCCGAGGTCGCCGCCGGCGCCGGCCTGGAGGACTATCGCGTGCTCGTCAACGTCGGCCCGGGCGGCGGCCAGACCATCTTCCACCTGCACTGGCACGTCCTGGGTGGAAAGATCAGGGGGATGCCGGAGTGAGCCTGATCGCCGAAATCAAAGGACAGCTCGAGGACGCGATGCGCGAGGGCGACGCCGCGCGCCGCGACACGCTGCGCCTGATCCTCTCCAGCCTGCAGGGCGCGGAGAAGGAATTGCAGCGCCCGCTCTCCGAGGAGGAGGAGCTGCAGGTGCTCCAGCGCGAGCGCAAGAAGCGCGTCGAGGCGTCCGAGGCCTTCCGCAACGCCGGCCGCGACGAGCAGGCGGACAAGGAGGAGGACGAGCTCGACGTGCTCGAGGAGTTCATGCCCGAGCCGCTCTCCGAGGACGAGCTCGAGGAGATCGTCGACGACGTGATCGCCGAGGTCGGCGCGACGAGCATGCGCGACATCGGGCGCGTGATGGCGGACGTGATGCCGCAGGTGGCGGGTAGGGCGGACGGCTCGGCCGTGAGCCAGCTCGTGCGCGAGAAGCTCGCCTGACGGGCCTCCCGCCTACACTGAGCCGGGTGCAGGAAACCCTGTCCGTCCCGAACGAGGTCGCCGCGGAGCTCGCCGGCGTGGGCGACGGCGTGCTCGACGCCCTGCGCGCCCGGCTCAGCTGCACGCTCCGCCTGCGCGGGAACGAGCTGACGATCGAGGGCGAGGAGAACAGCGTCGCCGCCGCGCGCGCGGTCGTGGACGAGCTCGTCGAGCTCGTCGAGGGCGGGCACGAGATCGGGCCCGACACCGTCGGCGCGGTCGTCGCCGCGCTCGACCAGGCCGAGGACATCCGCGAGGTCTTCGACGACGTCGTCTGGCGCCACCGCGGCAAGAAGATCGCGCCGAAGACGGTCACCCAGAAGCGCTACGTCGACTCGATCCGCGAGTGCACGGTCACGTTCGGGATCGGCCCCGCGGGCACCGGCAAGACCTACCTCGCGATCGCGCTCGCCGTCGCGGCGCTGACGGAGAAGCAGGTCGGGCGGATCATCCTCACGCGGCCCGCGATCGAGGCCGGCGAGCGGCTCGGCTTCCTGCCCGGCGACATGCTCGCGAAGGTCGACCCGTACATGCGCCCGCTCTTTGACGCGCTCTACGACATGATGGATCCCGACCGGCTGGCCGCCTACATGGAGCGCGGAACCGTCGAGGTCGCCCCGCTGGCATTCATGCGTGGCCGCACGCTCAATGACTCGTTCATCATCCTCGACGAGGCGCAGAACACCTCGCCCGAGCAGATGCAGATGTTCCTGACGCGGCTCGGCTTCGGCTCGAAGGTCGTGATCACCGGCGACGTCACCCAGGTCGATCTGCCGCGCGACCAGGCGTCCGGGCTGATCCAGGTGCGCGACATCCTCAGCGCGATCGACGGGATCGGCTTCGTCGAGTTCTCGCACCAGGACGTCGTCCGCCACAAGCTCGTGCAGCGGATCGTCGAGGCGTACAAGCAGCACGCCGAGGAGACGGGCACGGCGCGGAAGCGATGATGGTCGCGGTCGAGGTGGACAACCGCAGCGGCGCCGCGGTCGACGAGGCCGCGGCGGTCGAGCTCGCCCTCCGCGTGCTCGCGGCCGAGGGCGTCGACGAGGGGGAGCTCGGGCTTGCGTTCGCGGGGTCGGAGGAGATGCGCCGCCTGAAGCGCGAGCACCTCGGGATCGACGAGGTCACCGACGTCCTCTCCTTCCCGCTCGACGCCCGCGACGAGCTGCCCGCCGGGCTGCCGCGCGCGCTCGGCGACGTCGTGCTCTGCCCGGAGGTGGTGGGCGAGGCGTGGCGCGCGCCGCTCGTGCACGGGCTCCTGCACCTGCTCGGCTACGACCACGGCGGCGTGATGGAGGCCCGGGAGGCGGCGTTCGTTGAATAGCCGCAGAGCGCCTTCCATCCTCGAGTCGTTCAACTTCGCCTTCGAGGGGAGCATCCACGTGCTCCGCACGCAGCGGAACATGCGGATCCACTTCGCGGTCGCGGCGCTCGTGCTCGTGGCGGCGCTCTTCTCCGGAGTCGACAAGCTCGAGCTGATCGCTCTCCTGCTCGCGATCGCGTTCGTGCTGATCGCGGAGATGCTGAACACCGCCGTCGAGGGGGCGATCGACGTCGCCACGACGTCCTTCGACCCGATGGCGAAGCTCGCGAAGGACATCGCCGCCGGCGCCGTCCTGATCGCCACCGCCGTCGCCGTCGCGGTCGGCTATCTCGTCTTCTCCGGCCAGGTGGCCGAGCGCAGCTCGAGGCTGCTCGACCGGCTCACGAACGTCCCGGCCGAGCTGACGCTGATCGCGCTCTTCCTGACCACGATCGTCGTGATCGCGACGAAAGCGCTCACCGGGCGCGGCACGCCGCTGCGGGGCGGGCTGCCCTCCGGCCACGCCGCGGTCGCGTTCGCGGGCTGGATGGCGGCGACGCTGATCCTCGACGACTCCGAGCACCACTTCCTGATCTCGTCGCTGACGTTCATCATGGCCCTGCTCGTGGCACAGTCGCGCGTGGAGTCGGGAGTGCACTCGTCGGTCGAGGTCGCCTACGGCGCCCTCCTCGGCGCGCTCGTCACGCTCGCCGTCTTCCAGGTGGCGGCGTGACGAAGTCACGCCGCCAGGAGGGGGCTCGGGGGAACCGGCGGGTTCCCCCGATCGGCACGCGCCGATGCGAAGCATCGGCGTCAACGCGAGGGGGCCCGCGGGGGAAACCGGGTTTCCCCCGCGCGACCGAGCCGAAGGCGAGGGAGGCGGCGTGAGCGAGCTGGTCGAGAAGGCGGAGGCGTGCGCCGCTCGCGCGTACGCGCCCTACTCGAGGTACAACGTCGGCGCCGTCGTCCGGACAACCGATGGGCGCGAGTTCGAGGGCGTCAACGTCGAGAACGCCGCCTACCCGCTCGGTGTCTGCGCGGAGAAGAGCGCTCTCGTCGCCGCCGTCGCCGCGGGCTACGGGCCGGGGCAGATCGCGGCGATCGGGATCACCACCTCGCCCTGCGGCGGCTGCCGCCAGTGGCTGCACGAGTTCCGGATCCCCGAGGTGAGCTTCCGCCGCGCCGACGGCACGATCGCGACGTATGAGGCGTCCGGGCTGCTCCCGGACACCTGGAACCTTCCGGACGCGTGAGGTCGGGCTTCGTCGCGGTCGCCGGGCGGCCGAACGTCGGCAAGTCGACGCTCGTGAACGCGCTCGTCGGCGAGAAGGTCGCGATCACCTCTCGCGTCCCGAACACGACGCGCCGCCGCGTCTTCGGCGTCGCGAACGACGACGACTGGCAGCTCGTGCTCGTCGACCTCCCCGGCTTCCAGAAGCCGATGGACAAGCTGACGCAGCGGATGCAGAGGACGGTCGACACGTCCTTCGAGGACATCGACGCGATCCTCTTCGTCCTTTCGGCACGCGACCGGATCGGCGGCGGCGACCGTTTCATCGCGCGGCGTGTCTACGGGCTCGGCAAGCCGGTGATCGTGGCGCTGAACAAGGTCGACAACCTCAAGCCGAGCCACATCATCACGGGGATGAAGGCCGCTGCGGCGCTCGGCGACTTCCACGCGCTCCATCCCGTCAGCGCGAAGACGAAGGACGGCATCGACGAGCTGCGCTCCGACCTCGTCTACCTGCTTCCCGAGGGACAGCCCCACTTCTCGCGCGAGGCGGCGACCGACCAGACGAGCGAGGAGCGGATCTCGGAGCTGATCCGCGAGAAGGCGCTGCAGCTGACGCGGGACGAGGTGCCGCACTCGATCTCGGTCGAGATCGACGAGCTCGGCGACAAGCTCCTGCGCGCGTTCGTGCTCGTCGAGACCGAGTCGCAGAAGCAGATCCTCGTCGGCAAGAAGGGCGCGATGATCCGCGAGATCGGCGTGCGCGCCCGGCCGGAGATCGAGGGGCTCCTCGGGCACCGGATCTTCCTCGAGCTCGTCGTCAAGGTGCGCCCGAAGTGGCGCCGCGACGACGCGGCCCTGGAGCGCCTCGGCCTGTAGTCCATACTTCGTCCGACCGTGGCCACCAGCCCGGATGAGCGGAAGGCGACGCTGCTCGAAGCGACGGTGAAGCGCGTCCACGAGCGGGTCGAGGGCCCCGACGCCGCGGACGTGGAGCGGTTCGTGCGGGCGTACTACTCCCACGTCGCGCCCGACGACCTGTGCGAGCGGAGCGACCTCGATCTCTGCGGCGCCGCGGTCGCGCACTGGGAGCTGGCGCGGCTCCGGCGCCCGGGCGAGACGAAGGTGCGCGTCTACACGCCGACCGTGGACGAGCACGGCTGGGAGTCGCCGAACACCGTCGTCGAGACGGTCGTCGACGACATGCCGTTCCTCGTCGACTCCGTCTCGATGGAGGTGACGCGGACCGGGAGCGCGATCCACCTCGTGATCCGGCCGATCATGCGCATGCGGCGCGACGACGAGGGCCGGCTGCTCGAGGTCGGCTCGGAGAAGGGGCT
This sequence comes from Gaiellaceae bacterium, assembly GCA_035514455.1. Taxonomy (GTDB): domain Bacteria; phylum Actinomycetota; class Thermoleophilia; order Gaiellales; family Gaiellaceae; genus Gaiellasilicea. Next base: position 4,799 of record DATKBA010000084.1, on the reverse strand, counting down.
GCCGGAATCGCTGATTCACGTCGAGATCGACCGCCAGGCCGGCCCGGTGGAGCTGGAGCGGCTGCGGACCAACCTCTGCCGCGTGCTCGGCGACGTCCGCGCCGCCGTCGAGGACTGGCCGGCGATGCTCGAGCGCGTCGGCGACGCCGCCGCCGAGCTCGCGGCGGCGCCCGTCGACCCGGCGGAGCGGGCGGAGGCCCGCGACCTGCTCCAGTGGATGCGAGACGGCCACTTCACGTTCCTCGGCTACCGCGAGTACGACATGCTCACCGAGGACGGCGAGGACGTGCTCCGCGCCGTGGCGGGCTCGGGGCTCGGCATCCTCCGGGCCGGTGGGGAGCAGCCGATCTCGGTCAGCTTCTCGCAGCTGCCGCCGGAGGTGCGGCGGCTCGCGCGGGAGCAGAGCCCGCTCATCCTGACGAAGGCGAACTCGCGGGCGACCGTGCACCGGCCCTCGTATCTCGACTACGTCGGGGTGAAGCGCTTCGACGAGAGCGGCGAGGTGGCGGGCGAGCGGCGCTTCCTCGGGCTCTACACGCACACCGCGTACAGCGCGAGCCCCTGGGAGATCCCCGTGCTCCGGCGCAGGGCCCAGCGCGTCGTCGACCGGTCCAGGCTTCTGCAGGGGAGCCACGACCACAAGGCGCTGCTCGACATCCTCGAGACCTACCCGCGCGACGAGCTCTTCCAGATCTCGGAGGACGAGCTCTTCGAGACGGCGCTCGGGATCCTCCACGTCGGCGAGCGCGGGCGCGTGCGGCTGTTCGTGCGCCGGGACGCGTTCGGCCGCTTCTTCTCGTGTCTCGTCTACCTGCCGCGCGAGCGCTTCGACACCCGGAACCGGCAGCGGATCCAGGAGATCCTCCAGCAGGCGTTCGCCGGGACGAGCGTCGACTACGCGACCCGCGTCTCCGAGTCCGTGCTGGCCCGGATCCACTGCGTCGTCTACACGGAGCCGGGTGCGGCCCCGGAGTTCGACGTGGGCGAGATCGAGGCCCGTCTCGCCGCAGCCACGCGCGCGTGGACGGACGATCTCCGCGACGCGCTCTCGGAGCAGCTCGGCGAGGAGCGTGCCGGCCCGCTCTTCGAGCGGTACGGCGAGGCCTTTCCCGGCGCCTACCGCGAGGACTTCTCTGCCGCGCAGGCGGTGAGCGACGTCCTGCGGATCGAGCGGCTCGACCCGGACGGCGACCTCGGGATGAGCCTGTACGTCCCGCTCGAGCCCACGCTGGACCACCTCGCCTTCAAGCTCGTCCGCTCCGGCAAGCCGATCCTGCTCTCCGACGTGCTGCCGCTGCTCGAGAACATGGGCGTGAGGGTCAGCGACGAGCGCCCGTACGAGGTCGTGCGCGCGGGCGGGCCGCCCGTCTGGATCTACGACTTCGGCCTGCGCCACGACGAGGGCGCCGAGTTCCAGGCCGACGACGTGCGCGAGATGTTCCAGGACGCGTTCGCGCGCGCCTGGCGCGGCGAGTCGGAGAACGACGGCTTCAACCGGCTCGTCCTCGCCGCCAGGCTGACGGCGCGCGAGATCACGATCCTGCGCGCGATCGCCAAGTACCTGCGCCAGGCCGGCAGCACGTTCAGCCAGGACTACATGGAGGACGCGCTCGCCGCGCATCCGGACGTCGCGCTCCGGCTGGTGCGCCTCTTCCGGCTGCGGCTGGACCCCGTCCGGTTCGAGGACACGGACGCGAAGGCCCGGTCGCTCGAGCGCGAGCTGGAGGGCCGGATCGACGCCGTCGAGAGTCTCGACGAGGACCGGATCCTGCGCGGCTTCCTCCGGGTCGTCCGCGCCGTCCTGCGCACGAACTTCTTCCAGACCGACGCCGGCGGCCAGGCGAAGCCGTACCTCTCGCTGAAGCTGGATCCCGAGCTCGTGCCCGACCTGCCCGAGCCGCGGCCGCTGTACGAGGTGTTCGTCTACTCCCCGCGCGTCGAGGCCGTGCACCTCCGCGCCGGGAAGGTCGCGCGCGGAGGCATCCGCTGGTCCGACCGCCGCGAGGATTTCCGCACCGAGGTGCTCGGGCTGATGAAGGCGCAGACCGTCAAGAACGCCGTCATCGTCCCGACCGGGGCCAAGGGCGGCTTCGTCGTCAAGCGGCCGCCGCCCGGAGGCGACCGCGCGGCCCTCGGCGCGGAGGTCGTCGAGTGCTACCGGACGTTCATGCGCGGCCTCCTCGACGTGACCGACACGATCGCAGGCGGCGAGATCGTGCCGCCTCCGGACGTCGTCCGGCACGACGACGACGACCCGTATCTCGTCGTCGCGGCCGACAAGGGCACGGCGACCTTCTCCGACCTTGCGAACGCGGTCGCCCACGAGTACGGCTTCTGGCTCGGCGACGCGTTCGCCTCCGGCGGCTCGGCCGGCTACGACCACAAGGCGATCGCGATCACCGCCCGCGGCGCGTGGGAGTCCGTCAAGCGCCACTTCCGCGAGCTCGGCACCGACATCGAGAGCACCGATTTCACGGCCGTCGGGATCGGCGACATGTCCGGCGACGTGTTCGGCAATGGGATGCTGCTCTCCCGCCACATCCGTCTGATCGCCGCCTTCGACCACCGCCACGTCTTCCTCGACCCCGACCCGGACGCCGCCGCGAGCTTCGCCGAGCGCGAGCGGCTCTTCCGGCTCCCCGGCTCGTCGTGGGCCGACTACGACCCGGCGCTGATCTCGGCCGGCGGCGGCGCGTTCCCGCGCACGGCGAAGTCGATCGCGCTCTCGCCCGAGGCACGGGCCGCGCTCGGCGTCGCGGCGGAGGCCCTGCCGCCGAGCGAGCTGATCCACGCGCTGCTGTGCGCGCCGGTCGACCTGCTCTGGAACGGCGGCATCGGAACCTATGTGAAGGCGCGCGAGGAGCGCCACGCCGAGGTCGGCGACCGGGCGAACGACGCCGTCCGCGTCGACGCGGAGGAGCTGCGCTGCCGTGTCGTCGGCGAGGGCGGGAACCTCGGCTTCACGCAGCGCGCGCGGATCGCCTACGCGCGGGGGCGCGGCCGGATCTACATGGACGCGATCGACAACTCGGCGGGCGTCGACTGCTCCGACCATGAGGTGAACATCAAGGTCCTGCTCGACACCGTCGTCGCCGAGGGCAACCTGACCGGGGAGCAGCGGAACGCGATCCTCGCCGAGATGACGGACGAGGTCGCGGCGCTCGTCCTGCGCGACAACTACGAGCAGACGCAGGCGATCGCGAGCTCGACGGCGCAGGCGGCCTCGATGGCGGAGGTGCACGAGCGCTACGTCCGCAGTCTCGAGCAGGCGGGGACGCTGAACCGCGAGCTGGAGTGCCTGCCGACCGACGAGGGCTTCGACGAGCGTCAGGCGGCGGGCGCGGGCCTCACAGCACCCGAGTTCGCGACGCTCCTCTCGCACACGAAGATCGCCCTCGCCCAGGAGCTGCTCGCCTCCGAGCTGCCCGAGGACCCGTCTCTTTCGGGCGAGCTCGAGCGCTACTTCCCGACGCGCCTGCGCGAGGAGTTCGCGGACGAGCTCGGGCGGCACCCGCTGCGGCGGGAGATCATCGCCTCGCGGGTCGCGAACGACCTCGTCAACCGCGCCGGCACGACGTTCGCGTTCCGGCTTGCCGACGAGACGGGCGCGGCCGCGGACGACATCGCGCGCGCCTACACGGCCGCCCGCGAGGTGTTCGGGCTGCGCGGGCTCTGGAGCGAGGTCGAGGCGCTCGACGGGCGCGTGCCCGCAGAGACGCAGATCGCGATGCTGCTCCGGTCGCGCATCCTGCTCGAGCGGTCGACGCGGTGGCTGCTGCGCAACCGGCGCCGCCCGCTCGAGATCGCGGCGACCGTGACGCGCTACGCGCCCGGCGCTGCGGCGCTCGGCGAGTCGCTGCCGGCGCTGCTCGGCCCGGCGGAGCTCGAGGTCGCGCGGGAGCGGGCCGGCGCGCTCGCCGGCCTCGGCGTGCCGCCCGAGCTCGCCGGGCGGGCGGCGTATCTGGAGGGGCTCGTGCCGGCGCTCGACCTCGTCGAGGTCGCCGCTGCGGCGCAGGTCGAGATCGCGGCGGCGGCGGAGGTCTACTTCGCGCTCGGCGCGCGGCTCGAGCTGCACTGGCTGCGCGACCGGATCGTCGACCTGCCCCGGACGACGCGCTGGGAGGCGATGGCGCGAGCGGCGCTGCGGGACGACGTCTACTCCGAGCAGGCCGGGCTCGCGGCCGAGGTGCTGCGCTCCGGCGGCGGCGTCGAGCGCTGGCTGGCCGAGAACGCCGACGCCGTCGGGCGGTCGCTGCAGGTGCTCGCGGACATCCGCAGCGGCGGCACGCTCGATCTCGCCCGGCTGTCCGTCGCCGTGCGCGAGATCCGCAACCTGATCCACTCGAGCGGCGTGCCGGAGCCGGCCGCGCAGCCCGCGCCGCAGCCGTTGCCCTAGAGGCCTCTAGTCCAACTCGAAGCCCTCGTGCGCGAGCTCGAGCGTCTCGATCGCGACCTCGTTACCGAGGCCCTCCAGGCGGCCGTAGTCGAGCTTTGTCGGCCAGGCGTCTCGGAGCACCCAGCGCTGCACCGGGTTGCGCGCTTCGTCGAGCAGCGTGATCGAGACGTTCCGCCGGGCGGGCGAGCCGTCGCGCACCGACTTCCACCAGTCGAACAGCTCGGTTCGCCCCGTGATCCCGCGCTTGAGAGCGACGTTCCCATACTTGGCCAGGCCCGGGAGCTTGCGGGCGGCCGAGGACTTGTCGGAGCCCTCGCGGTACTCGATCACCTCGATCTCACCCGAGGGAAGGTCGACCTCGCTGAAGCCACCGACCTCTTCGCCGCCGAGCTCGACGACGAAG
>DATKBA010000083.1:0-8903 GCA_035514455.1 Gaiellaceae bacterium | reverse complement strand
CGCGCCGCCCTCGGCGGCGGCGAGCGTCAGCTCGTCCTCGTCGACCGACTCCGCGTCGACGAGCACGATCCCGCGGCGCTCGAACAGCCACGCGACGGCGCCGGTCGTGCCGAGGTTGCCGCCGTGCTTGGAGAACGTGTGCCGCACGTCCGACGCCGTCCGGTTGCGGTTGTCCGTGAGCGCCTCGACGAGCACGGCGACGCCCTCGGGGCCGTAGCCCTCGTAGACGATCGTCTCGTAGGCGGCGGCGTCCGCGTCCGTGCCGGCGCCGCGCGCGATCGCCCGCTCGATCGTGTCCTTGGGCATCGAGTACGACTTCGCCTTCTCGATCGCGTTCTGGAGCGCAAGGTTCCCGGCCGGGTCGGGCCCGCCCTCCTTCGCGGCGACGATGATCGCCTTCGAGAGCTTCGTGAAGAGCTTGCCGCGCTTCGCGTCGGCGGCGCCCTTCTTGTGCTTGATCGTCGACCACTTGCTATGCCCTGACACTCTGCTCCTCTCTGATCAGCTCGAGAAATCGCCCGTGAACGCGCGTGTCGTCCGTCAGCTCGGGGTGGAAGGAGGCGACGAGGAACCGGCCCTGGCGCAGGAGCACGGGCGAGCCGTCGTGGCTCGCGAGCACCTCCACCTCCGGCCCGGCGTCGGTGACGCGCGGGGCGCGGATGAAGACGCCGCGGAGCGGCTCGGCCTCGCCGGCGAGCGCGAGATCCGCCTCGAAGCTCGCAACCTGGCGGCCGTAGCCGTTTCGCTCCACCTCGACGTCGACGAGCCCGAGGTGGTCGCGGTCGAGCAGGATCATCCCCGCGCACGTGCCGAGGACCGGCGCCGCGAACGCGCGCAGCGCCTGCTCGAGGCCGTAGAGCCGCATCAGCCGCGTGATCGCGGTCGACTCGCCGCCCGGGATCACCAAGCCGTCGAGCCCTTCGAGGTGCTCGGGCAGCCGGACCTCGACCACCTCCGCGCCGAGCCCGCGCAGCATCGCCGCGTGCTCGCGGAAGTTGCCCTGCACGGCGAGGACACCGATCTTCATGCCGCGATTGTAGGGACGGCGAGGGCCGGGGCGTTCGACCGCCCCGGCCCTCCGCACCGCTCAACCGATGCAGACCGTCGTGGAGCCGGTGACGATGTGGGTGCCGCTGACGACGTCCCCGGCGCGGGCCGCGGGCTGGCACCCCACACCGTTGATGCTCACGGCGGCGCCCCGGACCGCGAAGCCGGCGGCGGACTGGAGCGAGGCGGTGCCGCCCGCCTGGAGCTCGAAGGCCGCGCCGCTGTCGACGTCGATCCGGTTCGCAGCGCTGATCTCGATCGGGTCGAGGCCCATGCTCTCCACCCGGATCGCGCTGCCGGTGACGCTGATCGCGGAGTCCGGGCTCGCGACCGTGACGCCGGTGTCCGTGACGCTGATCGAGAACTGGCCGTTCGGGCTCGTGAAGGTGCCCGAGAACGGCGCGCCGTCTGCACCGTCCTGTCCCGCCGGGCCCTGTCCCCCGTTGCACACATAGGCGGTCGTGCCCGCGGCGTCCGTGATCGCCGCGCCACCGTCGGCACAGTTTGCGTCGCCGGGCGCGAGCTGGGCCACGGTGGGGCTCGAGCCGTCCGCACCGTCCTGGCCGTCCGCACCGTCCTCCCCGTCGGCCCCGTCCGCACCCGCAGGCCCTGCCGGGCCGGCGACGCCCTGCTCGTTCCACTGGATCGGCGTCTCGTTGCTCCGGCAGCTCGCCGGATCCTCGACGACGCGGAGCTGCCCTTGCACGTCGCCCGCGGCCGACCTGTAGCAGCCGTGGATCACGCCGTCCGCGCCCGGGATCGACGCGAACGCGATCCCTCCCGCGACTCCGAAGATCGCGATCGCCGCGATCGCCAAGCGCCCACGGCGCCGGCCGATGATCGAATGCACTTGTCCCTCCCCTGTCGTGCGACACGCGGACCGCCCGCGCCCTTCGAGCCTTGCACGATCAGGCGCTCGTTGCAACGAGCACGACGCTGTAGAGGGGCGGCCGGGAGCCGGCCGGTCGGGACGCGGCGGCTACCAGCCGCGGGTTTCGAGCAGCTGCTCGGGGGCGAGCTCGGCGGCGGAGATGCCGACCATCGGCTCGCCCAGGCCCGCGCTGACGCGGGCGAGGATCTCGGGGTCGCGGAAGTGCGTCGTCGCCTCGACGATCGCCTTCGCGCGGAGCGCGGGGTCGCCGGACTTGAAGATCCCGGAGCCGACGAAGACGCCGTCGGCGCCGAGCTGCATGCACAGTGCCGCGTCGGCGGGCGTCGCGATCCCGCCGGCGGTGAAGGTGACGACGGGGAGCTTGCCGTTCTCGGCCACCCACTTGACGAGCTCGTACGGGGCACGGAGCTCCTTCGCCTCCGCGTGCAGCTCCTCCCCGCGAAGCGCGCCGAGCCGGCGGATGCCGCCGTAGACCGCGCGCATGTGCGTGACCGCGTTGACCACGTCGCCGGTGCCGGCCTCGCCCTTCGTGCGGATCATCGCCGCGCCCTCGGAGATCCGGCGCAGCGCCTCGCCGAGGTTGGTCGCTCCGCAGACGAAGGGGATCTCGAACGCCCACTTGTCCACGTGGTGCGCGACGTCGGCCGGGGTCAGCACCTCGGACTCGTCGACGTAGTCGATCTCGAGCGCCTGCAGGATCTGCGCCTCGACGAAGTGGCCGATCCGGCACTTCGCCATCACGGGGATCGTGACCGCCTCCTGGATCTCCTGGATCATCGCCGGGTCGGACATGCGCGCGACGCCGCCGTCGCGCCGGATGTCGGCCGGGACCCGCTCGAGCGCCATCACCGCGACGGCCCCGGAGTCCTCGGCGACCTTCGCCTGCTCGGCGTCGACGACGTCCATGATCACGCCGCCCTTGAGCATCTCGGCGAGCCCGCTCTTGACGCGCATCGTCCCCGTCTCGGTCACGGGCTGAGTGTACCCGGCGCGAAGAGTGGCGAGGGGCCCGCTCCAGGGAGCGGGCCCCTCTCCCGAACGCTCCTTTCTGGGCCAGACGGCCCAGCCGTCGAAACGGCCGGTCCGTCTGGAGGGGGAGAGGAGTCGCGTTCGGTAGGCGTACTAATCGCACATTCCGGCGCGCGATGCGAGCTTGTCGCGCAAGGGCACGGACAAAGCCCGTGTCAGTCGGCCGAAGCGGCCACCGGCTTCCCGAGCTGCTTCGCCCACCAATCGGACTCGCGCTCGTCCATCTGGTGCTGGAGCTGCCCGACGTACTCGGCGAGGTCGCTCTCCTTCTTCCCGAGCCGGAGCTCGAGCTCGCCGACCGTCTTCTCGCGCTGCTCGAGCTTCGCGTCCCTGATCTCGGCGTCGGCCTCGAGCTTCGCCCAGCGCGACTCGATCTCGGCCTCGCGGTCGTCCAGCTCGCGCATCCGGTCGGAGATCGACTCCTCCGTCTGGTTGAGCCGCGCCTCGCGCCGCTCGACCCGCGCGCGCTGCGACTCGAACAGGGTCTCGGAGCTCGTGATCTCGGCCTCACGCGCCGCCAGCTCCCGGCGGAGGTCATCGAGCCGGCGCGCCTCCTCCTCCAGGAACTCCGAGGTCTGCGCCTCGGCCTCCTCGCGGCGCACCTGCGACTCGCGCCGGTTGATCTCGGCCTCGCGCGCCGCGAGCTCGCTCTCCTTCGCGGTGATCTCCGCGCGCTTCGCGCTCATCGCGGCGACGACCTCGCCGGTGCCGGACTGCTGGTCGGCGAGCCGCTCGAGATCGGCGGCGAGCCGGTCCGCCTTCGCCTTCACCTCGGCGTCGCGCGCCTCGAGGTGCTCCTCGCGGGCGGTCACGGTCGCGCGCGCCTTGACGAGCTCGCGCTCCCGCTCGGCCAGCTGGCGGTCGCGGTCCGAGACCTCCGACTCCTGGTCTTTCAGCAGCGTCTCGCGCGTGGCGAGGACGGCCTCGCGGGCGTCGACGCGCGCCGTCGCCTCCGCGGCCTTCCCGTCGATCTCGGCCAGGGTGCGCTCGAGGGCGCGCTCGCGCTGCGCCAGCGCCGCTTCCTGCTTGGCGACCTCGGTCGCGGCCTCGGTGCGCTCGCGGTCGGCGTTCGTGAGGTCGCGGAACTTGATCGAGATCTGCTTCTCGCGCTCGGCCGTGCGCGTCTCGGCGGCGGCGAGCTCGGCCTTCAGGTCGGCCAGGCGCTGCTGCTCGGCGGCGGCGGCCTCGGCGCGCTGCCCGAGCTCGTGCTCGCGCTCCTCGAGCTCCGCCTGCTGCGCGGCGAGCTTCGCGGCGCGCTGGTCGACCTCGGCCGAGCGGAGCGACATCGCCTGCGCCACCGTGACGTCCTGCTCCAGGTGGCTGCGGACGTCGGCCAGCTCGGCGCGGGCGTCCTGCTCCCGCGCGAGCGCCTCGGCGAGGTCGCGCCGGAGCGCGGCCAGCTCGGCCTCGGCGAAGTCGGGCAGCTCGACGGACTCGGCCGCGGGCGGCGGCTCCGGGACGTCGGGCGCGGGCGGCTCGGCAGCCGGCTCCTCGACGTCGCGCCGCCGCTCCAGCTGCGCCCGAAGTCCGGTGCCGAAGCCGTGCTCGGTGTCGTGCTCGGTCGTCGCCATCAGAACAGCTTCATCAGGTTGAGCATCGCGGGCCCGAGGATGACGATGAACATCGCCGGGAAGATGAAGATCACCGTCGGGAAGAGCATCTTGATCGGCGACTTCATCGCCCTCTCCTCCGCGGCGGCCTGGCGCTTGAGCCTCGACTCGGCCGCCTGGACGCGCAGCAGCCGCCCCAGCGAGATGCCGAGCTGGTCGGCCTGGATGATCGCGCGGCAGAAGCTCGCCACCTCCGGGGTGGCGGCGCGGACGGCGAGCTTCTTGAGCGCGTCGTGGCGCGACTCGCCGATCCGCATCTCGCCGAGGGTGAGCGAGAACTCCTCCGCGAGCGCGCCCTCCATGTGCTCGGTCAGCTTGGCGACCGCGCCGTCGAAAGCGAGGCCGGCCTCGACCGAGACGGCGAGCAGGTCGAGCGCGTCCGGGAGCTGCGCGCGGATCTCCTCGCGGCGCTTCCGCCCCCGCGCCGAGACGACGAAGCCCGGAACGATGAACCCGGCCACGGCCAGCGCAAAGCCGAGCAGAAAGCCGATCGCCGCCCCGGCGGTCGCGGTGCCGACGGCAAACCCGACGAAGCCGCCGCCGAGCGCGCCGGCGCCCTTCATCGCGAGGAACGCGGTCGGCGTGACCGACCGCCCCATCCCCGCCGCGAGCAGCCGCGTCGAGATCAACTCGACCGTCACGCGCGGATTGAGCCGGAGCACCATGCCGGCGAGCGACGCCGTGGCGGGCACGAGCACGCGCTCCCGGAAGCGGAGCCGCTCGAGGCCCGTGTTGCCGACCCGCGTGCGGCCGTAGGTGGCGGCCCGCCTGACGGCTCGGTCGCGCTCCCGCCCGGGCTGGGTCACGACCTCGCCGAGCACGTACGCCGACGCGGCGAGCAGGAGGACGGCCAGTGGAAGGAGCATCTGCATGTCGGATCAACCCCTGAAGGAGACGATTTTGCGGAGCATGAGCGACCCGACCGAGATCATCACGAGGCCGAGCACGAGCAGCTTGTGGCCGGTCGAGGAGTGGTAGAGCGGGTCCATGTACTCCGGGCTCAGCAGCGTGATCGTGCCGAGCATGAAGAAGGGCACGCCGACGAGCACGTAGGCGGAGGCGCGGCCCATCGCGGTCAGCGAGCGGATCTTGCGGGCGAACTGCTGCCGGTTCCGCACCGCTTCGGCGACCATGTCGAAGATGCCGGCGAGGCTGCCGCCGACCTGGCGCTGGATCGTCACCGAGGTGACAACGAAGGAGACGTTCTTCGAGCCGATCCGCGCGGCCATGTCGGAGAGCGCATCGTCCATCGGCCGGCCCAGGCGCGTCTCCGTGAGCACGCGCTTGAACTCCTTGCTCGAGGGCGGCTCGCCCTCGTCGACGACCGCCTGGATCCCCTGGCGGAAGCTGTGCCCGGCCTTCAGCGACGCGGCGAGGGTGACGAGCAGGTCCGGGAGCTGGTCGTCGATCGCCACCAGCCGGCGCCTCGCCTTCCACCAGACGACGACGATCGGGACCGCTCCCGCGCCGATCAGGGCGACGAGCGTCACGAACGTGGGCGCGCCGGCGACCGCGAACACCATTCCCATCAGCAGGCCGGAGCCGAGCGCGGCGTAGAAGAGCTCGACCGTCCGCAGCGGCACGTCGGCCCGCTCGAGCAGCCGGTGGAGCGCGTGCCACGCGCTCATGTGCCCGAAGGCACGCTCCGTCGCGCGCATCAGCGAGGACGCGGTCGCGAACCGCTCCTGCACCGGCCCGCGCGTGCGCTTGCGCTCGTGCTCACCCAGGTGCGGCGTGATCTGGCGGCGCAGGCGCGACCCGAGCGGTGCCTTCATCAGGATCAGCGAGCCGAGCAGGACGAGGAAGCCGACGATCGTCGCGACCGCCATCGGGCCCACCCGGAAAAGCTGCTCGGGGAGCTTCGATGCCTCGATCGACGCCGCGCGCGCTCCGGGGACGACGGACTCCGCGCGCGCGCCGGCCGACTCGACCACGAGCCGATCGCCCGGCCGCGCGGAGGTGACGTACGAGAGCTGCCAGGTGCGGCGCAGCTCCTCCGCGAGGGCGGCGTAGACCGCCTTCAGGTCCTGCGTCCCGGCCGCGCCCGCGTAGCGGCCGCCCGTCCTCGCGGCGAGCTGCTGGAGCGGCGCCGGGCGGAAGCTGCGGCTCTCGATCCCGATCGGGTAGACGGCGACGTCGGCCTCGCGCGCGGCCTCGATCGCCTGCGCGAGCGTCGCGTCGCTCGAGACCGACTCCCCGTCGGTGAGCAGGACGAGCACGCGGGTGGGGTTCACGTCGGCGGCGAGCGCCTGCGAGGAGAGGACGACGGCGTCGTAGAGCGCCGTTCCCTGCACGGAGTCGACCTCGAGCGTGCGCAGGGCGTCGTCCGCCTCCGCGGTCGCCGACGAGAAGCTCGTCAGCTGCACGGCCTGGCGGCCGACGGCGACCACCGCGATCCGGTCGTCCGCCGGCTTCGTCGCCACGAACTCGCGTGCGGCGGCCGACGCGTCGACGATCGCCTGTCCCCTCATGGACTGCGAGCGGTCGACGATCAGGACGACGCTCTTGTCGCGGCCGAGGTTGACGGCGCGGAGCCCGACCACCGCCTCGCCGTTCTCGGTCAGCCCAGGGGCGCGTGCGGAGGCCGTCGGCGTCACGACGGTCGCCCGCACCTCCGGGTAGCCGGACGTGTCGAGGCTCGTGATCCTGGGGCCGGCGGTCCCGGCCGCCCACGCGGCGCCGGGGACGGCCACGCAGAGCGTGCAGAGGAGGAGAAGCCGCCTCACTGCGCGCCCCCGTACGGGGCGGCGGAGAAGGTCGGGCGCCCGCCCGGGGCCTCGGCACGGAAGAACGTCGGCGGCAGGATCACCCCGTTCGCGGCCATCTTCTCGAGGAAGTGCGGCTTCAGCCCCGTGCAGGCGAGCGGCAGCAGCAGCCGCGAGCCGCGGGTCGTGCCCAGGCTCTCCTCGTCCGGCGGCTTCGCGACGAAGAGGTCCTGCAGCGTGATCACGTCCGACTCCATCCGCAGCACCTCGGTGATGTGGGTGACGCGGCGGGAGCCGTCGACGAGCCGGGAGATCTGCACGAGCACGTCGAACGCGCTCGAGGTCTGCTCCCGGATCGCCCGCAGCGGCAGGTCGACGCCGGCGGTGAGAACGAGGGTCTCCAGCCGGGCGAGCGCGTCACGGGGCGCGTTCGCGTGGATCGTCGTCAGCGAGCCCTCGTGGCCCGTGTTCATCGCCTGGAGCATGTCCAGGGTCTCGGCGCCGCGGACCTCGCCGACGATGATCCGGTCGGGGCGCATGCGCAGGGCATTGCGGACGAGCTCGCGGATGCGGATCTCGCCCTGGCCCTCGATGTTCGGCGGGCGCGACTCGAGCGTGATCACGTGCTCCTGCTGGAGCTGGAGCTCGGCGGCGTCCTCGATCGTGACGATCCGCTCCTCGTCCGGCACGAACGCCGACATCGCGTTCAGCATCGTCGTCTTGCCGGTGCCGGTACCGCCCGAGATGAGGATGTTCAGCTTCCCCTTCACGCACGCGGCGAGGAACTGTGCGGCCTGCGGCGTGAGCGAGTTGAAGTTGATCAGGTCGTCCATCGTGTACGGGTCGCGCGAGAACTTCCGGATCGTCAGCGTCGGTCCCTTGAGCGAGAGCGGCGGGATGATCGCGTTGACGCGGCTGCCGTCGGGCAGGCGCGCGTCGACCATCGGCGAGCTCTCGTCGATGCGGCGGCCGACCTGCGAGACGATCTTGTCGATGATCCGGTGCAGGTGGGCGTTGTCGACGAACGAGGCGTCGGTGCGCTCGAGCCGCCCTTCGCGCTCGACGAAGATCCGGTCGTGGTTATTGACCATGATCTCCGTGACCGAGTCGTCGCGGAGGAACGGCTCGAGCGGGCCGTAGCCGAGCACGTCGTCGGCGATCTCGCGCACGATCCGGCGCCGCTCCTCGCGGGTCAGCGGCGTCCGGTCGAGGGCGAGCTGCTCGGTGACCGCGTGGAGCACGCGCTCGGAAAGGTCCTCGGCGGTCTCCCGCTTGAAGAGCTCCGGGCCGAGCTTCGCGATCACGGCGTGGTGGACGCCGCTCTTCAGCTCCGCATACGGGTCGCTCGCGGACGGCCCGGAGCCGTGCGACGCCGGGTGGTGGGTAACGGGGCCGGCCGGCGCGGCCGGACGCTCGGCGGTCGCGCCGGCGACCCCGTTTCCGTTCTGCTTCGAGAGCCTGTCGTGGAGGCCCATGTGATCACGCCCTCGCGAGCGCGGCGAACATGCGCTTCTTCTTCGGCTGCTCGGCGACGAGCAGCGACTTGGCGACCACGCGGATCGCCTTGGCGAAGTCCGAGCCGGTGTCGGCGATCGCCGGGGGCGCGCCCCGGTTGACGCC
>DATKBA010000082.1:0-5349 GCA_035514455.1 Gaiellaceae bacterium | reverse complement strand
GGCTTCGGCCTGCGCTGGGGCCGGATGCACTACGGCGTCGACATCGGCATCCTGACGAAGGGCGGCGTCGTGGCAGCGTACGACGGGACGGTCACGGAGGCGGGCTGGATCCCCGGCTACGAGGGCTACGGGATCGTGATCGTGCTCGACCACGGCAACGGCTTCGAGACGATGTACTCGCATCTCTCGCGCGTCCGCGTCCAGCCCGGCCAGGCGGTCGCCGCGGGCGAGTGGATCGGCAACGCCGGCTGCACCGGCCACTGCTACGGCACGCACCTCCACTTCGAGCTCCGCACCGGCGGCACGCCCCTCGATCCGGTGCCGTACTTCGCCACGCAGCCGTAGCCCAGGCTTCGCGCTAGAATGATGCCTCCAGGGCGGTTAGCTCAGTTGGGAGAGCACCAGCTCGACAAGCTGGGGGTCACTGGTTCGAGCCCAGTACCGCCCATGAGAAACCCTCGCCTTGCGGGGGTTTTTGCTTGTTGGTTCCTGACCAGGTGACACCCTCGGTCTTCCCGTTGCAGTATGCACGGATGAAGGTAAAGGTCTTCACGCTCGTCGCGGTGTCAATCGTCGCCGCGGCCATGCTCGCTGGCTGTGGCGGCGACGACGAAGGCGACGGCTTCGAGCGGCGTGGGCCGACGCTGCAAGACGCTTACGACGCCGGGTACAACGCAGCGGGAAACCTCCTCAGCATAGGAGCGGGAAACGCGGCGCTCGACATCTGCATCAGCCAAGGCAACGCGACGGGGTTCAACACTGACGAGGAGTACGACGCCTACGAGCAGGGCTGTCGAGACGCCGTCGAGCAACGCGGCTACTCGGACGATGGCGGAGCGTCGGAAGATGACAGCTCGTACGGGAGCTCCGATGAGTGGGCGGGGCTAACGGAGAGCGAAGCTCAGGGGTACGCAGACAACGTGGCCGAGGACGAGGAAGCGCTCGACGGCGCGACGCCGGAGGGCAACATGCGCGGGACGCTTCGAGGAACGCCTGCGTGGGCGTTCTTCTACCGGAGCGATGACAACTCGTTTTGCTTAATGATTTGGGGCAAAGACGACGGCGGAGCGAGCTACGAGCTGCATGACGATTGCAGCGAGGCAGACGGCTAGCGAGGACAAGGAGCGCCGTGAGCACCGACAAATCGCACGAGATCGCCGACGAAATCGCCGGGCGTCTCGCAGACGCTCTCGGCGAGACAACGCTCGCGCAGCGGCTTATTGGTCGAGAGGTGGCTTCGGTGGAGCGCAACGACCCCGGCGATGCGGCTGTTGTCTCGGCCACTCTCCAGAACGGCGACCTTGTACAGCTCAGCGTCGACGTGTTCCCGTCAGAGCAGCAGCTGTAGACGACGCAGCCTCCGCCGCGCTCGCCCGCTCCGCTGCCGCTCGCC
Source organism: Gaiellaceae bacterium (assembly GCA_035514455.1). GTDB lineage: Bacteria > Actinomycetota > Thermoleophilia > Gaiellales > Gaiellaceae > Gaiellasilicea. Next base: position 3,956 of record DATKBA010000082.1, on the reverse strand, counting down.
CGGCTCGCGCGGCTGCGACTGCTCGCTTGTCGTACCCCGCGAGGAAGACAGCAGCGGCTTTGCCGACGCTCGCCTCTAGCGTGGCGACGACGGCCAACCCGAGCAGGAGGGACGCCTTGTGGCCCGAGCTTGTCGTGCTTGACGAGCTGACCACACGCCGACGCCTTGACCGCGGCGATGAGGTCGGCGTCCGCCGCCGCCTGGCGGACGAGTCGCATCGTCGCCGTGCTCACCGTCGCCTTGCCGCCCAAGTCCCACCCGTCTTGCGCGAGCGCCTTCGCAGCACTCTTTCTCAGCGTTGCGAACGCGGCCGACATCCTGCACCACGTCGCCGACCGCTGCCGTGTGGTGTCCGGAAGCTTCTTCGAGTCGGTGCCGGAGGGCGGAGACGCCTACATCCTCAAAGCGATCATCCACGACTGGGACGACGAGCAGTCGACGACGATCCTCCGCGCCTGCCGGCGAGCCGTCAACGGCGGCGCGCTTCTCGTCGTCGAGCGAATCATCGGCGATCTCAAACGAGGATCCCGCGACGAAGTTCGGCGACTTGAACATGCTCGTGGCCCCGGGCGGTCAGGAGCGGACGGTCGAGGAGTTCGTGGCGCTCCTCACGGCGGCCGGCTTCGAGCTCCGCGACGTCACCGAGACGTCGAGCGGACTCGCCGTTCTCGAGGGCGTCCCCGTCCAGCGAGAGCGGCGGGCGCCTAGGCCACCAATGGCGTGTTCGCCGGTCAAGTCCGTCGTTCTCCGGAAACGTCGCGCACGCGGGAGCCGACAGCGCGGCGGCCCTCTTTCCCCGATGCGCAAGACGCGGGAGTGCCTCCAGCGATCGTAAGCGACCGGGCACGGAACGTCACCTGCTTCGCCGTCATCGGCGACACGCAGCATCTGCCGGGCTATTCGCTTTGCTCACCGACGACGGGACGGGAACTTCGCCGCCGACGTCACGCTCGAGCCGGGCGTGAACGAGATCTCCGTCACGGCGCGCGACCGCGTCGGGAACGAGGTGACCGAGACGCGCCGCGTCGCCTTCTTCCCGTACTCGACGCGCTGGACCGTGGCAGGCGCGAGCGGCGGCGGCGACCTGATGGTGTTCCTCGACGTCACCGACCCGGCGGGCGCTGCCGTCGAGGTCGACTCCGCCACCGCCGAGCTCGTGGACGAGGACGGTGACGTGGAGGTCTCCGAGGAGAGGCGTACGGCGACGGCCGCTACCGCGCGAACCTCGGCCGCCCGCCCGAGGGCACCTACGCCCTGCGCGGGCTGCTCGTCGTAGAGGGCTTCGACGTCCGCCTCGCCGGGCCGGCGGTCGTGCGCGCGAAGTCGCCGGCGCCCGGCGGCGCGAAGCCCTAGCGGGTTCCCGCCGCCGGCGTCAGAACCGGATCTGCTGGAGGGTGACGAGGCCCGTCGGCTGCTGCCAGCGCGCGACGTACGCGGTACTGCCCTCGAGGGCAGTCGTCCAGAGGACGGTGCCGCGGGCCCGGGACTCGACGAGCGTGCGCGGGGCGCGGCTGCTCCCGAGCTCGCGCAGGAGCACCCGCGAGCGGCCGCTGCGGGCGTCCACCCAGACAATGTGTGTCGGCGAGAGCGCGGGATGCGAGAGCGAGCCGATCCGCGTGCGCTCGACGACCGTCCGCCGGCGGCTTGCGAGGTCGAGGAGCATGATGCTCGACGAGCGCGCCAGCGTCACGTGCCAGGCGAGGCGGCCGCCCGCGAGCGCCGGCCGGCCGAGCCCCCCGCGGAGGCCGACGCTCGCGATCGCGCCGTGCTCCCCGGTCTCGAGGTTGCTGAGCACGAGCCGCTTGCCGCGGCTGTCCTCGGCGACGAAGGCGAGGTACGGCCACTCGAGCGCCGGCTTGGAGAGCCGCCCGGGCGCGCGCGCGATCTCCTCGCCGGTCGTCCAGCGAACGACCCGGATGCCCTGGGCGTCCGCGTACGCGAGCAGGTCGCCGTGGAGGGAGGGGGACTCTGCGCCCTCGAAGACGACCGGCTCGCCCGACGCCGGGCGCACCACGACGCTCGTCGCCGTCCCCTCGCGCTGCGAGTGGGCGAGCACGCCGTTCGAGACGCTCGGGTCGAGCTGCCGGCCCGGCCCGAGCGAGAGCGTCGTGGCCTCCGCGCCCCCCGCCGGGACGAGGAGCAGCAGGCCCGCGAGCGCCGTCAGGGCGGCGGCGTTCGCGCGACGCAGGGCGAGCGTGCTGCGGCCGAGGCGCTCGACGACTCCCGCGGGGCTCGCGGCGCGCGACGGCAGCGCCGCCATCAGCGCCCGGCCGGCGCCGTAGAAGGCGAAGCAGGCGGCCGAGACCGCCGGCCGGCCGATGGCGACGGCGCCCGCGCAGGCGACCCAGAACGTCGCGACGGGCTGGTAGGTGAAGATCCCGGCCCCGAGCCCGGCTCCGTAGCCGAACGACCAGGCGGGGAGGGGGAGCGAGCCGCGCCACGAGTCGGGTACCTGACGGCGAGCCTGCGGGAGCGGGAAGGGCAGGAGCCCCGCCTCGCGGGCGGCCGCGAGGAGCGCGAGGACCGCGACGGCGGCGAGCGCGGCCCGTCCGCCCGGAAGGAGCGTGCCCAGGAGCCCGAGGACGGCCCCGAGCGCGGCGGCGGAGAGCAGCGCTCCCAGCGAGAAGAGGGCGAGAGCGAGGCGTCGGCGGCGGCGGCTCCCGCACCCGGCGGGAGTGAACGATTCGATCATCGAGAGCCCTCAGGGCGACCAGGCGCCCGAGACCCCGGCGATCAGCGCGGCCGCGCAGACTCCGGCCTCGATCAGCACGGCATCCCCGTCTCGTAGTACATGACGCAGAACACGTAGCGGCCCCTGTAGCAGTAGCCCACGAGCGCGCGGTCGCCGTTGACCCGGATCCGGTGGGTCGAGCAGCAGTCCACGAGCTTGCGGATCTGCCGGTTGCAGCAGCGGTACCAGACGCCCTGCGTGACCGCCTCGATCCCGAACCGCTCCGGCACCCAGTCCTCGCAGATCTTCGTGCGCGGAGCGGGGTCGAGCGCCCGCCCGTCGGGGTCGAGCAGCCGCTGCCCGCGCTCGTCCACGGGCAGGCCGGCCGGGCTCACGAGGCGTCCCAGGTTGTCGATCGGCCGCCCGTCGGCGGGGCGCAGCGGGTAGCCCTTGGCGTCGATCCGAGGCAGCTCGTACGGGGACGGGCAGGAGCCGGTCGTCCAGATGTGGCCGCAGAAGTGGAAGCCGCGCGCGTCCTCGGGCCGGGCGGCGGCGGCGACGGCCGCGCCGCCGGTGGCGACGAGCATCCAGGCGCCCAGCCGCCCGAGCAGCGAGCGGCGCGTCATGCTCGCTGCGAGGCCCCGCGCGAGCCCGTCCGCGGCGCGGTCGAGGTCAGGCAGCACGGCCCACCCGCGCGAGGCCGGTCTCGAGCACGCTCTCGATCTGCTCCAGCGTGTTCACGAGCCCCTTCGCGGCGACGCGCCCGTCCACCAGATGGACGGCGAAGGGCGTGCCGGGGACGTTCCAGCGCCGGAACGCCTCGGGCTCCGCCGCCTCGTCGGCGATGCGGACGGCGAGCCCCTCGCGCGCGAGCGCGCGCACCGAGGGGACGAGCCCGCGGCAGAGCCGGCAGCCCGGGGACGAGAAGACGACGAGCTCCGAGCCGCGCCGGTCGAGCCCGGGCAGCGGGGGAGCGTCCGCGCCGACCGCCGGCCCCTCCTCGGCGAGCTCGAGCGCGCCCTGCGGGGAGAGCCGCAGAGCGAGCACGCCGACCTGGCGGTAGAGCGCGAGCACGAGCGCGCCGAGGACGCCGACGGCGAGCGCGAGCGCGACCACCGCGGCCGCGAGCACTGCGTCGGCGGAGGGGGCGGGGAGGAGGCCGAGCGTTCCCGCTGCGACGAGCGCGCCGAGAGCCGCCAGTCCCAGCGCGCGGGCCGCGAGCAGGCTCGCAGGCCGCTCGCGGGCGCCGCCGAAGCAGCCGCAGGGCAGCCGCCGAGTTCCGCGC
>DATKBA010000081.1:0-28192 GCA_035514455.1 Gaiellaceae bacterium | reverse complement strand
CTCGCCGCGCGACGTCTGCTCGATCACCATCGGGATCAACGGGCTCATGCAGTCTCCTTGGTTCCAGCCAATTCAGTTACCGGGGGTCCACAGCTTCGTCTCTTGCTCGGGCTTTTCCTTGTCGGGTGTCCAGATCGCCTCACGCGCCTCCGCCTGTTCGAGCGGGATCGGCTTCACCTCGGCCGCCACCCGGTCGAGCGCCGCGCGCAGGCGCAGGTCCTCGCGCAAGTCCTCGTGCCGGCCGTGCTGCCACAGGTCCTCGATCACGTCATCGGCATCCTCGCCCGCCGCTTCAGCCTGGTCGCGCACGAGCTCCTTGACCTCGTCGTCCGAGACCTCGATCCCGACCTTGTCCGCCACCGCCTCGAGCGCGAGCTCGCGCGCCACCGAGAGCGCGGCCTCCATCTGCATCGACTTCGTCAGCTCCTCGGCGGTGCGGCCGGTGAGCTGGAGGTAGGTCTCAGGGGCGATCCCGCGCCGCTCGAGCGAGCGGATGAACCCGGTCAGGAGCTCGCGCGTGCGCGACTCGACGAGCGGGCCGGCAGGCGTCACCTTCGAGGCGACGACGAGCGCGTCGACGGCGTTGGCGCGGAAGGCGTTCTCGATCTCGGCGTCGAGCGCCTCGCGCACGCGGCTCTCGATGTCGGCGCGCAGCTCCGCGAGCGTGTCGAACTCGCTCGCCGACCGGGCGAGATCGTCGTCGAGCTCCGGCAGCACCTTCTCGGAGATCTCCTTGAGCGTGATCTCGACCTGCGCGGTCGACTCGTCCGCCAGCTCGTAGGAGACGCTCTTCGTCTCGCCGGCCGAGGCGCCGACAAGCGCCGCCTCGACCTCGTCGACGAGCCTGCCGGCGCCCAACTCGATCACCGTGTCGCGCTGCGCCTCGCCGTCCGGCGAGACGATGTCGACGACGACGGTGTCTCCAGCGCGGGCGGGCCGCCCCGCCGCGGGGACGAGCTCCGCGACCGACTCGCGCAGCGCCTCGAGCTCCTGCGCGACGAGCTCCTCGGGCACGTCCGCCTCGGGCCTGCCGACCTCGAGGGTCGTCCAGTCGACGACCTCGACCTTCGGCTGCACGGGCACCGTCGCGGTGAACTCCCACGCGGCGTCGTCCTCGGTCGGCAGCTCGTAGTCGTACTGGGGCTGCGCGACGGGGCGGATCCGCGCACGCGCGGCGGCGTTCCAGAACCAGCCCGAGATGTGGCTGTCGACGGCCTCCGCGTAGATGCGCTCCTTGCCGAGCCGCTGCTCGAGGATCGGGATCGGCACCTTGCCGGGGCGGAAGCCGGGGATCTTCACCGACGACGCGAGATCCGACGTGGCGTGCTCGACCGCGTGGTGGACGTCGTCGGCCGGCACCTCCACCCGCAGGCGGACGGTGTCGCCGCCGAGCTCTTCGACCTGGGTGGTCACCAGGCCATTCAAGCAGAGGGGCTGCGGGCCGGGCGCTAGTGCAGGCCGGGCGCTAGTGCGGGCCGAGCTCGGCGGCCAGATCGCGCACGCGGCGCTCGATCTCGTCGCGGATCTCCCGCACGCGGTCGAGCGGCTTGCCGGCCGGGTCCTCGAGCCCCCAGTCGACGTAGCTCTTGCCGGGCAGCACGGGGCAGACGTCGCCGCAGCCCATCGTCACGACCACGTCCGCCCAGGCCGCGTCGGCCTCGGGGTCGAGCTGGCGCGGCGTGCGGCCCGAGAGGTCGTGGCCGCGCTCCGCCATCGCCTCGACCACCTCCGGATGCAGCTCCCGTCCCGCCCGGCTCCCGGCCGAGCGCACCTCGTACCCGCCGAGCGCATCCAGGAAGGCGTGCGCCATCTGCGAGCGCCCCTGGTTGCCGATGCAGAGGAAGAGGACGTTCACACGACCGCGGGGTGCGCCGCCACCTCAGTGGCCTGCGCGCGCCAGACACCGTTGAGGCCGCTCTGCATGTACGCGTAGAACGCCGGCGTGAGCACGAGGTAGAGCACGAGCGCGAGCCAGCCGTTCAGCGGCGACTGGCCCGAGAGCCGCTGCGCCGCCTGGACGCGCTGGAAGGTCGTCACCGTCGTCCAGATCGCCGGCACGATCACGAGCGCGCCGGGAAACAGGGCCAGTGTCGACTTGCCGGGGCTGTCGCCGAGCTCCGCCGTCGCCTTCGCGCGGCCGTAGTCGGCCAGCTCCCGGTTGACGAAGTACCACCAGAAGAGGAGGTAGATCCCGAGCGTGACGACCGCGAGGATCGCCACCGCGACCGGGCTGCGCACCTTGGCGGTCGCGCCCGCTCCTGCGATCTGAAGCTCCTGTGCCATGTCCGTCCTTTCGTTCGCGACCGGTCGACTGCGAGTTTGAACGAGGCGCAGGACGTCCCATGGCCCCGGGAGGAATTGAACCTCCGCACGCAGGTTCGAAGCCTGCCGCTCTATCCACTGAGCTACGGGGCCGTCCTCGGCCAGTATGCCCCACGACTCGCCGCTATCCTGTGAGCGCGAGGTGGCGGTAGCTCAGTTGGTAGAGCCCCGGGTTGTGGTCCCGGTGGTCGCGGGTTCGAGTCCCGTTCGCCACCCTGGTTAGCTGCGCAGGATCGGATTCCGCAGAAGCGGAATCCGATCGCGCTAAGACCCCTGAAGGGGGCGGCTTTGCCGCCCCGACCTGGCGTCACGTCATCCTGAAGGGCGCCCTCCGAAGAGCAGCGCGCGGGATCTCGACGCTCCGCCCTATCCTTCTCTTGCATACGCGCGGGCGTGGCGGAACTGGCAGACGCGCCGGGTTTAGGTCCCGGTGGACTTCGGTCCTTGGAGGTTCGACTCCTCTCGCCCGCACTCGCTGCCGCACCGCCGAGTGCGCCCGGGAGGATTCGAACCTCCGGCCAACGGATTAGAAGTCCGTCGCTCTGTCCACTGAGCTACGGGCGCTCGCGGACAGCGTAGCCCGGCGGGGGGCTAGGAGCGGACGCCGAAGTCGGTCGTGATGATGACAACGTCGCGGCCGGCGAAGACGCCGGGCGCGGACGGCGTGGTGACGGCCGAGAGGCCGATCTCGCGCCAGCGGGCGGTAAGGATGTTCCTGCGGTGCGCGGGGCTCTTCATCCAGAGCTCGACGGCGCGCCGTGCCTCGATGCCCGTCGTCGACCAGAGCAGGTTCTCCCCCACCGACCAGCCGCCCCGCTTTCCGGGCCGGTAGAAGCGCTTGACCCGCTCCCAGAACGCTGAGCCGTCTCGCGACGAGTGCTCGAAGAAGCCGTGCGTGGCCATGGCGCGCGAGTGCGCGTTGGCGGCGGCGGCGAGCGGCCGCGAGAGCCGCACCGGAACGAGGCCGTGCGCGCGCCGGACCGCGTTGAGCTCGACGAGCACCTGGCTCTCGAGCTGGTTGGCGGCCTTGACGGTCCGGGCGGGGCTCGTGGTCGCGAGCGCGCTCGAGGCCGTCAGGCCCAGCGCGGCGACCGCGATCGCGGCAACCCGTGTGAGGTGTCCTCCCACACAGGGAGAATCGGACTTTCAAGCGAGGGATTCATCGTCCGAACGAGGTATCTTTGTAACCTGTATCGGTAGGATTTCTAACGTATAAACTACCGATAGCTACGTCGGAGACGCTTCCGGCGGCGAAGCCTGGCGGGCGGGCCGGTGCGCGAGCCAGTCGAGCAGGACGACCTGAACCGCGCCGGCGACCGGGATCGCAGCGAGGGCGCCGATCACCCCCGCCAGCTCGGCGCCCACCAGCACTGCGATCAGCACCGCGAGCGGCGAGAGCTGCACGGTGCGCCCGTACACGACGGGCTGGAGCACGTGGTTCTCCAGCTGCTGGTAGACGATGAAGAAGACGAGGACGATGACCCCCGTCGTCGACGCGTCGAGGAAGGCGATCGTCGTGACGATGACCGCCGCGATCGTGGCGCCTGCGAGCGGGATCAGGTCGAGGATCGCGACCAGCAGGCCGAGCGCGACGGCGTACGGGACGTCGAGGGCGAGCAGGACCGCGGTGGAGACGATGCCCGCGATCAGGCTGATCGTCAGGTTGCCGGTCACGTAGCCGCCGATCGTGCGGTAGATCTGGTCGCCGATCCCCCGGACGCGCGGCTGCTTCTCCGCAGGCAGGAGGGAGTAGAAGCGATCGACCCACCTCGGCCCCTCGAGCAGCATGAACAGGGTCAGGAAGGCGATCGTGATCGTGGCGACGACGCCGGTGACGACGCCGCGCGTGATGGCGAGCGCCGCGTCGGAGAGCCCGAGTACGTCCGAGGCCCCGCGCTCGGAGACCGCCTCGCGCAGGCGCTCGGTGATCTGGTACTCGCGCTCGAGGAAGCCGAGCCTGCCGCGGCCGGCGGTGAGGTCCTCCACGTAGTCGGGGACGGCGTCCACGAACTCGTTCACCTGGGTGACGATCGTCGGGACGAGCGTGGCGGCGAGGGCGGAGATCGCGAGGATCGCGCCGACGAATGCGATCGCGACCGCGACCCCGCGCCGCCGGATCCCGCGCCGCAGCAGCCAGTCGACGGCGGGGTTGAGCGCGAGGGCGAGGAAGACCGCCACGCCGATCCAGATCAGGACGCCGCGGGCGGCCTGGACGACCTCGATCGTCACGACCGCCGCGACGATGATCCCGAGCACGACGAAGATCGTCCGCGGCCGGAAGTGGACGACGCGTGCCTCGGGCATCAGGCGAGCGTAGGCGCGCGGGCGGACGACGCAGATGCTTCTAGCGGGCGCGGAACGTGAACGGGCCGCAGGCGGCCCCGGTCTCCTCGCGCAGGAGCCTGCCCGCCAGGTCCCGCGGCGTCACGGTCAGCGTCGTCCCGGTCACGCGCACGGAGGCGTAGCTGTAGGTGTGGCCGCTCGCGCAGGCCATCCCGACGCCGTTCGGCGGCTTCGGCTTGTAGAAGAGCGCGACGATCGCCGAGCCGAGCCCGGCCTGCCCGAGCGTCGAGTCGACCGACTTGTTCTGCGTGTTCGTCGCGACCGGCCCGGTGACGACCTCCCAGATCCCCGTGCCGACCGGGCCGCCTGGGCCGAGCGTGCTCAGGCGCACCTCGTTGACGAAGGTCGCGTGCGTGTCGGTCGTGAGGAAGAGGACGTTCTTCACGTTCGCCTGGAGGAAGCGCAGGAGCCGCTCGCGCTCGGCGGCGTACCCCTCCCAGCGGTCGTACGGGAGCGCGTAGTACTGCTGGATCGGCACCTCGTTCACGATCACCTTCCACGTCGCCGTGGAGGCCTTGATCGCGCGGGTGAAGGCGGCGTACTGGCGCGCGCCGAGCATCGTCCGTCCGGGGGCGGCGAGCGCGTCGAGGCAGGATTGCGGCACGGGGTTCGCGAGGGAGGGCACGAGCGCGGCGAACGCGTCGCGGACCGGCTGCGGCGCGGTCGGCGCGAGGTCGCCGCCGCAGGCTGCGCCCGCCTTCGCGGAGCGGAACGAGCGCTCGTCGAGGAAGAAGAGCTCGAGGTGCTTCCCCCAGCGGAAGGTGCGGTAGAGGCCGTTCCGGGGCGTGTACGTGACCGGCGAGTAGTCGCGGAAGGCTCTGACACCCGCGTTGTAGATCGCGGCGCCGTGCTCGGCCCGGGTGAAGTCGTTGACGAACTCGTGGTCGTCCCAGTGGCTGTAGAGCCCCGCCCCGCGGCGCAGGTTGCGCAGGTGCGCGTAGCCCAGGTTCTCCTTGTACTTCCCCCACTTCGCCGCGACGGTCAGGGCCGGCGGGAGGCCGCCGACGCTGCTGTCCGAGTAGATCGTGTCGCCGAGGTTGATGTTGAAGTGGTTGCGCTCGGCGGCCATCCGCCCGTAGACCTGGAAGACGTTGTAGGCCGGCCTCTTCGTGCGCGGGTGGCGCGTGCCGTCGGCGTCGCCGCTGATCGCGAAGCGGATCACGTGCGGGTCGCCCGGCGCGGGCGCGGTGCGGAACTCGCCCCCGGCCGCGATCCGGCTCGTCCGGTTCGGCGTCGAGAACACGTACGTGTAGCGCGTGTTCGGCTTCAGGCCGAAGACGCGCCGCTGCACGACGCGGTCGCGCGCAGCCGTCGGCTTCAGGTCGATCTGGACGAACGGCATCCCCTTCCGCGGCGCCGGCCAGAGGTGGAGCCGCACCGTGCCGAGCTCGTTCGAGCGCGTCCACAGGATCGCGCTCGTCGAGGTGATCTCGCCGGCGGCGACGCCGTACGAGAAGCCGGGGGCGGCCGCGGCCGGCGGTGCGAGCACGAGCGCCGCGAGCACTGCGAGGAGCAGACGTCGCATGGGCGCAGCCTACTCCCGCAGGCACGGGTCGAGCGCGGCGAGAGCGAGGTTCGCATGGACTCTCCCCAGCGCCGACGGACAGCGTAGAGAGCGCCCGACCGGGTTCGAACCGGTGACCAGAGCTTGGAAGGCTCTTGTGTTACCACTACACCACGGGCGCAGGTGCAAAGCTAGGTTAGCGCCTCGTGTGGCCTGATCCGTATTCGTGGTCGTGGAACCCGGAGGCGCTCCTCGTGATTCCGGCCATGGCGATCGGGTACGCGTGCGCGCTGCGGCGCTTCCCGGCGGCGCCCTGGCGGGTCGCGTGCTTCGCGGCCGCACTGCTGCTCCTGCTCGCCGTCACGATCACGCCGGTCGAGACGATCGCGGTGAACTACCTGCTCTCCGTGCACCTGATCCAGAACGTCGTCCTCGCCGAGTGGGCGCCGCTGCTCGCGGTGCTCGGGATCCCGGCGGCGCTCGCCGCCCGCGCGCCGCACGTACCCGCGGTGCCGGCGCTCGCGGTCTGGGTGGTCAACTACGGCGTCTGGCACCTGCCGTGGATCTACGACGCCGCGCTCCGCCATCCGCACTCGCTGCTCCACCTCGAGCACGCGATGTACTTCGCGACGGGCATCCTCCTCTGGTGGCCGGTCGTGCACGGACCGCTGTCGTCCGGCGCGAAGGCCACGTACGTCTTCGCCGCCTTCCTGCTCGCGAGCCCGATCGGGCTGCTGATGGCGCTCGTGCCGGAGCCGATCTACGACTTCTACGCCGACGGCCCGGGCCTCTGGGGGCTCTCGCCGATCCTCGACCAGCAGATCGCGGGCGTGGCGATGGCCTCCGCGGAGGCAGTGGTGTTCTTCGCCGTCTTCGCGCTCTACCTCGTCCGCTTCTTCGCGGAGCAGGACGCGGCGACATGAGGACGAATGCCACGAGCATGAAGCGCATGCGCACATGGCTCGGCTCGCTGTTCGGCTCGCGCTCGGGCGGGAGCGCCGAAGACCGGCGCGCCGGCGACCGGCGCAACGGCCTGGACCGCCGCGGGTCGCTCGGCGTCCCGCCCGTCTCCGAGGAGCGCCGCTCGGGGGCCGAGCGCCGCTCCGGCCGCGACCGGCGCGACGACTGAGCTTCCTCACGATCGGGGCGGCCGGATTCGAACCGGCGACCTCCGCGTCCCAAACGCGGCGCTCTAACCAGGCTGAGCCACGCCCCGCGACCAGCAGGGGGATCGTACTCGGCGTCACGGCGCGCCCCGCGCGATAGGTTCACAGCACGGTGTACGAGTGGGCCCTCTTCCTGCATCTCGCGGGCGCGATCCTCTTCTTCGCGGGCATCGCCGTGGCCGCCGTCGCCGAGATCTCGGCCCGGGGACCGAAGCGGCCGAGCGAGGTCGCGGCGGTGCTCGGCACCGCGCGGTGGGGCGTCCTGCTCGTCGCGTCGGGGCTGCTGCTCGCCGTCGGCGCCGGCTTCTGGCTCCTGGAGGAGACGGTCTACGGGCTCGACGGCTGGGTCCAGGCTGCGCTGGCGCTCGTCGTCGTCTCCTTCGTCGCCGGCGGCATCGGCGGCCAGGGCCCGAAGCGTGCGCGCCGGCTGGCCCAGCAGCTCTCTGCGGACGGCGACGAGCGCTCGCCCGAGCTGGACGCGGCGCTGCGGGCTCCCCTCGCGGCCGTCTTCAACGCGATCGCGTCCGCCGCTGCGGTCGCGATCCTCGTCCTGATGGTCTGGAAGCCCGGTGCGTGAGCTGACGCGCGCCGAGATCGACGAGCTGCTCCACGAGCAGGTCGTCGGCCGGATCGGCTGTCACGCGGACGGCGTCACCTACGTCGTGCCGGTCATCTACGCCTACGACGGGGAGTGCGTCCACGTCGCCTCGATCGAGGGCCGGAAGGTGCGGATGATGCGCGAGAACCCGAACGTCTGTTTCGAGGTCGACGAGTACGCAGCGCCCGGGCAGTGGCGCAGCGCGATCGCGCAGGGAGCGTACGAGGAGGCCGAAGGGGACGAGCAGGCCGTCTCGCTCGCCCTGCTCGCGGAGCGCTTCGCCCGAGGCGGCGAGAGCCGTCGCACGCCGGACCGACCGGACACGCAGGCGCGGCAGACCGTCTGCTTCCGGATCCACATCCGCGAGGCGACGGGCCGCGCGGTCAGCCGCTGACGCTCCCGCAGGCCCGAGTAGAGTCGAGCGCGTGAACGTCTTCGCACGGATCGTCTGCGGCGTCGACTCCACCGAGGCCGGGCTCACGGCCGTGCGCCGGGCGCGGCGGCTCGCGACGCCCGAGAGCGAGCTGGTGCTCATCGCGGTGAACGAGTCGCGCCTCGCGGTGCACGCGGGCGCGGCCGCGCCGAAGCTCGCCGACGAGCTCGAGGCCGAGGCGCTCGAGGCGCTCGAACGGGCGCAGGCGGAGGCCGGGGCGAGCGAGACGAGGATCGTCCGCGGCCGGCCCGACGAGGCGCTCGTCCGCCTGGCCGGCGAGGAGCGCGCCACGCTCGTCGCGGTCGGCTCGCACGAGCGCCGCCGGGCAGCCGGGATCGTCCTCGGCAGCGTCGCGACGCGGATGCTCCACGACGCGCCGTGCTCGGTCCTGCTCGCGCGTGACGGCGAGACGGAGAGCTTTCCGCGCTCGATCGTCGCCGGCCTCGACGGCTCCGCGCACTCGCTCGACGCGGCCGCCGTTGCCCGCGAGCTGGGCGAGCGGCTCGGCGCGGCCGTCCGCTACGTCGTCGCGACCGGCGGCAACCCGCTCGACCTCGACGTCGACGGGCTCGGCCGGAGCGGGCTCGAGCTCGAGTACCGCGACGCGCGTCCCGTCGGCGGCCTGCTCGACGCCGCCGGCGAGGCCGAGGCCGACCTGATCGTGCTCGGCAGCCGCGGCCTGCGCGGCCTACGGGCGCTCGGGAGCGTGAGCGAGCGCGTGGCCCACCACGCGGGCTGCTCGGTGCTCGTCGTGCGCTCGACGACTACTTGATCAGCGTCAGCAGCTTGAACATCGGCAGGTACATCGAGATGATCACGATCCCGACCATCAGGCCGACGCCGAGCATCATGATCGGCTCGACGATGGAGGTCAGCGACTGGATCGACGCGTCGACCTCGTCCTCGTAGAAGTCGGCGATCTTGCCGAGCATCTTCTCGAGCTCGCCGGTCTCCTCGCCGATCTTGACCATCTGGCTGACCATCGCCGGGAAGACGGGGTTCTCGACGAGCGGCTGCGCGATCGGAACGCCTTCGCCGACCTTCTGGCGCACCCCTGCGAGCGCGTCCTCGACGACCCAGTTGCCGGCCGTCTGCCCGGTGATCTCGAGCGCCTTGATGATGTCGACGCCTGCGGCGACGAGCGTCGAGAGCGTGCGCGAGAAGCGCGCCATCGTCACCTTGAGGACGACGTCGCCGATCTTCATCGGCAGCTTCAGCTTCAGCGTGTCCCAGCGCCGGCGCCCTGCGTCGGTCTTGAGGAAGCGCTTCAGGCCGAAGAAGCCGACGATCGAGCCGGGCAGGACGACGAACCAGGTCGCCTTGATGAAGTTGGAGGCGGCGAGCACCATCTTTGTCAGCGTGGGCAGGTCGCCGCCGAGCTGCGCGAAGATCTTGACGAAGATCGGGACGAGGAAGAGGAGCATCCCGACGAGGACGAGGGTGGCGAAGATCAGCACCATCGTCGGGTAGATCATCGCGCCCTTGACGCGGCGCTTGATCGCGGTCTCCTTCTCGATCTGGAAGGCGACGCGGTCGAGGACCGTGTCGAGGATGCCGGCCGCCTCACCCGCCTCGACCATCGAGATGAAGAGGCGGTTGAAGACCTTCGCGTGGCGGGCCATCGCCTGGGAGAGCAGCATGCCGCCCTCGACGTCGGCGCGGAGCTCGCGGATCACGGCGGCGAGGTACCTGTCGTCGGTCTGCTGCTCGAGGATCACGAGCGCGCTGACGACGTTCAGGCCGGCCTCGATCATCGTCGCGAACTGGCGCGAGAAGATCTGGAGCGACTTCGGCTTGATCTTCTTGAACGCCGTCCGGGCCGAGTCCTCGCCCGCGGACGGCAGCTCCTCGATCCTCGTCGCCAGCAGCCCGCGGATGCGCAGCTGCTCGCGGGCGGAGGACGAATCGGGCGCGTGCACCTCGCCCAGCGACTCGACGCCGAGCGAGTTGATCGCGTTGTACGCGTAAGCGGCCATACCTCAGCTGGTATCGGCAGGCGGACGGGGCCGCTTGAGGCTAAGAGCTTCTAACGCAATGAAGCTCTGAGAGCTAAAGGCCGCTGGACTCGTCGAACGAGGACGACACGCGGGCGAGCATGCCCAGGTCGGAGCCGCGCCGGACAACGATCGTGATCAGCTTCACGGCCCGGCCGTCGGGAGGGGTCTGGGAGACGATGTACGTGTCGACCCGGTAGGAGCGCTGATCGGGGCCGCTCACGGTCTGGCTCGGGTTGCACTGCGGCGTCATCGTCGCGCACGTCGTCTGCAGCTGCGTCTGCTGGTTGGTGCCGCCGCACGGGCCGGCCGGGTCGATCTTGTTCGCGACGTCGCACTGATAGGTCGTGTCGCCGTTCGCCGTCGTCACGGCCGTGGAGTCGAGCGCGAGCTGCGTGTACTTGAGCGCGCGGTAGAGCTCCATCTGCTTGTCCGCGACGACCGACGCCGTCGAGATCTCCCCGGCCCGCTTCAGCGCGAGCGCGCCCGAGTTGAAGGCGGCCACGATCGCGAGGATGCCGACGTTCAGCATCACCATCGAGACGAGCAGCTCGATCAGGCCGAAGCCCTCCTGCGTGCGGAGACGGGAGATCACAGACCGGTCATCGGCAGGACGGCACCTCGCCTCAAGGGGGCACTAACCCTTTTTGGGGATGGGAAAGCCCTCGACGGCGAGCAACTCGAGCTCGTAGCGACTGCCGTCGGCGGTGTTCTGGAGCGTGACCTTCTTCCCGAACGCGAGCTTCAGCGTCGGGTCGCCGTCGGCATACGCGCCGCCGGCGATTCCGATCTCGACCGATTTGCCGTCCTCGGCGATCGAGACGAGCACGAACGTCGGCTCGTCGACCGGGAACTCCGCCTCGACCTTCAAGTCCTCGGCGTCGCCGTTGACGGCGATCGAAGTGGCGGCGGCGCGCTCGACCGGCGCCGGAGCGCTCCCGCCGGTCGTGAAGCCTCCGTCCACGGGCTTGTCGGCCTCGCCCTCGGCGGGGGAGCCGTCGGTCGCGCCGGCGGCGGAGGGCTTCGCCTCACCGTCCGAATGGTCGGCCGACTTCGCCGCGGCCGGAGACGCGGGCAGCGCCTGCTGGGTGAAGGGGTCCTTGCTCTCGAAGCGCTCGAAGCTGAGCAGCTGGCCCACGCCCGCTTCCGGGGCTCCGTCCGAGTCGGCCAGGCTGGCGACGTCGACGGTGGGCGGCGTGCCCGCCGGCGCCGGGGTGGTCGCGGCCGGGGCGCCGGGCGCTGGGGCCGGGGCGGCCGACGCGTTCGTCGGGCCCTCGACCGGCTGGGGGCCCTGGAGCATCTTCATCGTCTTCGGGCCCTGGACGGCGAGCAGCGCGACGAGCAGCAGCACGCCCGCGATCGCGATCTTCTTCTGCTTGGCCTGCTTGGCCTTGAGCGGGTCGACACGCTTGGCCATCAGCCCGTCCCTCCGGCGGCCTCGCCGCCGGGCGGCGGCACCTCGGCGGGTTCCTCGCCTTCGGCGGGCGGCTCCGCCGGCGCGGGCACCTCGCTCGCGGCGACGTCGGTCCCGTAGACATATGCCTTCAGACTCAGCGACGCCGACAGCAGCGGGAAACCCTGCTCGGACTCGGAGAACTCGACGCGGCCGACCGAGAACAGGCGCCCCGAGGCGTGCAGCTCGCCGCGCCGCACGGACACGAGCGTGCGCAGGCGGAAGAGGAAGTCGGAGAGCGCGTAGAAAGAGCCGTCGAACGCGACCTCGATCGGGACGACCTGGAACTCGCCGAGCGGCAACGACGACTGGGGCGTGATCGACTCGAAGCGGACTCCGGTCTCCTCGGCGATCCGGGAGAGCTCGATCACGATCCCGCCCATGTCGGGAGTGCTCGGCATCGCCGCCGCGAGCCGGAAGATGTCGGCAACCGCGATCGGCTGCGTGTCCTCCTGCGCGTCGGTCGCGGCGCGCGCGGCCATCAGCTCGACGTTCGTGGCCGCGATCTCGTCGTCGAGGCGCGCCGCCTCGCCCTTCTTCGGGCTGACGAGCATGAAGTAGCCGGCGCCGGCGTAGACGAGCACGAAGAGCGCCGCGAGCAGGCCGAGCGTGCGCGCGTTCAGCGTCAGCTTCACGACCCCACCCCCGCGGCGGTGCCGGGCCCGCGGACGTCGGCCAGGATCGTGAACTGGACGAGCTCGCGCTCGCCGACGAGCGCGCTCTGGCTCGACTGGAGCCGAACGTTCTGCAGGTCGGGGACGACCGAGAGCCGCGTGAGGAAGCGCGCGACGCCGTTGTGGGAGTACGTCGAGCCGGTCATGGTGAAGGGAGCGCCCGCAGCGGCTGCGCCGGCGACGGGATCCGCCCCGCCCGGAGCCTGGGCGGAGAGGTTCGTCAGCCAGACGTCCTCGGGGAGGACGAGCGAGACCTGGCGGAGGACGCGGTCCCAGGCGATCCGGTCCGCGAGCGCCGCGGAGAGCGCGCCGACGCGGGCGCCCTTCTCGGCGGCGAGCGCGGAGTCGTCGGTCGTCTCCTTGGTCTCTGCGACCGGGATCGCCGCGATCTGCGCGCGCAGCGCGTCGAGCTCGGCCCGCTTCCCGTCCACGGCGCCGCCCGAGCTGATCACCATCGAGACGAGCGCGGCGGTCACGAGCGCCGCGCCGCCGGCCGCGCCGAAGACGACGCCGCGGTTCGCCTCGAAGCTCTTCTTGGGTTCGTCGCGTGGGAGGAGGTTGACGGCGCGCATCAGTGGCCCGCCTCGTGACGGATTCGCGTCTCTGGCACGTGAGCTGCAAGCGAGGCAAGGACGCAGGGAGCGTTCATGCCTGAAGGCATGGACGCGACTGAGGACGCGGCATCGCGCCGCAGATCGCGTGTCAGAGGCGCACTATCTGTTGCGAGGCGGGCCACTTGCTAGTCCTCGATCCCCAGGCCGATCGCGACGGCGAGCGAGCCGACCTGCTCGCGCTCCGCGACCCGCTTCGACACCTTGACGCGTGCGAGCGGGTCGGCGATCCGGACGGGCACGCCGATCAGCCGCTCGAGCTCCGTCCCGAGCCCGGGCAGGTGGGCGGTGCCGCCCGTGAGGACGATCTCGCCGATGCTCAGGGACGCGGGCTGGTTCTGGTAGAACTGGAGCGAGGAGACGAGCTCCCGCGCGAAGGTCTGCAGCTGCTTCCTCGCAGCCTCCCGCGCGGTCGCGAGCTGCTCCTCGGTGAAGCCGTCCGGCACGTGCTCGGCGCCCGCGAACGAGAGCGCCCGCTTGACCGGCTCGACCTCGCTCGGCGCCATGTCGAGCACGCGCGCGATCGCGACGTTGAGCGCCCAACCGCCCCACTCGAGCACGCGCGTGAACTCGCAGACGCGGCCGTCGGAGACGGCGAAGGTGGAGCGCTCGTGCCCGACCGCGACGGCGACGAGCGCGCCGCGCTCGGAACCGGGGACGGGATCGTGCGGCTCTGCGATCGCGCGCAGGAGCGCGAACGCCTCGAGGTCGATCCCGACGATCTGGAGGCCGGCCCTGCGGCAGGCGTAGACGTAGCGGTCGACGAGCTCGCGGTAGGCGACGACGAGGAGCACGCGGCAGAACGGCTGCCCGTCCTCGGACGTCCCTTCCGCCAGCACCTGGTAGTCGAGCACGGCCTCCTCGATCGGGATCGGCAGCACCTCCTGGGCACGAAAACGGATCGCGTTCGCGAGCTGCTTCGGGTCGGCGATCCCCGTCACCTCGAAGGTGCGGACGCCGATGCGGTTGTTCGCGATCCCGAGGCGGATGCCGCGCTTGGGCAGCTTGTGCCGGGCGAAAAAGGCCTTGAGGGCGAGCGCGAGCGCCTCGGGGTCGCGCAGCTCGCCGCCGACGACGATCCCGTGCTCGAGCGGCTCGCGGACGGCCTGCAGGAGCTCGGGCTCGGCGCCGTTGACGATCCGCGCGGCCGCGATCTGGGAGCCGCCGATCTTCAGCCCCACGATCTTCTTCCCGTTGCCGCCGCCGCGCCCGAACGAGGGCAGGGCCGGCAGCGTGGGCAGCGACGGCCTCGGGCGGGGCAGGCGGGCGAGCTTCGGCTTCGCCTCGGCGGCGGGCTCGGCTGCATCCCACTGCTTCGGGCTGCGCTTGAGCGAGAGGTCCCGCTTGTAGAAGGGCACGCGGTCGCCGTCCTCGGACGGCTCCTCCGCCTTGGCCGCCTTCGCCGGCTTGGCCGGCTTCACGGCCTTCGGCGGCTTGGCCGCCTTGGGCGTGCGCTTGAGCGAGAGCTCCTTCTTGTAGAAGGGCACCTTCGCCTCGGCGGTCGCCTCGACCGGCGCCGGAGCGGGCTCCGGCTCGGGCTCGAGAACCGGCAGGTCGGGCAGAGCGGCGACGGGCAGGTCGAGATCGAGGTCGAGCTCGGACTCGGGGAGGGCGACCGTGGCGGGCTCCTCGGGCAGGGGCTGGACGAGCGCGACCGGCGAGACGGGCTCCGCGGGCGGCTCGGAGACCTCCTCGAGCGGCTTCGTCAGCCAGTCGTGCTCGATCGCGGGCTCGGGCGGATGCGGGGGTGCGGCCGCGACGGGCTCGGGGACGAGCGCCTCGAGCGCCGCCTCGAGCAGGGGCTCGGGGATCAGGGCCTGCTCGGGCTCGGCGGGCGTCTCGGCAACCAGGTCGGCCTTGGCCTGCCTGCGCAGCGAGATCTCCTTCTTCCAGATCGAGCCGGAGTCGCCGGCGGCGCCGGAGTCGGCGGCCTGCTCCGCGTCCGACTTGCGCCGGAACGAGAGCTCCTTCTTCCAGATCGAGGTGGGCTTCTCGTCGCTTGCCATCGTCAGCTCCCAGCGACCCTCAAACCGCCGTGGACGGGTTCGGTCATCTCGTCGATGAAACCGGCCCGCTCGAGCAGGCCGTCGAGCTGGTCGACGCGGCTCGAGACTGCGAGAGCCGCCTGCCGCGTGATCGTGCGGCGCAGGACGAGGTTCGCCAGCGACTGCTCCATCGTCATCATCCCGCGGCCGGTTGCGGTCTGCATGATCGAGTAGACCTGCTCCACCTTCCCCTGGCGGATCAGGTTCCGGGTTGCGTCGTCGGGGAGCAGGATCTCGAGCGCCGCGACGCGCCCCTGGCCGTCCGCGGTGGGGACCAGTGCCTGCGTGACGATGCCCTGCAACGAGCCGGCGAGCATGATCCGGACCTGCTCCTGCTGCTCGGCCGGAAAGACGTCGATGATCCGGTCGACCGTGCCCGGGGCGCTCTGCGTGTGCAGGGTGCCGAGCACGAGGTGGCCGGTCTCCGCGGCGGTCAGCGCGGTGCCGATCGTCTCGAGGTCGCGCATCTCGCCGACGAGGATCACGTCGGGGTCCTGGCGGAGCGCGGCGCGGAGCGCTTCGGCGAAGCTGGTCGCGTCGACGCCGATCTCGCGCTGGTTGACGATGCAGCGCTTGTGCCGGTGCACGAACTCGATCGGGTCCTCGATCGTGAGGATGTGGTCGGTGCGGTTGCGGTTGACCTCGTCGATCATGGCCGCGAGCGTCGTCGACTTCCCCGAGCCGGTCGGGCCGGTGACGAGGACGAGCCCCCGGGGCTGCATCGCGAGCTCGGCGAGCGAGGCTGGCAGGCCGAGCTCCTCGAGCGTCTTGAGCTCTTCCGGGATGACGCGGAAGGCACCACCGAGCGCCTCGCGCTGGAAGTAGACGTTGACGCGGAAGCGCGCGAGACCGGGAATCGAGTGTGACAAGTCAATCTGGCGCTTGAGCTCGAGCCGCTTCTGCTGCTCCGTCGAGAGGATGCGGTAGAGGAGCTGCTGCGTCACCTCGGGAGTGAGCACCGGAGCGCCCTCGAGGCGCTCGAGCTCACCGCGGACACGGATCGCCGGCGGTGTCCCCACCGTCAGGTGGAGATCGGACGCACCGGCGGCGACCATCCGCTCGAGGAGGTCGTCGATCGAGTGCAGCCCAGGGGTTCCAGGGGTCGGCGTGCCGCTCACGACCGGGCTATCGGCAGTCCTCCGGGGTAACTTGAGTGAGGGATCGCCGGCCTCGCGCACGCGCGCGTGTTCCTTCTTCCACCGGACGCCCGACTCACCCACCGTGGGGGATGCCGTGGGTGACTGTTCACTCGTTCGGGGGGTCAATTGCGGGGGGTGCGCGGCCGATGTCGGGGCAACCACAGCACTGACCGTCCCCTCGGAAGGAGACACACCAATGCTTACAGCGCTGCGCAAGCGCCTCGACGCGAAGGACGAGCAGGGGTTCACCCTGATCGAGCTTCTCGTCGTCATCATCATCATCGGCATCCTGCTCGCGATTGCGGTGCCGTCGTACCTCGGCTTCCGCGAGCGGGCCACGGTGTCGGCCAACCAGGCCAACATCCGCGCCGCGATCCCGGCGATCGAGACGTTCTCGTCGGACAACATCGGCACCTCCGCCGACGCCGACGGTCTGTCCGCCACGAGCGGCTACCAGGGCATGACGCTCGCCGAGCTGCGTACGATCGACGCCGGCATCTCGCCGAGCCTCCGCTTCGAGGCTCTCGCGACGAACGGCTACTGCGTCGAGACCGGCGTCGCCGGCTCCGCGCAGGAGCACTACTACGCCCTCGGCAGCGCGACGCTGACGAACGGCGTCGTGACGCAGGGCAGCTGCTCGTAACCCGAGCTGACCTGATGTGAGACGGAGGGCGCGGGAGACCGCGCCCTCCGTCGTTTTCCGGCTTCAGATCGCGACGCCCCCTGCCGATAAGGAGAGCGTGATGGAGAAGATCAGCCCGCCCGTCCGGATCCTCGCGCTCGTGCTCGTCCTCGTCGGTGTCGGCGGCATGCTGGCGCTGCGGACGATGGGCCCGAGCACCGAGCCCGTCGCGATCCCGTTGCCGGCCGCGAAGCCCGCGAAGGCAGCCGTGGCACAGCCCGCCAAGGCGGCCGCGAGCGCTCCGGTCGTCAAGCCGGCCGCGAAGCCGGCAGCCGCGCCGAAGCCGCTCAATCCCGTCGTCCCGCCGACCGGGTTCCCCGTGTCGGTCGACCGGGCGCTGCGCCGTCACGAGGTCGTCGTCGTCTCCCTGGTCGTCCCGGGGGCACGCGTGGACGAGCTCGCCGCGGCCGAGGCCCAGGCGGGCGCGAAGCTGGGCGGCGCAGGCTTCCTCGCCCTCAACGTCTTGAACGAGGACGTGGCGCGCGCGCTGCTGAACAAGCTCGAGTCCGTCCAGGATCCGAGCGTGCTCGTCGTGAAGCGGTCGGGCGAGGTCGCGCTCGAGCTTGCAGGCTTCGTCGACCGCGAGACGGTCGCCCAGGCCGCCGCCAACGCAGCGTCGTGACCGCCGCCGCGCAGACGGAGCTGTTCGTCCGGCACGCGCGCAAGGAGGGCCGCTCGGTCGCGGTGCTCCGCGCCGTCGACCACGGCGACTCCTGCGTGGTCGAGGCGGAGGTCTTCCCGGCCGACGGCCAGAGCGGCGCCGACCCGGTCCGCCCCGGCCCCTACACGTTCGCGAACGCCGCCCAGGCGACCCAGTTCGTCACCGAGGCGGTCGAGGCCCTCATGGTCCTCGGCTGCGACGTCCAGGCTCAGTAGACGCCTCCATGGACGTGGCCGCGCCGCCGTCCTACGCCCGCGTGCTACCGCGTGTCGCAACAGCACCGTTCGCGGTTGCGGCGGTGGTCGCCCTCTCGAGCGTGGTCCACGCCGTGCTCGCCTGGCGACGGCCGACGCCGGGCTACTTCCCGGATGAATACATGTATGCCGAGCTCGGACGGTCGCTGCTCGAGACAGGCGCACCGCTCGTCCGTGGGGGCGGCGGCTTCCTCCCGATCCTCTACCCGCTCGTGACGGCGCCGGCGTGGCTCTGGGACTCCGTCGACCTCGCGTACCGGTCGATTCAGACGTTCAACGCGGTCGCGATGTCGCTCGCCGCCGTCCCGGTGTTCCTGCTCGCGCGGCGCCTGCAGGTGGGCGACCGGCTCGCAGTCGCCGCGGCCGCGCTCGCCGTCGTCCTGCCGGACCTCCTCTACTCGTCGACGGTGCTGGCCGAGCCGCTCGCCTACACGCTCGCGCTCGCAGCGGCGGCGAGTGTCGTCGCTGTGCTCGAGCGGCCGCTCGTCCGTTTCCAGGTCGCTGCGGTCGCGTTCGCCGGGCTCGCCGCGCTCACGCGCCTTCAGCTCGCGGTGATCCCGCTCTGCTACCTGGCGGCGGTGCTCGCCGGCGGCGTGCGGGAGCGGAGGGTGCGGGCCGCCGTGCGGGAGCAATGGCTCGTCTGCGGCGCCACGCTCGGGATGCTGGCCGCGGGACTCGGCGCCGGGCTGACGGGGAGAATCGGCCTGTACGGCGACCTCGCGGCCTACCGGGTCGACGTCGGCCCCGCCGTCCGGGCGATCGGTCCGAACGCGCTCGTGCTCGCGTACGCAGCCGGCTGGGTGATCGTGCCGGGCGCCTTGCTCGGGCTCGCGCTCGCGCTCGCGCGGCCGCGGAGCCGCGCCGAGCACGCCTTCGGCGCCTTCGCGCTGGCGCAGATCGCGCTCCTGCTGCTCCAGACGGCCGTCGTCGGCGACGTCGGGGACGTCCAGGAGCGGTACGCCATCTACGCGCTGCCGCTGCTCATCTGCCTCTTTGCCCTCTACGCGAGTCGAGGCTGGCCCAACCTGCGCGCACATGCTCTGCTCGCGGCCGCCCTCGTGACCGCGGCCGCAGCCGTTCCGTTGGCCGGATATGCCGCCGGCGGTGGCAGCGGCCAGTCGCACGTGCTCGTTGCCTTGCGCCAGCTCGAGCACCAGATCGGTGACGTCGGCCTCGCGTCGCTCGTATTCGCGGCCGGAGCGGCGATGCTGTCGGCCGTCGCCCTTGCCCTCGCCCGGTTGCTGCCCCGCCACGCCTCCGCGGTCTCGCTCGGACTGGCCGGCGCGGTCGCAGCGGCGATCACCGCCGGCGCGTTCGCGCACTACCAGACGTCGCGGGCGACGCTTCGGGTGGCCTACCTCCCGCCCGACCCCGGCTGGGTCGACGCCGCCGCTGACGGCCCGGTCACGCTCGTGCTCGCGCCCCGCTCGGCGCGCGCCGACGTGCACACGACGCTCTTCTGGAACCGCTCGGTCGACCGGCTCGCCCTCCTGGACGGCGCCGAGCGGCCCGACGCCTTCGCTGCGCCCGACGCGGCAGCGGACGGCGCCGGCCGGCTCCACGTGCCCGCGGGGCTCGTGCTCGCCGACGGCCACGGCTCGACGATGGTTCTCCGCGACGCCGAGTTCGTGACGGCGGGACCGACGAAGACGCTGTGGCGGACCGCAACGCCGCCGCAGCTCGAGCTGTTGCTCGTCGGCCGCTACTACAGCGGCCTGCTCGCCGCCGAGGGCGCCATCCGCGCCTGGCCGGAGACGGCCGGCGGACGGCTCGCGGCCCGCCTCGAGCTCGAGCTCTCCGTCGCGGGCGGCGCGGACCCGATCGACTTTCAGGTGAAGCTCCCGGATGAGAGCACGTTCGAGCGTACGATCGAGCCCGGCACGCCGCAGCTCGTCGCGATCCCCGTCTGCGCGGCGGGCCTGTGGAAGGTGGCGTTCACCACGGGCGCCGGCGCGCTCGTCCACGGAACCCTCGTCGGCCTTCGCGCCGGCACGCCGAGGCTCGTCGACGACCCCGCGGCCTGCTAGACCAGCATGCGGGTGAGCTCTTCGATCGACGTCAAGCCCGCGGCGACCTTCGCGAGGCCGTCGTCCCAGAGCGAGCGCATCCCGGCCTCCATCGCCGCCCGCTCGATCTCGTCGCGGCTCGAGCGCGCGACGGCGAGCTGCGCGATCGACTCGGTCATCGTCAGCAGCTGGTAGATGCCGACGCGGCCCTTGTAGCCGGTCTGGTTGCAGCGGGGGCAGCCCTTCTTGCGGTAGAAGGCCATCCCGTCCGACGCCATCGCCACGTCGGGCGCGATGCGCGACTGGAGCAGCTCCTCGACGGAGGGCTGGTACATCTCGCAGCAGTGCGAGCAGAGCTTGCGGGCGAGCCGCTGTGCGAGCACGCCCGTGACGGCCGCGCCGGTGAGGAACGGCTCGACGCCCATCTCGCTGAGGCGCGTGACCGTCGACGGGGCGTCGTTCGTGTGCAGGGTCGAGAGCACGAAGTGACCGGTGAGGGCGGCCTCGATCGAGATCTTCGCGGTCTCGCCGTCGCGGATCTCCCCCACCATCACGACGTCGGGGTCGGAACGCAGGATCGAGCGGAGCGCGCTCGCGAAGGTGAGCCCGGCGCGCTGGTTGATCTGCACCTGGTTGACGCCCGCGAGCCGGTACTCGACCGGATCCTCGACGGTAATGATGTTGATCTCGGGCCGGTTGATCGTGGTCAGGCCCGCGTAGAGCGTCGTCGACTTACCCGAGCCGGTCGGCCCCGTGACGAGCAGCGAGCCGGTCGGCTTGGAGATGATCTCGGCGATCCTCGCCCGCATGTCGTCGGACAGCCCGAGCTCCTCCAGCGTCGGTGCCCGCTTCGACTTGTCGAGGAGGCGCATGACGACCTTCTCGCCCTCGACCGTCGGCAGGGTGGCGACGCGGATGTCCAGCATGCGCCCGGCGGCGGCGGCGTTCAGCGAGATGCGGCCGTCCTGCGGCTTGCGCCGCTCGGCGATGTCGAGCTTCGCGAGCACCTTCAGGCGGGTGGTCACGCCCGGCGTCATCCGCTTGGGGATCCGCTGCACCTCCTGGAGGACGCCGTCGACCCGGAAGCGGACGACGAGCGCATCCTCCTGCGGCTCGAAGTGGACGTCGGAGGCGCCGTCCTCGGCGGCCTGGAAGATGACGGAGTTGACGAGGCGGACGAGCGGCGCGTCGGAGATGCCGTCGTCGGCCTCGAGATCGTCGGCCTCCTCCTGCTCGGAGGTGCTGAGGTCGGCGTCGACCTCCTCGAGCACGGCGCGGGTGCCGAAGGCCTCAGACGCGCGCGAGAGGCGGCGCAGCTCGACGAGGATGTCCTCGCTCGAGGCGACGCCGAGGTCGAGCGGGAAGCGGGTGGCGAGCCGGAGCTCGTCGATGCCGTGCAGGTTGCCCGGGTCCGCAACCGCGACACGGAGCGTCCCGTCGTCGAGCGCGTACGGGATCGCGACGACGCGCTCGAGCACGTGCAGCGGGATCTGCTCGGCGGCGTCCTTCTCGACGCCCGCGAGCGCGAGGTCGACGAGCGCGACCTGGTAGCGGACGGCGAGGGAGCGCGCGATCCCCTCGGGCGGTGCGACCCCTTCGTCGACGATCGCCTGGGCGAGCGAGCCCTGGCCGGCGCGCCCCCGCACGAGCGCGAGCTTGTCAGGCGCGACGAGGCCGGTGGCGGAGAGGAGGTCGACGACGAGCTCGGCGAGCGTGTTGACGGCCATCCCCGAGGCAAGCGGCTGCGCGCCGGTGTCGGCGGCCTGGTCGCCGGCCGAGCCGACGGTACGCAGATTCGGTGGACGCTCTGAGTCCATATCCCTCGTTCGAGTTATCGGCAGCGGCGCCCCGTTGCTTGACCGCTTGCGCCAGGGGTTGCAAAGCTTCGCGCCGGCGCCGCGAACCCCTCGCCGGATCCCTCGATCGGGCTAGAGGGGGCTAGAAGAGCGTCAGGTACGCGTCGAGCAGCTCGTCGCCGGCGAAGAGGGCGACGACGCCGCCGAGCGCGAGGAAGGGCGCGAACGGGATCGCCATCTTCCTCGCCGCGCGGCCGTGGCGCGCGAAGAGCACGAGCGAGGGGACGAGGGCGGCCACCATCCCGACCATCAGCGCCACGGGAACCGTGCGGCCCAGCATCGCGCCGAGCAGGAGGGCGAGCTTGACGTCCCCCATGCCCATCCCCTTCGGGTACGCGAGCGCGGCCAGGAAGAGGAAGAGCGAGGCGCCGAACGCGCCCAGCGCCCACTCCGCGCTCGGGTGGAGCACGGTCATCGCGACGAGGACGATCGCCGCTGCGGGCAGGACGACGACGTTGGGGACGATCCGGTGCGAGAGGTCGGTGGCGGAGACGGTGACGAGGGTCGCGCAGAAGAACGCCGCGACGAACGACGTGCCCGACCAGCCGAAGGCGAGGAACGAGCCGGCGACGAGGAGCGCGGTCGCGAGCTCGACCGCCGGGTAGACGACGCCGATCCGCGCGCCGCAGCCGCGGCAGCGGCCGCGCAGCGCGAGCCACGAGAGCACCGGCACGTTTTCGTACCAGGCGAGCTCGTGCCCGCAGCTCATGCAGGCCGATCCGGGGCTGACGATCGAGCGCTTCAGCGGCACGCGCGCGGCGACGACGTTCAGGAAGCTGCCGATCGCGAGGCCGGGCACGAATGCCGCCGCGGCCAGGGCGAGGCTCACTAGCCCCAGCTGCCGGGCTCGTTGGTGATCGTCACGACGTCCTCGTAGGAGGCAGGCATACCCGGCATCAGGGTTCCTATCGGCACGTAGTGGTTGGTAGTTGAGTTCGAGAGCGTGACGGTGTTCGCGATGATCGGCCCCCAGAACGTCGAGTTGTTCGCCTCGGTGTAGGCGCCGACCGCGTAGATCGCGCCCTGGAACTGGGACTGCTGGCCGACGTGGACGTCGCCCCCAGAGACGAACGCGAGCAGGTTCTCCTGGGGGTCCCAGTCGGCGTCGCACTCCGGGTCGCCGCAGAGGGTGGTCTGGTTCGCGAACGTGATGTCGCCCGACGAGTAGATCGTCGCGCGTCCGCGGTAGACGGCGTTGTTGTACTGGCGGAACTCGATCGGGCCGTCGAAGTAGATCGTCCCGGCCATCGTCAGCGTGCCCGGCGTGCTGCTCGTGCCCGGCTCCCAGGTGAGCTGCCCGACCAGGTTGCCGGCGGTGTCGTACACGCGGCAGTCGTAGCCCGTCGACGGCGCCAGATCGACGACGGCGCGGC
Organism: Gaiellaceae bacterium; assembly: GCA_035514455.1. Taxonomy (GTDB): domain Bacteria; phylum Actinomycetota; class Thermoleophilia; order Gaiellales; family Gaiellaceae; genus Gaiellasilicea. The sequence goes on along the minus strand of DATKBA010000081.1, from coordinate 5,078 downwards.
TGTTGTTCGGCACCGAGTCGTTGTCGAAGCCGCCCGGGAAGCTGCCGACCGTGCAGGAATGGCGCGGGCCGGGCTCGGCGTTGTAGTACCAGCCGGCGAAATCGGCCTCCGGCTTGACGAACTCGGTCGGCGTGCCGTCCGAGATCGTCGCGTGCACGCGCGTGTCCGGCGTGCAGGGCGTGGTGAACGGGCCGCTGCTGCCGACGCGGCAGCCGCCGCCGATGTGCGCCTCGTGGATTGGCGCCTCGGCCGTGCCGACCGTCCCCGAGTTGCGGAACTCGACCGTGCCGCCGACCTGGAGCGCGTAGCTCGAGACCTGCGCCGTGTTCTGGACGATCAGGTCGCCGCGGACGTAGAGCGGGATGTTCACGTGGACGGAGTTCCCGAGCGTCGTCGTGACCGTGGGGTCGTCGACGTAGACGTAGTTCCAGACGGCGTTGTTCGCGGTGCCGCGCCGGGCGGAGCCGAGCGAGGCCCGGCCGCTGACGGTGCGGACGACGGGAGCGCTGCCCGGCCCGGTCGGGTTGCGCACGGTGCCGATCCCGACGAGCTTCCAGGTGTTCCCGGTCAGGGTGCCGTAGTAGGTGGCGTCGCCGGTCTCGAGCGTGACCGTGCGCGGCGGGACGGCGCCGTCCATCGTCGGCGTGCCCGAGTTGTAGAGCGTGGAGTAGGCGTAGTTGAGGCCCGCCTCGGCCAGCCGGAGCGCCTGCAGCTCGGCGTCGCTGCGCTTGGCGGAGCCGTAGTTCCAGCTCGAGTACGCGATCGCGCTCGATGCGAGCGTGCCCGTCGCGAGCACGGTCACGAGCGCGAAGGGCAGCGCGATGCCCGCCTCGCCGGCGAGGCGTGCGCGGAGTCCCCGGATCTGTCCAACGAGCCCTCGAACCACTGCGGCAACCTCTCTTCTGATCGAACGACGAGCCGCAGAGGTGAAGACCACCCAGTCGCAGTAAACCTGCGCGCTTGCAGGCGAAAATCCCCCGGTCGGGTGACCCGAGGGGCCTAGTATTCGCCAAACCCTCCTACTAGCCGGAGTAGTTCTGGGGCGGCTGCGGCTCGGCGTACACCGTCGGGTTGCCCGGCCAGCCGACCGGCACCGTGGTGATCGTCGGGAACTCGTTCGCGACGATGTTGTTCTCGAGCTTGAACGTGCCGGCGACGAGCGGGCCGTCGTACTGGGTCTGGTTCTCGAGCAGGACCGCGTGGGTCGCATAGATGCTGCCCTGGTAGCGCGCGGAGTTCTGCAGCAGCACGCCGTACCCCTGGGCGTCCTGGCCGTCGGCCACGATGCCGAGGTTGTTCTGGTTCGGGTCCCAGGCGCCGAAGTCGCAGTTGCCGTCCACGATCGCACCGCAGAGCTGCGCGTTGCCGTCGATCTTGAACGTGCCCGAGAGGTAGAGCGTGGCGAGCCCCTCGTAGCGGTTGACGGTGTTGTTCGAGATGTACGCCGAGCCGTCGATGTAGATCACTCCCCTGACGGAGAGCACCTTGGTCGAGTTGTTCCACGAAAGCTCCCCGAGCAGGTCGGTCTCGTTCGGCGCGACGTCGTAGTACCTGCAGCTGTAGCTCGAGCTCGGCGTCAGGTTGAACGTCGCCGCGCTGTTGTCCCTCGTCGTCGAGCCGGACGACTCGAAGGTCGTCGCGCTGAAGTTCGAGGACGTCGTGCAGACCTGGTTCGGCCCCGGCTTCGCGTTCGTGTACCAGAAGTCGAAGTCCGCGACCGGCCCGGTGCCGCTGAGCGCCGCGTTCGTGATCGTGTCGGCGTGGACGCGCGTGGCGCTCGTGCACGGCGTCGTCCACGTCTCGCCGGACGTGCCCGGGGCGACGCCGCCGACACGACAGCCGCCGACGATGTGCGCCTCGTTGATCTTGCTCGCCGACGCTCCGATCTCGCCGGTGCCCCCGAAGTGGACGTGCTCGCCGACGTAGACGTTCGTCGTCTCCGGGGCGGCGGCCTTGACCACCGCGGCCGAGTTGAGGAAGCAGAGGTCACCGAGGATGAAGAGCGAGACGTCGACCGTGACGGCGTTCTCGAAGGTCACATCGCACGCGCTGGCCGTGTTCTTCGCGAAGAAGTAGTTCCAGGCGTTGTTGTTCAGGTCCTGCTCGAGCGAGGGCTGGACCTTGATCGTGGAGGTGACCTCACGCCGGACATCGCCCGTCTTCCCGGTCGGGTCCCGAACGATCCCGAGGCCGTGGACCAGCCACTGGCTTCCCGTCAAAACGCCCCAGTACTTCACCGTGCCGCCCTCATACGCGAGGATGTAGTCGGCGTGGTCGGGGTTGGCCTCGTCGGGCTCCGAGCTCGGGAGCGTGCCCTGGTCGAGGGCGTCGTTCTCCGGCTTCGAGAGCGTCGCAGCGCCGTTGGCGAGGCCCGCCTCGGCGAGCGCGTAGGCGATCTGGTCCGCCTTGGAGCGGCCGGCGTTGTTCGAGTTGGACGTCGTGTACTGGATCGCCGTGGTCAGGGTCACGCTCGTGACGAGGAGCGTGAGCAGCGTGAAGACGAGGCTGAAGCCCCCCTCGTCGCGGAGGCGCAGGCGGCGGTTCACGAGCGGGTGCTGTTCCGCAGCACGATGTCGTCGTCCAGGGTGTAGAGGAAGGTCGTCTCGGCGGGCTTGACGTTGACCGGGAGCCGGACGTTGAGCGTCGCCAGCTTGTCCGTGTTCTGCGGCGTGTAGGCGAAGATCGCCGACTCGGTCAGATGGTCCGCGAACTTCTTCCCGGTGCCGGAGCAGGACGTCCCCGGGTAGCGCCAGAGATCCCAGCGGCCGGTGCCGTTCGCCACGGTGCACCAGGTGATCGCCGTGTTCCCCTCCGAGGTCGGGCACGTGTCCGGGATCGAGAGGGTCACCGAGGCGGCGGGGCCGCTCGGGGAGACCGAGATCGCGCAGTGGGCCTCGCGCCGCAGGCGGTCGAGCCCGAGGCGCGCCTGGGTCTGCGCCTGGAAGCGCTGATTCATGTCGACCTCGGAGTTCGTGGCGCTGACGAGGAGGATGCTGATCGAGGTCATGACCCCGGCGAGGATCGTCATCGAGATCAGGAGCTCGACGAGGCTGTAGCCGCGCTGGTCGCGCAGGAGGCGCGCACGCACCCGGCTCAACCCGACCTCGCCTCCACCTCGGCGAGGGCGCTCCGGGCGACCTGGGCGCTCTTGCCGCCGACGCCCCAGAGCTCCTGGACGCGCGCGTCGACCGCGACGAGGGTGCGCAGCGCGGCCGCGCCCTCCGCCCAGCCGAAGCGGGCGCCCGTGACGATCCAGTTGTGCTGGTAGAGCCAGTGGTTCACGTTCGCCGACGTCGGCCGCGGGTGGGCCTCGACCCAGGCGGCGAGCTGCTTCGCGCGGGCGCTGAGCAGGATCTCGTCCGCGGGCTCCTTCGGAGCGCCGGCGACGGCGAAGGCGGGCTTGCGCGCGGTGGGCTTGGCCGCGGGCTTCTTCGCGGATGCGGCGGGCTTCGGCGCGGCCGCGGCCGCGATCGCCTTCGCGGGCTTCTTCGCGGGCGGCTTCGCCGCGCCGACGAGGCGGGCGGGCTTGCCGGGATAGGGCGCGACGTTCTCGGGGGTGCCCTCCTGCTTGTAAGCCGGGTTGCGGCTGAGCCGGAGGACGACGATCGGGGCTCCGTCGGGCACGACCTCGGCGCCGGGAGCGGGCGTCTGCGAGACGACGACGTTGGCGGCGTAGCCGGGCACGGCGCCTTCGACGCGCCAGGCGAAGCCCTCCTGCTCGAGCGAGCCCTTGGCGAACACGTAGGCCTGCTTGCGCACGTCCGGGACGACGAGCGGCTCCGGCGCGACGACCTCGGGTGTCGCGGCGGGCGCGGTCGGCGACGAGAGCGTCGAGGAAGCGGCGAACGTGATCGTGGCCGAGACGAGGCCGATCGCGCACGCGATCAGCGCAACGCGCGGCAGACGACCGATGACACCCGCAGTCATATCTGGTCTTTCGGCAGGAGGAGGCACGAACTCAACCCCCCGCGAGCGTGAATTCGACGATCTCTTCCGCGGGCTCCCCGGAGGGGACGATGCTGAAGACCGGCGCCGTCCGGGCCACGGGCACGGTTGCGGCCTCCTGCCAGGTGAAGGCGCTTCCCGCGTACTCCTGGAACCACGGCATCTCCTGCGGGTAGCGCGCCGGACGCAGGCCGAGGTGGAGGTGCGGGCCGGTCGAGTGGCCGGTCGAGCCGACCAGGCCGGCCCAGTGCCCGGCAGGGAGCAGCATCCCCGCCTGGACCGAGCCGTCGCGGTGGGAGAGATGGCAGTAGACCCACTCGAGCCCGTCGAGCGTGCGGAGCGTGAAGCCGATGCCGCAGCGCGCGTCGTCGACGACGTTCAGCACCATCGCGTCGGCGAGCACGAAGACGGGGGCACCCATCGCCGCGGCGATGTCCGCCGCCGGGTAGTCGTGGTGGTCGCGCCCGACCGAGACGGCGCCGGCGCCGCCGCCGACCGGGAAGACATAGCCGTCGGCCCGCGTCGGCATTCCGAGCATCCCTGCGGCCGCGGGAAGGAAGGAGGACGTGTGGACGCCGCTCCGCGCCGCCTCGAGGCCCGCCTCGGCGGCCTCGAGCTCCGCGCGCAGGCGCTCGGCGTCGGCCGTCGCGGCGAGCAGCTCCTGGTCGGCGCCGAAAGCGTCCTGCTCGGCGGCGAGCCGGTCGGAGAGCAGCAGCTCGAGGTCGTCCGCGCGCGCGGCGAGCGCGGCGGCGACCGGGGCCAGCTCGGCGACGCGCGTCTCGACGGCTGCGAGCTGCTCGCTCAGCGAAGCCACCTGCTGCTGCGACTCCTCGATCGCGATCGCCATCCGGTCGAGCGTGAAGACGGCATCGGCGCCCGCGCCGCCGCCGAAGAGAGCGGCGAGCTGGAGCACGTCGTCGACGTACCACTGCGCGTGGTTGTAGGCGAAGATCGCGCGCGAGATGTCCGTGCGACCGTCGGCGGCGGCGAGGTAGCGCGCGGCGGCGAAGACGGCGTCCTCGGGGTTCCACGGGTCGGCGATGCCGTCGCCGCTCCCGTCCATCCCCCAGCGCAGCCAGGTGTCGGGCATGAACTGCATCCAGCCGACCGCGCCGGCCGAGCTCGGGCCCATG
>DATKBA010000080.1:0-2016 GCA_035514455.1 Gaiellaceae bacterium | reverse complement strand
GGGCGTGCGTGTGAACACGCTCACGCTCGCCGGTGTGTGGAACGACCAGCCCGCCGAGTTCCTCGAGGCATACGAGGCGCGCGCGCCGATGGGCCGCATGCTGCGCGCGGAGGAGGCCCTCGGCGCGCTCGTCTTCCTCGCCTCGGACGCGTCCTCGTACGTGACCGGCTCGAACGTCGTCGTGGACGGCGGCTGGTCCGCCTGGTGATCCCCGCCGACATCGAGAACCTCGTCGCCGGGCGGCTCGAGCCGCCCGCGTCCGGCGAGTGGCTGGACAAGCTCCGGCCCGCGGACGGCTCCCACCTCTGCCGCGTCGCCCGCTCCAGCGCGGAGGACGTCGACCGCGCGGTCGCGAGCGCCGGCGACGCGCAGTCGGCGTGGGCCGAGCGGACGCCCGTCGAGCGGGGCGACGTCGTCCGGCAGCTGGCCCTCCTCCTGCACGAGCGTCGCGAGGAGCTGGCCGAGACGGTCGTCGAGGAGACCGGGAAGCCGCTCGAGCTGGCGTTGGGCGAGGCGGACGCGGCGGCGGAGATGGGCTTCTTCGTCGCGGGCGAGGGAAGGCGCTCGTACGGCCGTACGCTCACGGCGAGCATGGCGCACCGGACGGTGCTCACGGTCCGCCAACCGCTCGGCGTCGCCGCGCTGATCACGAGCTTCAACACGCCGCTCCCGAACGTCGCATGGAAGGCGTTCCCGGCGCTGCTCTGCGGGAACGCCGCGGTCGTCAAGCCGTCGGAGCACACGCCCGCGTCCGCGCTCCGGTTCGCGGAGCTCGCGCTCGAGGCCGGCGTGCCGCCCGGCGTGCTGAACGTGACCCAGGGCCTGGGTGCAGAAGCCGGCGCGGCGCTCGTCGAGCACGAGGACGTCGACCTCGTGAGCTTCACGGGCTCGGCCGTGACCGGTCGCTGGATCAACGAGACGGCGGGTCGCCGGCTCGCCAAGGCGTGCCTCGAGCTCGGCGGCAAGAACGCCCTCGTCGTCTGCGACGACGCCGACCTCGGCGGCGCGGTGCGGTGGGCGACAGCCTCCGCATTCTCGAACGCCGGCCAGCGCTGTGCTGCGGCGAGCCGGCTCGTCGTGCTCGACGGCGTCTACGAGGCGTTTCGCGAGCAGCTCGTCGAGGCCACGAGCGAGCTCGAGCCGGAGCCGCTGATCAGCGAGGCGAGCCTCGAGCGGGTGGTCAGCGCGCTCGCGCGGGCGGTCGAGCAGGGGGCCGAGATCCTCTGCGGCGGCACGCGTCCCGACCGGCCCGGCTGGTATCTCACTCCTACCGTGGTCGCGGGTGCGGCACCCGGCTCCGACATCGCGCGCACCGAGCTCTTCGGGCCGGTGACCCTGCTCCTGCGCGCTCGCGACTTCGACCACGCCGTCGCGCTCGTGAACGACTCCCCGTACGGGCTCACCGCGGCCATCCACACGGCCAGCGTCCACCGGGCGCTGCGCTTCGCGGAGAAGGCCCAGGCCGGAGTGGTCGTCGTGAACGGTGGGACGCACGGCTCGGAGCCGCACATGGGCTTCGGCGGCGTGAAGCAGTCGGGGACCGGATGGCGCGAAGCGGGGGTCGAGGCGCTCGACGTCTACTCCGATCTCAAGGTCGTGAACATCGTCGTGGATCCCGCGAAGGCGTGAGCGGCACGGTCGCGGTCCTGGGCCCTGGCGCCGTCGGCGGCGCGCTCGCCGTGCGGCTGAGCCTCGCCGGCTACCACGTGATCTGCGTCGGGCCGGCCGAGACGATCGCGCCCATCGCCCTCGCCGGGCTCAGCGTCGAGTCGCGCGAAGGCACGCTCAGCGCGCGGCCGGAGGTCCGCGAGCGGCTGGAGACCCCGGTGCGCCTCCTCCTGGTGACCGTGAAGGCTCCGGCGCTCGAGGAGGCGATCGAGCGCGTCGACCCTGCGAGCGTCGCGCAGGGCGTGGCGGTCCCGCTCTTGAACGGCCTGGAGCACATGGAGCACCTGCACGCGACCTTCGACGGCCGCGTCGCTGCCGGGAGCGTGTCGCACTACCAGGCGTACCGCC
>DATKBA010000079.1:0-5941 GCA_035514455.1 Gaiellaceae bacterium | reverse complement strand
CCCGCGGGGTAGAACGGCAGCATCGCCGCGCCGGCGCCGGCGGCGATCCCCGCCCCCGCTGCGGGGGCGAGCCGCGCGGCGAGCCGGGCTCGTGACACTGTGTCACTTTCGATCTTCTTCGAACGCCGCGCTCCCGTGAGCGCGCCGCGCAGCTCCTTCGCGAGCGCCGCGGCGGGCGGCCGCTTGGCGGGGTCGAGCGCGAGCGCGTGGCCCACCGCGGTGAGGAGCCGCTTGGGCAGGTCGGGCCGCTCGGGCTGGAGCGGCGGCGCCCCGGTCTCGATCGTGCCGGCCATCTGCGACAGCGGGATGCCCCAGAACGGGTGCTTCCCCGCGAGCGCCTCCCAGAGCAGGATCCCGACCGCCCAGACGTCGCTGGCGGCGCAGGCCTCGCGGCCGCGGAGCCGCTCGGGCGAGATGTACGCGAGCGTGCCGGGCACATCGCCGACCGCGGTCAGCGTCTCCGCCTCGTCGAACTGGGCGAGGCCGAAGTCGAGCAGCCGCACCGAGATGCCCTCGCCGTCCGCGAGCAGCACGTTCGAGGGCTTCACGTCGCGGTGCACGATCCCCTGCCGGTGGGCGTGCGCGAGGCCGTCGAGGATCTGCGCGACGGCCTCGACCGCCTGCCCGTCACGGAGCTCGCCGGCCCGCATCGCGTCGCGCAGCGTGCGACCGCCGACGTACTCGTACGCGATGTAGACGTGCCCGGCGTCCGAGCCGAAGCCGTACGCGCGCAGGCAGCGCTCGTGCCGGAGGCGCGACGCCGCCTCCGCCTCCCGCTCGGCGCGCTCGGCCGCCTTGCCCTCGCGCGGGATGATCTTCAGCGCCACCTCGAGGCCGTTCCGCTCGTCGCGCGCGAGCCAGACGGAGCCCGAGCCGCCGCTGCCGAGCGGCCGCAGCGGGCGGTAGCGGTCGAGGACGAGCTCCCTCCGCGGGAGCGCTTGGGCGGCGACAGACACGGTTCCAACCGGGTTGGCCGCGGCAGGAGCGATTCCTTCCGGGCCGAACGAGTCGTTACAGTGGCCGAGTTCGACCACTTTCTGGCATGAGCGAGCGCGAAACCGACTTCGAGTTCGACTTCTTCGAGGAGTCCGAGACCCAGGAGGGCTCGGGCCGCGGAGACCGCACGCTGCGCCGCCCCCTCGGCGCGCGCGGTTCCCGCGGCCCGCGCGGCCCGCGCGGCCCGATCCGCCCGCGCGCCGGCTTCACCCCCCTCCTTCGCCTGCTCGGCCTGCTCGCGTTCGCGATCCTGATCGTCGTCCTGCTCCTGCTCTGGGTGCAGAGCTGCCAGGAGGACGCGAAGCGCGACGCCTACGGCGAGTACATGACGGACATCGCGGCCGTCGGCCGCGACTCCGAGCGCGTCGGCCGCGAGTTGAACGACGTCCTCACCACGCCCGCGATCAAGCCCGCCGACCTGCAGAAGCAGCTCGCCGGGCTCGTCCAGCAGCAGCAGCTCGGCGCCGACCGCGCGCGCCGGCTCGAGCCGCCGGGGCCGCTCCGGGTCGCGCACGAGGAGGCGCTCGAGGCGCTCGACTTCCGCGTCTCCGGCCTCGCCGGCCTCGCCGAGGCGTTCCGGCGTACCCAGGGATCCTCGGACGCCGCGGCCGCCGGGGCGCTGCTCGCCTCCCAGGCGGAGCGGCTCGCCGCCAGCGACGTCGTCTGGGACGACCTCTTCAAGGACCCCGCGGTGAGCGTGCTCCAGCAGGAGGAGATCAGCGGCGTCGAGGTGCCCGACTCCAACTTCGTCCAGACGCCCGACCTGGCGAGCACGAGCTCGATGGTGCCGATCTGGGAGCGGATCAACGGCTCGGCCGCCTCGGGCGGCGGCGGCACGCCGACCGGGCTGCACGGCAACGGGATCGAGTCCGTCTCGGTGATCCCGGGCGACCAGGAGCTCTCGACCTCGACCGAGAACACGGTCGAGGCGACCGTCGACCTCGCGTTTGCCGTCGCCGTCGCCAACACCGGCGACCACCAGGAAGTCAAGGTCGAGGTGACGCTGACGATCCAGCAGAGCCCGACGCCGATCGTGAAGAAGCAGACGATCGACATCATCAACCCGGGCGAGACGAAGCGGGTCGTCTTCCGGGACTTCCCCTCGGTCGACTTCGGCGAGCGCCGCGTGCTCCGGGTCGACGTCGACCCCGTGCCCGGCGAGGAGAACACCGGCAACAACTCGTACGAGTACCCGGTCATCTTCTCGCTCGGCTCGTAGTGTCCGCAGAGCTGATCGTCGCGAGTGCCGCTGCCGCGGCGGCAGGCGTCGCGCTTGCAACCTGCTTCTGGCTCTGGATCCGCGTGCGGCGCCTGCGCGCCGCGCAGCGGGTGCTGCTGGGCGGGGGCCGCTCCGACCTCGTCGAGTTCGCCGTCTCGCTGCAGGGGCGGATCGACGACCTGCACCGCGCGGTCGACGAGGTCGCGGCCGGCCTCTCGCGCGTCGACCGGCGCGTCGACGGCTCGCTGGCGAACACCGCGGTCGTCCGCTACGACGCCTATGCGGGGACGGGCGGCCACCAGTCCGCCTCGTTCGCGTTTCTCGACTCGAACCGCAGCGGCACGGTCGTGACCGCGATCCAGGGCCGCGACTACGCGCGGCTATACGTGAAGGAGATCGAGGAGGGCCGCGCCCCGATCGCCCTGTCACCGGAGGAGCTGGAAGCGGTAGAGCGCGCGATGGCGCGCTGACGCACTGGCCGGCGCCGCCTCCCGGCCGGCGGAGCCGGCCTCCGGCGTCGCCTCGCACGCCTGACGGCACGCGGCTCTCCGGGTCTGGCCTCCGGGCCTATCCCCTCCGGCCGCGCACCGCCAGGCGCGCGCCAGAGCGCCAGCGAAAGCGGTTTGCGCTGGTACGCTTGAGCCACGTTGCAACAGGTCCTCGTCCTGAATGCAAGCTACGAGCCGCTGAACGTCTGCTCCGTGCGGCGTGCCCACGTGCTCGTCTGGAAGGGGAAGGCCGAGGTGCTCGAGAGCCTGCCCAAGGGCCTCCGCTCCGCGACCGACACCTACGTCTGGCCGCACGTGATCCGGCTCGTCCAGTACGTCCGCGTGCCGCGCGCGATCAAGCGCAAGATCTCCCGGCGCGCCCTCTTCGCGCGCGATGGCTGGCGCTGCGTCTACTGCGGCACGTCCAGCGGCAGGCTGACCCTCGACCACGTCGTCCCCCGCTCGAAGGGCGGCGAGTCGATCTGGGAGAACGTCGTCACCGCCTGCGCGCCCTGCAACCTGCGCAAGGGCGACCGTTCGCTCGAGGACTCCGGCCTGCACCTGCAGCGGCAGCCGCGGCCGCCGGCGCCGGTGCTCTTCATCCACCTCGCGACGCCGACGATCCCGCAGGTCTGGCAGCAGTACCTGCCCGGCACGGCGACGGCCGCGTAGTGGGCTTCGCCTGCGCGGTCTGCGGGGAGACGCACGCCGGCGAGACGCGCGACATCCGCATGGGCCTGCCGCAGCCGATCTTTCTCCTCGACGAGGAGGAGCGGGAGCACCGCTCCTGGGTCGGCGAGGACTCGGCCATCCTGGACGGCGAGCGCTTCTTCGTCCGCGCGCTGCTCGAGCTCCCGATCGCGGGCGAGGAGGGCTACTTCGGCTACGGCGCCTGGATCGAGGTGAGCGAGCCGGACTACGCCGCGCTCGTCGAGCTCTGGCACGCCGAGGACGGCTGGCGCAGCGAGCCCTTCGCCGGCACGCTCGCGAACGAGCTGAGCCCCTACGCCTTCACCGACGGGCTGCCCGTGCAGCTGCGGCTCCGTGACGTGCGGCTGCTGCCGCTCGTCGAGCTCGAGGACGGCGAGCACGAGCTCGTCCGCGCGCAGCGGCACGGGATCTCGCCGCACCGCGCGCACCAGCTCGCCGCGACCGTGCTCTAGAGAGACGATTGCATGAAATGCAGGTAACATGCATACTATGCAATCTATGAGAACGAGGAACTCGATGAGCAAGACCGCTGTGGTCGCCTTCTCCGGCGGCCTCGACACCAGTTGCATCGTCAGCTGGCTGAAGGAGGACTGGTACGGCTACGAGGAGGTCGTCGCCGTGCTCGTCGACGTCGGCCAGGAGTTCGACCTCGAAGCGTCGATCGAGCGCGCGCGCGCCGCCGGCGCCGACGACGTCGTCCTGGTCGATCGCAGGGACGCCTTCGCCGAGGAGCAGTGCGCCCGCGCGATCAAGACGAACGCCCTCTACGAGGGCAAGTACCCGCTCGTCTCCGCGCTCTCGCGGCCGGTGATCGCGCAGGCGGTCGCGGAGCTGGCGGTCGAGCTCGGCGCCGAGGCGGTCGTGCACGGCTGCACGGGCAAGGGCAACGACCAGCTCCGCTTCGAGCTCTCGTTCAAGGCCGTCGACCCGGACCTGCGCGTGATCGCGCCGCTGCGAGACCGGATCTGGACGCGCGACGAGGAGATCGAGTACGCGCTCGCCAAGGGGATCCCCGTCCAGGCGACGCAGGCCTCGCCCTTCTCGATCGACGAGAACCTGTTCGGGCGCGCGATCGAGGCCGGGGTGCTCGAGGACCCCTGGAACGCGCCGCCGGAGGAGCCGTACGCGCTCACCGGCGACCCGGCCGACGCGCCCGAGCCGGTCGAGGTGACGATCGGGTTCGCCGCGGGCGTGCCCGTCTCGCTCGACGGCGAGGAGTTGTCGCTCGCGCAGCTCATCGCGCGGCTGAACGCGCTCGCCGGCCCGTACGGGATCGGCCGGATCGACATGATCGAAAACCGGGCCGTCGGGATCAAGAGCCGCGAGGTGTACGAGGCGCCGGGCGCGATCGTCCTGATCGAGGCGCACTCGGCGCTCGAGGACGTCGTCCTGACCAAGGACGAGGCCAGGATCAAGCGCGGGCTCGAGCAGCGCTGGACGGAGCTCGTCTACGAGGGGCTCTGGTTCAGCCCCGCGCGCGAGGCGATCGACGCCTTCGTCGACCGGACGCAGGAGCTCGTCGACGGCGAGGTGCGCGTGGAGCTGCGGCCGAACGCGGCCGCGGTCACCGGGCGCCGCTCGCCGAACATGCTCTACGCCGAGCAGCTCGCCTCTTACGGGACCGGCGAGACCTTCCCGCACGCGGCGGCCGAGGGTTTCATCCGGATCGCCTCGCTCGAGGTCGAGCTGGCCGCGGCGCGGAAGCGCGCGAAGACCCAGGCATGACGCTTTGGAGCGGCCGGGTGGCGCGCCCGCTCGACCCGGCGGTGGCCGCCTTCCTCCGCGCCGACGACGCCGAGCTGCTCCCCTACGACTGCGAGGCGACCGCGCTCCACGCGCGCCGGCTGCACGCGGCGGGGATCCTGGACGACGCCGAGCTGGCCGAGGTGGAGGCGCGGCTCGCGGAGATCGCTGGTGACACTGTGTCACTCGCGCGCGAGGACGAGGACGTCCACGCCGCGATCGAGCGCCTGCTTGGCGAGGTCGGGCGGAAGATCCACGCCGGGCGCTCGCGCAACGACCAGGTCGCGGCGGCCTTCCGGCTCTACGTCGCGGACGCGGCCGCCGAGGCGCGGGCCGGGATCGCGGGGCTCGCAGGAGTCGTGCTCGACCGCGCGGAGGGCGACGCGGAGACGCCGATGCCGGGCTACACGCACCTGCAGCGGGCGCAGCCGGTCACCGTCGGCCACCACCTGCTCGCCTGGGTCGAGATGCTCGAGCGCGACCTGCGCCGGTTCACGGCGGTCGGGGAGGCGGCCGCGGAGAGCCCGCTCGGGGCCGGAGCCCTCGCCGGTTCGACGCTGCCCTTGCCGGCTCCGGAGCGCCAGCTGCGGAACTCGCTCGACGCGGTCGCCGACCGCGACTTCGCGCTCGACTACCTCTACGCGGCCGCGCTCTGCTTCGTCCATCTCTCCCGGATCGGCGAGGAGCTCGTGCTCTGGACGACCGCCGAGTTCGGCTTCGCGCGCCTGCCCGAGGAGGCGGCGACCGGCTCGTCGATGATGCCGCAGAAGCTCAACCCGGACGT
>DATKBA010000078.1:0-9857 GCA_035514455.1 Gaiellaceae bacterium | reverse complement strand
CGCCGGCGAGCGCCGGGTCGCGCTCGTCCCCGACTCCGTCGGGAGGCTCGGCGGTTCCGGCTTCACCTTCGCGGTCGAGCACGGCGCCGGTGCCGCCGCCGGGTTCGCCGACGCGGAGTACGCGGACTCGGGAGCCGACGTCGTCTCCCGCGCCGACCTGCTTCCCGGTGCGGACGCGGTCGTGCGCGTCGGGCGCCCGACTGCGGACGAGGCGCTCGAGCTCGCGCCGGGCACGGTGCTGATCGGCTTCCTCGCCCCGCTGACCGACCGGGAGGGCGTGGAGCGCCTGGCCTCCCGCGAGGTCGTCGCGCTCGCGATGGAGTCGATCCCGCGGATCACGCGCGCCCAGGCGATGGACGCGCTCTCGTCCCAGGCCACGATCGCCGGCTACAAGGCGGTGGTGCTCGCCGCCGACCGGCTCCCCCGACTCTTTCCGCTGCTGATGACGGCCGCCGGGACGGTCGCACCGGCGCGTGTGCTGGTCGTCGGCGCCGGCGTCGCGGGCCTGCAGGCGATCGCGACCGCGCGCCGGCTCGGCGCCGTCGTCTCCGGCTTCGACGTGCGCGCCGCCGTGCGCGAGCAGGTCGAGAGCCTCGGCGCGTCCTTCCTCGACCTCGGCGTGCAGGCGGCGGAGGCCGAAGGCGGTTACGCCTCGGAGCTGACCCCCGAGGAGCAGGCCCGGCAGCAGGCGGCGCTCGAGGAGCGGATTCCGGAGTTCGACATCGTGATCACGACCGCGCTCGTCCCCGGCCGGCCAGCCCCGCGCCTGATCCCCGCGTCCGCCGTCGAGCGGATGCGCGCCGGGTCGGTGATCGTCGACCTCGCCGCGGAGGCCGGCGGCAACTGCGAGCTGACGGAGCCCGGGACGGAGGTCGTCCGCGCCGGCGTGACGCTCGTCGGCTTCACCGACCTCCCCTCGCGGGTGCCGTACCACGCGAGCCAGCTCTACTCCCGCAACGTGACCGCCCTGCTCCAGCACCTGGCTCCGGAGGGCGAGCTCGCGCTCGACTTCGAGGACGAGATCACCGCGGGCGCGTGCGTCACGCGGCGGGAGGTGACCGCGTAGTGGGAACGCTCACGTTCCTGGGGCGCCGCTCGCGGTGCGTAGGCCGGGGGGACAGTACGGAGGTACGGGCCGCCGGCCGGAGCGCCGCGAGCGGCGTCAGCCTTTCGCGGAGCCCGGCTCCGCCGGGCGGGAGCGAGAGGCGGCCAGGGACGTGAGCGAGCCGACCCTCGTGATCGAGCTGACCATCCTCGTACTGACGATCTTCCTGGGCATCGAGGTGATCTCGAAGGTGCCGACGATGCTGCACACGCCGCTGATGTCCGGCACGAACGCGATCCACGGGATCGTCCTCGTCGGTGCGATTCTCGTCGCGGGCCGCAGTGACGCGGACACGCTCACGCGGGTCGTGGGCTTTTTCGCGGTCGTGCTCGGGACGGCGAACGTCGTCGGCGGCTTCGTCGTCACCGACCGCATGCTCGAGATGTTCAAGCAGCGCGGGCCGCGGCGGGCCGAGTGAGCCGGACGACGACCGACCTGCTCTACCTGGTCACGATCGTGACCTTCATCCTCGCGCTCCGCTTCCTCTCCTCCCCGAAGCGGGCACGCCAGGGGAACCTGCTCGGCGCCGCGGGAATGGCGCTCGCGATCGGCGTCACGCTCGCCCACGAGGGCCTGGAGGGCTACCTCTGGATGGTGGTCGCGATGGCGATCGGCGCGGTGATCGGCGTCGCCGGCGCGCGCTCGGTGAAGATGACGGCGATGCCGCAGATGGTGGCCCTGTTCAACGGGGTCGGCGGGGGCGCGGTGGCGTTGATCGCCCTCACGGAGTTCCACAACCTGGCGCCGCTCCCGAAGGGGCTCGACGGCCAGGACTCCGTCGCGATCCTGCTCTCGGCGCTGATCGGCAGCATCTCCTTCTCGGGCTCGCTGATCGCGTTCGGGAAGCTCCAGGAGCTCCTGAGCGGCCGCCCGATCGTCTACGCGGGCCAGCAGTTCGTGAACGGCGCCGTCCTCCTGACCGCGCTCGTTCTCGGCGGCGCGATCGTCGCGGGGGCGGACCGCGACGTCTACGTGATCGCTCTGATCGCCGCGGCGCTCGTCTTCGGCATCCTCTTCGTGCTCCCGATCGGCGGCGCGGACATGCCCGTCGTCATCTCCCTCCTGAACGCGTGCACGGGCCTGGCGGCCTCGGCGGCCGGCTTCCTGCTCCACAACAACGTCCTGATCGTCGCGGGCGCGCTCGTGGGCGCCTCCGGCACGCTGCTGACGCTCCTGATGGGCCGGGCGATGAACCGCTCGATCGGCAACGTGCTCTTCGGCGCGTTCGGCTCCGTGCCGGCGGGCGCCGGCCCCGCCGCGGGTGAGGACGGGCGGACGGTCCGCTCGACCACCGCGGAGGACCTCGCGATCATGCTCGGCTACGCCCGCAAGGTCGTCTTCGTGCCCGGCTACGGGCTCGCGGTCGCGCAGGCGCAGCACGACGTGCGCGCTCTCGCCGAGTTGCTCGAAGCCAAGGGGATCCAGGTGCTCTACGGGATCCACCCCGTCGCCGGCCGCATGCCGGGTCACATGAACGTGCTCCTCGCCGAGGCGAACGTCCCCTACGACCAGCTGAAGGAGATGGACGAGATCAACCCCGAGCTGCCGCAGACGGACGTCGCCGTCATCCTGGGCGCGAACGACGTCGTCAACCCCGCGGCGCGCTCGGACCCGGGCAGCCCGATCTACGGGATGCCGATCATCGACGTGGACCGGGCTGCGAGCGTCGTCGTCGTGAAGCGCTCGCTCAGCCCCGGCTTCGCCGGGATCGACAACCCGCTCTTCTACGACCCGAAGACGTCGATGCTCTTCGCCGACGCGAAGAAGGCGCTCGAGGACGTCGCCGCGGCGGTCAAGAGGCTCTAGGCGCATGCGGGTCCCGTTCTTCTCGGCCCACGACGTGGAGGCGGCGGTGCCGCCGGAGCGCGCATACGCGGCCGTACGGGAGGCGTTCGTGGCCCACGCGCGCGGTGAGTGGGCGATGCAGCCCAAGCTGTACGTGACGAACTACCCGGCCGGGGACTTCCGCGCGATGCCGGCGCTCGGGGGCGGCCACGCGCTGCTCAAGTGGGTGACGTCCTTCCCCGGGAACCCGGCGCGCGGGCTGCCGACGGTCAGCGGGCTCGTCGTCCTCTCGGACGCGGAGACCGGCCTCGTCGAGGCGATCCTGGACGCCGGCTCGCTCACCGCGCTGCGCACGGGCGCGGCGGCCGCGCTCGCGGCGGAGACGCTCGGCGTGCCGGGCTGGTCGGCGGCCGTGGTCGGCGCGGGCGTGAACGGGCGCGCATGCGCGCGGAGTCTGAAGGCGCTCGGCCGCGACGTCGCGCTCTGGGACGTCGACGGCGAGCGCGCGCACTCCGTCGCCGCAGGCCTCGGCGTGGGCGTCGCTTCGGGCCGCGAGGAAGCGCTCGCGGCCGAGGTCGTCGTCACGGTCACGCCGGGCAAGCAGATCCTGCTCCCCGAGGGCTCGCTCCGCCCGGGCCAGCACGTGAGCCTGATGGGAGCCGACGGACCGGGCAAGGCGGAGATCGCCGTCGAGGAGATGCGCCGGGCGTCGATCTACTGCGACGAATGGGAGCAGGCGAGCCACGGCGGCGAGCTCGCCGCCGCCGTCGCGACGGGCGAGCTCACGCGGGAGGACGTGACCGAGCTCGGTGAGGTGCTGATCGGCGCGGCGGAGGGCCGCCGCTCCGCCGAGGAGATCACGATCTTCGACTCGACGGGGCTCGCGATCCAGGATCTCGCCGTCGCGATCGCCGCGTACGAGCGCGCCGGCGAGCTCGACCTGCAATCGCTCGAGCTCTAGGCAAGCAGGCGCGCGGGCGCCATCCGCTCCAGCAGCGGGTGCGGCTCGCCCAGGATCGCCTGCGCGACGAGGTCGCCGCACATCAGCCCGAGCACGTTCCCGTGGCCGGAGTAGCCGCCCGCGACCCACAGGCGGTCGCCACCGGGGACGCGCCCGACGACGGGCATCAGGTCGGGGACGAGCCCGAACACACCGGCCCAGCGGTGCGTGATCTCGGGCCGGCGGCCGAGCAGCTCCTCGACGAAGCCCTCGAGCGCTCCCTGGATCCGCTCTGTCGTCGCCTCGGTGGCGGTGAACTCGGAGTCCATGTCCGCGTCGCGGAAGCCGCCGGCGATCAGCCGCCCCTCGTCGTTCTGGTGCCAGTAGTCGAAGCCGTGGCGGCCGTAGTGCGGCATCGGGAAGAGGCGTTCCTCGAGCGGCTCGGTCGCGATCATCTGGCCGCGCGTGGGGATGATCAGGCCCTCGAGCTCGCCGAGGAGGCCGCTCGGGTACCCATCCGTGGCGACGACCACCGTCGGCGCCTCGAGCGCCTCGACGTCCTCGACCCGGTCGTGCTCCCGGATCTCGACGCCCGCCGCCACCGCCGCGGCCGCGAGCCGCCGCACGAGCCGCGCAGGCTGGAGCACCGCGTCCTCGGGGTGGAAGAGGGCGCCTGGGAACCTCCCGGCGAGGGGCTCGGGGAGCTCGTCGCGCCACTCGGCGTCGAAGCCGTCCTCGCTGAGGGCCTCGTACTCCGCCCGGAGCTCGTCTCGCTCGTCGTCGCCGGCGAGGCGCAGGCTGCCCGTGCGGCGGAACGCGTCGCCGCCGAGCTTGCCCATCCGGTCGACGTACGCCTCCGTCAGGCGCCAGTAGTCCGCAGCCGCGCCGTGGCCAAGCCACTCTCGCGCGCTGTCGTATGCCATCGCCCCGCCGCGGAGGGCAAACCCGCCGTTGCGGCCGCTCGCACCGGAGGCGATCTCGCGCGCCTCGTGCAGGCGCACGCGCCTCCCTGCGCCTGCGAGCGTGAGAGCGCACGAGAGCCCGGTGACGCCCCCGCCGACGAGCTCGACGTCGGCGGGACCGGCAAGAGGGCGGCTCGCCAGGGCAGGGGCGGGCTCGGCGAGCCAGTACGAGTCGGCCACACGACGATGCTAACCGGCAGCCCGATAGACACCGTCCTCCTCTCTCACGACGCCGGCGAGCTCGAGCTCGGTGAGGGCGGCCGCCAGCTCCCCCGCGCCGAGCCCGGTCGCACGCGCGAGCTCGTCCGCCCCCGCGGCTCCTTCGCGCACGCGCTCGAAGACCGACGACGCGAGGGGGCCGAGGTCGGGCGCCACGGACACCGGGGCGGTGAGCCCATAGCTCTCGAGCACGTCCTGGGCGCACGTCAACGGCGTCGCGCCCAGACGCAACAAGGCGTTCGACCCCGCCGAGAGCGCGTTCGTGATCTCGCCCGGCACGGCGAACACCTCTCTCCCCTCCTCGAGCGCGAAGTCGGCCGTGATCAGCGCGCCGCTGCGCTCGCGGGCCTCGACGACGACCGACGCGGCGCAGAGCCCCGCAACGATCCGGTTGCGCGCCGGGAATCGCCATGGCGCGGGCTCGACGCCCGGCGCGTACTCGGCCACCACGAGCCCGGTCGCGGCGACCTGCCGCGCCAGCTCACGGTGCGCCGCCGGATAGTCGCGATCGATCCCGCAGCCGAGCACGGCGACCGTGAGACCTCCGGCCTCGAGGGCGCCGCGGTGCGCCTCCGCATCGATTCCGCGGGCGAGCCCGCTGACGACGACGAGCCCGGCCGCGGCGAGCTCGCGCCCGAGGCTGCGGCCGACCTGGCGCCCGTAGGCGGAGCAGGCGCGCGCGCCGACGACGGCGACGGCGGGGCGGGCCAGCAGCGCGGCATCCGCCTCGCCCCGCAGGAAGAGCCCGGGCGGCGGGTCGTGGATCGCTCGCAGCAGCGGCGGAAACGCCGGGTCGGAACGCGCAAGGAAGCGGAATCCGAGCCCGCGCAGCCGCTCGAGCTCGGCGTGCGCGTCGAAACGCGCCTTGAACGCCGCGAAGCGCGCGCTCCGCGGCTCGCCGACGAGGTGCGCGTCGTTCGCGGCCGCAAAGGACGCAAGGGCGAGCTCGCTCACGCCGCCAGGTCCTTCGGCGAGCGGTAAGCGAGTGCCTCCGCCACGTGCTCGGGGAGCACGGCGTCCGCACCCGCGAGCGCCGCCGCCGTCCGGGCGACACGGGCGACGCGCGCGCGTCCGCGCCCCGAGAGCGGTAGTCGCTCGACGGCGCGGCTCAGGAGCTCGTCCGCTTCCGGCGTCCGGCTGAGCGCGGGACCTCCGAGCCGCTTGCGGGCCGCGCGCACGCGCTCGCGGACGGGTGCGGAGGCCTCGGACGGCCCCGCGGCGAGCTCCTCCGCGCGCGGGCGGGGCACGGTCACGACGAGGTCGAAGCGGTCGAGCAGCGCCTTCGAGAGCTTGTCCCGGAACGCGGCCAGCCGCTGCGGCGAGCAGGAGCACTGGGCGGCCGGATCGCCGCGGCCGGCGCACGGGCAGAGGTTCATCGTCGCCACGAGCTGGAAGCGGGCCGGAAAGAGCGCCTGCCCCTGCACGCGCGCGACCGAGACGACGCCGTCCTCGAGCGGCTGCCGCAGTGCCTCGAGCGTCGGCCGCTGGAACTCCGGCAGCTCGTCGAGCAGCAGCACGCCCCGGTGAGCCAGGCTGGCCTCGCCCGGCCTCGGCCCGGGGCCGCCGCCGACGATCGCTGCCGTCGAGGCGCTGTGGTGCGGCGCGCGGAACGGCCGGTGCCTGATCAGCGGCCGCTCGGGCGGGAGCACGCCGGCGACCGAGTGGATGCGCATCACCTCGAGTGCTTCGCGCGGCTCGAGCGGCGGCAGGATCGAGGGCAGCCTCCGGCCGAGCATCGTCTTCCCGGTTCCCGGCGGCCCGGCGAGCAGCAGGTTGTGGCCGCCGGCCGCCGCGAGCTCGAGCGCACGCCGGGCCCGCTCTTGCCCGCGCACGTCGGCGAGGTCGGGCGGATCGGGCTCGTCTTCCTCGTCGGGTGGCTCCGCGGGCGGCGGCCGCATCTCCCCGCGCAGGTAGGCCACCGCCTCGGCGAGGTGCCGCACCGGGATCGCCTCGACTCCCCCGAGCTCTGCCTCGCAGGCGGACTCTGGCGCGCAGAGGATCCGCTCGAGACCTGCCCGGCGCGCTCCCTCCGCGACCGCGAACGCTCCACGCACCGGCCGCACCCGCCCGTCGAGCGCGAGCTCGCCGACGGCGGCGTGCTCGGCGAGCCGCTCGGCCGGCACCTGCCGCGATGCGGCCAGCACGGCGAGGGCGATGGAGAGGTCGAAGCCGGAGCCCTCCTTCCGCAGCCCCGCGGGCGCGAGGTTGACGGTGATCCGCTTCAGCGGCCACTCGAGCTGCGCCGAGCCGATGCCGCTGCGAACGCGATGCTTCGCCTCTGCGCAGGCCCGGTCCGCGAGCCCGACGATCGCGAAGCCGGGCAGGCCGCCGTCGATGTGCGCCTCGACTTCCACGCGGCGCGGCTCCAGGCCGACGAGGGCGTAGGTGAGGGAGCGCGCGAGCACTCCCGCGACGCTACGCGGGGATCAGCGCTCGAAAGTCACAATTCAGCGACAGATCAGAATCGATTCGTAGTACTGGCCCGCGCGCCGGCCCGTCCGCCGGTTGACGTGCCGCTCCAGCCGCTCGTCGAGCTGCAAGCCGGCCCGCTCGAGGATCTCGGGATAGAGGCCCCGCCGGTCGTTGACGACCACGCAGACGGGCGCACGGCGGCGCAGCGACGCCTTGGCGCGGGCGAGCACCGCGGCGATCCCGCTCACGTACTCCTCGATCGCCGCCTTGCTCGTCCCCCTCGCCGCCGCGCCGAGCTCGCGCTCGCGCCGGTCGTCGAGGCCGAGCAACTCGTAGGCGTAGCGGTGCTGCTCGTGGTAGTCGATCAGCCCCGGGTACGGCGGCGAGGTGACGACCCCGTCGTACGGGCCGCCGAGCTCCAGCTCGCGTGCGTCGCCGTGCAGGACGACTGCCGCGCGCCGCGGGTCACGCACGTCCGCGAAGGCCCGGATCCGCGCGGCCGTGTCGGCCAGGTACCTGGAGAGGAACTTGTTCGCGGTCTCGACCGGCCGGCAGGTGCGCCGGTGCTTGTGGCACCAGTACTCGCCCTGCTGGGGCGCGCGCGGGAAGTCGAGGTCGAAGTGGGTCGTCAGCCGCGCCGAGCGCGCCGCGCGGGCGAGCACCACGCGCAGCACATCGTGACTCGGACGCCCCGCGATCAGCGAGCGGAAGTGGAGCAGCTCCGTGGCCGCCTGCGGCGCGAACCACTCGCGGACGAATCCCTCCGGCCGCTCGGCGGCTGCGCCGAGCTGCGCCGCGACCTCGCGCACGTCGGCGTCGAGCACGCCCAGGTCGTGCTCGCGTGTCTTCACGGACACGAGCAGCGCGTTGAACGCGGCGATGTCGACGCCGACCGCGTCGTGGCCGGACTCGAGCGCCTGCACGAGCGTCGTCCCCGAGCCCGCGAACGGGTCGAGCACGCGCCCGCCCGGCCGGACGTACCGGTCGAGCAGCGCCTCGACGAGCTGCGGGACGAACTTGCCGAGGTAGGGGTGGAGCCGGTGGACGTGCTTCGTCCGCTCGCGCTCGGGGAGCTCGCGCTCCGACCAGGATAGGTCCTGGTCGATCCGGCGGTACAGCTGGGTCTGGGTCAGCGCCACGTCGTACGCATTCGCCGCCTTGGTAACGTCGCCTTCATGGCGGTCGACTGGGACTGGACCCGCGTCGTCTTCGACCACGTCAAGGTGACGGTGACCGATGCGGCCGAGAGCGTCGCCTTCTACAAGACGGTTCTCGCGCCACTCGGGATCCCGCCGCTGTGGGAGAGCGAGCGCGGCGCGCAGCTCGCGAACCTCGTTGTCGTGGGCGGCGACGTGAGGAGCGGGCCGATCCACATCGCCTTCGTCGCCGACTCCCGCGAGCAGGTGGACGCCTTCCACCGGGCCGGGATCGACGCGGGCTTCCGCGACAACGGGCCGCCGGGCGTGCGGGAGCAGTACAGCTCCGACGAGGCCGGGCTGTACTACGCCGCTTTCCTGCTCGACCCCGACGGCAACAACGTCGAGGCGGTCGTGCGCGAGTTCTAGTAGTGGATGCCGTGCGCGGCGTCGAGCTCGCGCAGGCGGCGGATCCGCTCCTCCATCGGGGGATGCGTGGAGAAGAGCGCCGCCATGCCGCGCCCGCGCAGCGGGTTCGCGATGTAGAGCGCCTCGGTGGCGGGGTTGACGTCCATCGGCACCGCCTCGACGCCGCGCTGGAGTGTCCCGAGCGCGTCGGCGAGCGGCTTGCCCTCGCCGAGGTACTGCGCCGCGGTCGCGTCCGCCAGGTACTCGCGCTGCCGGGAGACGGCCAGCTGCAGGATCATCGCGGCCAGCGGGGCGACGATGATCGCCACGATCGCTCCGATCGCGCCGACCGGGTTGTTGCTGTCGCGGCCGCCGAAGATCATCGAGAACTGGAGGATGTTCGCGATCGCGGCGATCGCGGCGCCGATCATCGCGGCGATCGTCATCACGAGGATGTCGCGGTTGGAGATGTGCGCCATCTCGTGGGCGAGCACGCCGCGCACCTGGTCGCGCGGGAGGTAGCGGAGCAGCCCCTCGGTGACGGCGACGACGGCGTTCTTCGGGTTGCGGCCGGTCGCGAAGGCGTTCGGCTGCTCGGAGGGGATCAGGTAGACGGCCGGCATCGAAACGCCCGCCTTCCCGGCGATCTCCTCGACGTCCCGGAAGAGCTCGGGCGCCTCGCTCCGGTCGATCGGACGCGCCTTGCTCGCCTTGAGCGCGAGCTTGGCGGAGAACCAGTACATGACGAAGTTGAAGACGACGGCGATCGCGGCGAACAGGAGGATCCCGTTCGAGCCGCCGAAGAGCCCGCCGAGCCCGATGAAGAGCGCGGCCAGCCCGGCGATGATGATCCAGGTGCGGCTCTGGGTGGCGAACTTGGTGCGTGTGAT
>DATKBA010000077.1:0-5372 GCA_035514455.1 Gaiellaceae bacterium | reverse complement strand
CGGCTACTGGGGCGCGCTCGCGGCGCTCACCCTCTCCACCTACCCGTACGTGCTGCTGCTCGTCTCGGCCGCCCTGCGCGGCCTCGATCCCGCGCTCGAGGAAGCGGCGCGGGGGCTCGGCCGCTCGCCGATCGAGACGTTCCGGCGCGTGACGCTCCCAGCGCTGCGGCCCTCGATCGGCGCGGGTGCGCTCCTCGTCGCGCTCTACACGCTCTCCGACTTCGGCGTCGTCTCGCTGATGCGCTACGACGCGCTCACGCGCGCGATCTACCTGCAGTACCGCTCACTCTTCGACCGCACGCCGGCAGCCGTGCTCGCGCTCGTGCTGGTCGCCCTGACTGCGCTCGTGCTCGTGCTCGAGGGCCGCTGGCGCCGGCGGGTCTCGCGCAGCGGCCCCGGGACGGCGCGCCGGCTGCGGCCGCACCGGCTGGGCCGGTGGCGCTGGCCCGCGCTCGCGTACTGCGCGACCGTCGTCGGAGCCTTCCTCGCCGTGCCGGCGGCGGTGCTCTGCTACTGGCTCGCGCGGGGGATCGACCGCGCGGAGCTGCCCTGGCGGGAGACGGTCAACTCGATGTCGGCGTCCGGGCTGGCGGCCGTCGCC
Organism: Gaiellaceae bacterium; assembly: GCA_035514455.1. GTDB lineage: Bacteria > Actinomycetota > Thermoleophilia > Gaiellales > Gaiellaceae > Gaiellasilicea. The sequence goes on along the minus strand of DATKBA010000077.1, from coordinate 4,771 downwards.
GCGGCGGTCGCGGCCGTTCCGATCGCGCTGCTGGCGACGCGCTACCCGAGCTTCCTCACACGGCTGCTCGAACGGCTCTCGTTCGCCGGCAACGCCCTGCCGGGGATCGTGATCGCCCTCTCGCTCGTCTTCTTCGCGGCGAACTACGCGAGCCCGCTCTACCAGACGCTCGCGCTACTCGTCTTCGCGTACGTCGTCCGCTTCCTCCCCCAGGCGCTCGCGGGGGTGGAGTCCTCCCTGGCGACGGTCGGGCCGCGCGTCGAGGAGGCGGCGAGGGCGCTCGGGCGCGGGCCGGTCTCGGCGGCGCTGACGGTGACGGTGCCGCTGATCCGCTCGGGGATCTTGGCCGGCGCGGCGCTCGTCTTCCTCTCCGCGATGAAGGAGCTGCCGGCGACGCTGCTGCTGCGCCCGATCGGGTTCGAGACGCTGGCGACGGAGATCTGGAAGCTGACCTCGGTGGGCGCCTACTCGCGTGCGGCGCTCCCCGCGCTCGTGCTCATCCTCGTCTCGGCCCCGTTCGTCTACGTCCTCTCCTCGAGGCACGAACCGACCGAGGTCGAGCACGGCTAGAGTCCGGGCGATGGCCGGCCACTCCGTCGACGAGTACCTGGAGACGATCTACTTCCTCGCCTTCCCGATCGGCGAGTACCGGCCCGACCCGAACTCCTCCGCGGCGATCGCGTCCAGGGTCGCCGAGATGCTCGGCGTCTCCCGCGCGTCGGCCGGCGAGATGCTGAAGCGGCTGGAGGCCGACGGGCTCGTCGAGCGCGGCGAGCAGAAGGAGGCGATCCTCACCGACACGGGGATCGAACGGGCCGAGCGCGTCGTGCGCAAGCACCGGATCATCGAGCGCCTGCTCACGGACTTCATGGGCTACACGGCCGCCGAGGCGCACGTGCACGCGGACGAGCTCGGCGACACGTTCAGCGACGACATGGTCAAGCGGATCGAGGAGCGCCTCGGCTATCCGGACCGCTGCCCGCACGGCTGGCCGGTCGACCCCGCCTTCGAGCAGGCGGAGAACAAGGAGCTCGCCCCGCTCGCCGATCTCGAGATTGGGCGCGAGGCCGAGATCGTCCGGCTCGCCGAGCACGACGGCGAGCTTCTGCACTGGTTTTACGACGAGGGCTTCACGCCGGGCACGCGGATCGTGATCCGCGAGGCCCAGCCTGCCGCGGCGCAGTTCAAGGTGCTGCTCGGCGCCGACGAGGAGCGCGCGATCGGCGAGAAGGCCGCGGCCGGGCTCTACGTGCGTCCGAGTTAGTTGCTGTCAGCAACTAACTCAGTCGTGGTCGCGTAACGAAGCCGTTCACGCCAACTTAGTTGCTGTCAGCAACTAAGTCAGCCGTTCGGCGAGCCGCTGCGCGTTCAGGTGCGCGATCGCCTCGATCGTGATCATCGGGTTGACGCCCGACGCCGTCGGGAAGGCGGCGCCGTCCGCGACGACGAGGTTCGCCACCTCCCACGTCTCCCCCGCCGGCCCTGCGACGGACCGCTCGGGGGAGTCGCCCATGCGGGCGGAGCCCATCAGGTGGAACGAGTACAGGGCGCCGCGGCCGGGGCCGAACCGGAAGGCGTCCGCCGGAAAGCCGTCCCGCCACGGCTGCATCCGCGCGTGCGCAGTGAAGATCTCGCGCGCGCCGGCGGCGGCCATGATCTGCCCCGCGCCGTCGACGCCGACGCGGAGCCGCCGCGCGTCGTCGGGGGCGAGCCGGTAGGTCACGATCGGCTCGCCGTCGCGGCCGATCCGGACGCGACCGGAGCCGGCGTCGCGGGGGATCACCGCAACGGCTGACAGGCGCGGCATGCTCGCCATCAGCCGCGCGTGCGCCGCCGCGCTCTCCCACGGCAGCGCGGCCGTCAGCAGCGCGGGATGGCCCGGCACGGTCTCGTACTTGACACCGTAGCCGCCGTCGAGCCGCCGGAGCTCATCCGAGTAGAGCGCCTGCATCGTCCCCTCCCACGGCCGGATCTCCTCGTCGAAGATCCCGAAGACGGCGGTGGCCGGATGGAGGCGCAGGCCGCGGCCCACGTTCGGATTCCGCAGTCCCGAGCGGAGGAGGAGCGCGGGCGTCTCGATCGCGCCGCCCGCCGCGACGACGGCCCGGGCGCGCACCTGCACCTGCCCCGCGTCGACACCCGCCGCCTTCCCGCCCTCGACGAGGACGCGCCGAGCCTTCGTACCGACGACGAGCCGCGCTCCCGCCGCGGCGGCGTCCTCGAGCCACGTCCGCATCGTCGACTGCTTGGCGCCGAGCGGGCATCCGTAGCCGCAGGAGCCGCAGACGACACCCTGCTCGCAGCCGAGTACGTCGCGCGGCATCGCGTCGACGTGCCAGCCGAGCGACTCGAGCCCGCGCCGCATCGCCTCGTCGCGTCGCGAAGGCAGATTGTGGTCGGTGTTGACGCCGAGGCGCTCGCAGACGGCGTCGAGGCTCGCGCCGAGGTCGGCGGAGGGGAAGCCGAACCCCTCCCACTCCGCCAACACGTCGTCGGGCGTCCGGAACGAGGTCGAGTAGTTGACGAGCGTGCCGCCGCCGACGCACGCGCCCGCGATCAGTCCCACGCCCTGGTCGTCGGTCGCGGCCGACCCGCCGCCGCGGTAGAGCCTCCGGAGGCCGGCGCGCTCGGCGCCGTCGAAGTCGCGCTCCGACCAGTAACCGCCCGCCTCGAGCACGACGACGTCCAGCCCGGCCGCAGCGAGCACGGCCGCCGCGACGCCGCCGCCGGCGCCCGACCCCACGACGCAGACGTCGCACTCGAGCGAGAGCTCGCCCCGCGGCTCGATCGGCTCGAGCCGCGGCGGCGGCGCGTCCTCGCGCGGTCCGACCGGCCCCGGGTAGCCGATCTCCTCCCAGCGGCCGGGAAGCATGTACGCGAACGCGAGCGCGGCCTTGCGCAGCGCCTGGAAGCCGGTGCGCATCAGCAACACGGGGCTGTCCCGCCAGCCACGCAGCACCGCCTCACGGTGTGCCTGCCGGAGCCGGGAATAGCCGGGGAGCCACGTGCGCAGCAGGAGCAGCACGCGCCCGCGCTCGCGGGCGGTCAGGTCGTGCTCGATCGCGTCGAGGACGGCGGCCGGCACGCCCTGCTCGACGGCCCCGGGCGCGAACGTCTCGCAGATCGCGTCGAGCGAGCGCACGATCCCGACTCTAGACGTCGGAGAAGCGCACCTCTACCCGTGTGAAACCGAGCGCGCGCAACAGTCCCTCGAGCATCAGGCGGGTGTTCCGTTCGGCGCGCGCGAGCAGGCCGGAGCCGTCGCGTGCCGCGGCCGCGAGCTTCTGCTCGGCGAGCCGGTAGAGCTCCGAGTCGTCGCCGGGGTCGTCGCCGAGCAGCGACTGGAGCCGGTCGATCGCGCCCCGGTCTCGGTGGTAGACGTAACTGCGGTCGAAGTCGAGCTCCGGCTCGCGATACGTCGCGGGCGGCAACTCGATCGAGACGCTGCGGCGATCGTCCGAGACCTCGACCGCGCTCTCCTCCAGGCCGGAGAAGTCGACGCCCGCGTCGACCGAGCCGATGGCCACGAAGAGGATGCGCTCGCCCTTGATCACACCGGGCACGAAACGGGTGTCCTTCTCGACGTCGACGATCACCTCGAAGTGGCCGCTCGCAGCGCGGAAGTCCTCCAGGTTCGAGATCGACCTCAGCACCGCGGGACCCGTACGGTCGACGGTCTCCTCGCCGAACGGGTTGCCGAAGTCCAGGAGGCCGCGGGCGCAGCCGCCGATCAGGAACCCGGCGAGGAGGACGAGCGCAAGCGCCGCCAGGCCGACCGGAAGGCGGCTGCGGCTCAGACCACCGACGCGGGCGTCGCCAGGCCCGCGGCCTCGCGCAGGGCGTCGGCCTTGTCGGTGCGCTCCCACGTGAAGTCGCGGTCGTCGCGGCCGAAGTGGCCGTACGCGGCCGTCTTCTCGTAGATCGGGCGGCGCAGGTCGAGGTCGCGGAGGATCGCGGCCGGGCGCAGGTCGAAGTGCTCATGGACGAGCTGCTCGATCCGCTCCTGCGTCAGCCCGTCCGCCTCGGTGCCGAACGTGTCGACGAGCACGGAGAGCGGGTGCGCGACGCCGATCGCGTACGCGACCTGGATCTGGCAGCGGTCGGCGAGGCCGGCCGCTACGACGTTCTTCGCCACGTAGCGCGCCGCGTAGGCGGCCGAGCGGTCGACCTTGGTGGGGTCCTTGCCGGAGAACGCGCCGCCGCCGTGCGGGGCGGCGCCGCCGTAGGTGTCGACGATGATCTTGCGGCCGGTCAGGCCGGTGTCCCCCATCGGCCCGCCGATCACGAACTTGCCGGTCGGGTTGACGTAGACGAAGTCCTTCTGCTCGAGGCGCTTCTCGTCGTAGAGCGCGTGCGGCAGGATCGGGTGGAGCACGTGCTCGATCAGGTCGGGCTTGATCAGCGCCTCGGAGTCGAGCCCGTCGCGGTGCTGCGTCGACACGAGGATCCGCTCGATCTCGACCGGGTGCTGGCGCCCGTGCGCGTCCACCTCGTAGCGGATGGTGACCTGAGCCTTGCCGTCCGGGCGGAGGTACGGGAGCACGTCGGCCTTGCGCACGCCGGAGAGGCGCTTGCAGATCAGGTGCGCGAGCTGGATCGGCAGCGGCATCAGCTCGTCCGTCTCCCGCGTGGCGTAGCCGAACATCATCCCCTGGTCGCCGGCGCCGACGCGGTCGAGCGGGTCGTCGTCGCCGTGCTGCGCCTCGAACGAGTCCTCGATCCCCTGGGCGATGTCCGGCGACTGCTCGTCGATCGCCACGACGACGCCGCA
>DATKBA010000076.1:0-3921 GCA_035514455.1 Gaiellaceae bacterium | reverse complement strand
GACGTCGCCGAGCGCCGGGAAGAGCCGCTGCAACTCCGGCAGCCGGCCGCGCCAGAAGGGGAGCGAGCGGCCGACGAGGTTCTCCCAGGTGCGGCTCTGCGACTCGCCGAGCCCGAGCGACGCGTTGCCGTAGAGCGGCGTCCGCGCGAGTGCGGGGTCGACGCCCTGGTAGGTGAGCCCGTGGCCGGCCTCGTGCATCGCCGCCCAGAGCGCGCGCAGGTTGGTCGGCTTGTAGCGCGTCGTCATCCGGATGTCAGTGCGCGAGAAGGACGTCGCGAACGGGTGCACGGTCGGGTCGAGCCGGTAGGCGCCCTCCTCGAAGCCGAAGTCGCGCAGGATCCCCGTCAGGAACTCCTGCTGCGTCTCGACCGGGAAGTCGCCCTCGAGGAACGAGTCGTCGGCGGGCTCGCCCGCCTCGCGCACGATCGCGGTCAGCTCGGGCCGGAGCACGTCGAAGACTGCCTTCACCTCGGCCGTCTTCATCCCCGGCTCGTACTCGTCGAGGAAGGCGTCGTAGGGCGAGTCGCCCGGCTCCATGCACTCGGCCCAGCGCAGCGCGACGTCGTGGACGCGCTGGAGGGCGGGGAGGAAGAGGGAGAAGTCGCTCGCCTCGCGCGCCTCGAGCCAGGCGACGTGCGCCTTGCCGCCCTCGCGGGCCCAGGCGGACGCGATCTCGGCCGGGACGCGGCGCGCCTTCTCCCAGTCGCGGCGGGTGACGCGGATCAGGCTGGCGTCGTCGGAGTCGCGGTCGAGCGTCTCCTCGAGCGGCGCGAGCTCGTCGAGGAGGCGGCCGATCTCGTCCGAGACGAAGCGCTCGTGGACGAGGCCGGAGAGCGTCGCGGACGCCTCGGCGCGCGCCGGAGCGCCCTTCGGCGGCATCATCGTCCGCTGGTCCCAGCCGAGCACCCCGAGCGCGCGCTCGAGGTCGTGGATCTCCGCCAGGCGGTGCTTCAGGTCTGCGAGGGCGTCGTTCACTCGCCCGGAACCTACCGATAGGATCGCGGCCGATGCCGGACGTTCTGATCGTCGCCGACACGATCCGCTCGCCCGAGCTGCGGCACGAGGTGCCGCTCGCGGTCCCGGATCCCTTCCTCTACGCCGAGGTGGGCGGGAAGCGCACGGTCGCCGTCAGCTCGCTCGAGGCGGGCCGCATCCGCGACCTCGGCATCGACCTGGAGGTGCTGACACTCGAGGACGTCGGCATCGACGAGCTGCTGAAGCGGGGGCTCGACGCGTACGCCCTCGACCGCGAGTTGCACCTGAGCGCCTGCCGGCAGCTCGGGCTCGAGCACGCAGTCACGCCGCTCGCCTTCCCGCTCGGCTTCGCCGACCACCTGCGAGCGAGCGGGATCGAGCTCGAGCCCGACCAGGTCTTCTTCGACCAGCGCCGCCGCGTCAAGTCCGAGCACGAGCTCGCCGGGATCCGGCGTGCGTGCCGCGCCGTCGGGGCCGGCGTCGCCGTGGGAGTCGAGCTGCTCCGGAGCGCGCAGCGCTCGAACGGCGTCCTCACCCTCGGCGGCGAGCCGCTCACCTGCGAGCGGATCAAGCTCGAGGTCGAGCGCGCCTTCGGCGAGCACGGCGCCGCCGCGGACGAGTTCATCGTCTCGCACGGACCGCAGACCGCGGTCGGGCACGACGGCGGCTCGGGGCCGATCGCCGCCGACGACCACGTTCTCTTCGACCTCTTCCCGCGCGACCGCGAGTCGGCCTGCTTCTCCGACTTCACGCGCACCTTCTCGATCGGCGCGCCGTCCGCGGAGCTCGCGGAGTACCACCGGCTCGCGAAGGAGGCCCTCGACCTGGCCGTGGCCGCGGTGAGGCCGGGCGTGAGGGGGAGCGACATCCACCGCCAGGTCTGCGAGCTCTTCCACGAGCACGGCCACAAGACGCAGCTGCACAAGGAGGAAGGCGAGGCGCTCGAGGACGGGTACTTCCACGCGACCGGGCACGGCGTCGGGCTCGAGGTGCACGAGCGCCCGGGCGTCGGCCGCGTCGAGAGCGAGCCCCTCGTCGAAGGCGACGTGATCGCGCTCGAGCCGGGCCTCTACCGGAAGGGCTACGGCGGCGTCCGGCTCGAGGACCTGATCCTCGTCACGGCCGACGGCGCCGAGGTGCTCACCGACTACCCGTACGACTTCGAGCTGTGAGCGAGCACACGATCTCCACGATCCTGACGGAGGATCGCCGCTACCCGCCGCCGCCCGAGTTCGCGGCCGCCGCCGTCGCGCAGCCCGACATCTACGAGCGCGAGTTCGAGGAGTTCTGGGAGAGCGAGGGCCGCGAGCGCGTCACCTGGTTCGAGCCGTTCACGCAGCTCTACGAGTGGGAGCTCCCGTACGCGAAGTGGTACCTCGGCGGCAAGCTCAACGTCGCCTACAACTGCGTCGACCGGCACGTAGAGGCGGGGCTCGGCGACCGGGTCGCCTACCACTGGGAGGGCGAGCCGGAGGACGACCGCCGCGACCTCACCTACGCGCAGCTCCAGGCCGAGGTCGTCCGGATGGCGAACGCGCTCAGGGAGCTCGGCGTCGGCAAGGGCACGAAGGTCGCGATCTACATGGGCATGGTCCCCGAGCTGCCCGTCGCGATGCTCGCCTGCACGCGGCTCGGCGCGCCCCACACCGTCGTCTTCGGCGGCTTCTCCGCCGACTCGCTCTCCGACCGCGCGAACGACATGGGCTGCGAGGTGCTGGTCACCCAGGACGAGGCCTGGCGGCGCGGGCAGACGGTGCCGCTGAAGCGGACCGCGGACGCGGCGATGGCGGACGCGCCGGGGATCTGCAAGTGCCTCGTCGTCCGCCGCACCGGCAACGAGGTGCCGATGACCGAGAGCCGCGACGTCTGGCTCCACGAGCTCGACGTCTCCGGCGACCCGGAGACCTGCCCGCCCGAGCGCATGGACGCCGAAGACCTGCTCTTCCTGATGTACACCTCGGGCACGACCGCGAAGCCGAAGGGGATCGCGCACACGACCGCCGGCTACCTCGTCGGCTGCGCCTCCACCCACGCGCTGATCTTCGACCTGAAACCGGAGCGGGACGTCTTCTGGTGCGCGGCCGACATCGGCTGGATCACCGGGCACAGCTACATCGTCTACGGGTCGCTCGCGAACGCCGCCACGTCCGTCCTCTACGAGGGGACGCCCGACTTCCCGGACCGCGACCGCTGGTGGGAGATCGTCGAGCGCTACGGCGTCACGATCCTCTACACCGCGCCGACGGCGATCCGCGCGCACATGAAGTGGGGCCCCGAGCACGCGGCGAAGCACGACCTGTCGTCGCTGCGCCTGCTCGGCTCGGTCGGCGAGCCGATCAACCCGGAGGCGTGGATGTGGTACCGCGAGCACGTCGGCGGCAACCGCTGCCCGGTCGTCGACACGTGGTGGCAGACCGAGACGGGGATGATCCTGATCACGCCGCTGCCGGGCGTGACGACGACGAAGCCCGGCTCGGCGACGAAGCCGTTCCCGGGCGTCGAGGCCGCCGTCTACGACGAGGCGGGCGAGGAGGTCGGCCCCGGTGGGGGCGGCTACCTCGTCCTCAAGCGGCCCTGGCCGGCGATGACGCGGGGGATCTACGGCGACGACGCGCGCTTCCGAGCGACCTACTGGGAGAAGTTCCCGGGCGTGTACTTCGCGGGCGACGGCGCCCGGATCGACGAGGACGGCGACTTCTGGCTGCTCGGCCGCGTCGACGATGTGATGAACGTCTCCGGCCACCGGATCTCGACGATCGAGGTCGAGTCGGCGCTCGTCGACCACCCGCGCGTGGCCGAGGCGGCGGTCTGCGGCCGCGCCGACGACCTGACCGGGCAGGCGATCGTCGCCTACGTGACGCTGAAGGGCGGCGACGAGGGCTCGCTCGAGATGCTCGAGGAGCTGCGCAACCACGTCGCCGCGAAGATCGGCCCGATCGCCAAGCC
>DATKBA010000075.1:0-21917 GCA_035514455.1 Gaiellaceae bacterium | reverse complement strand
GCGCGCCCCACCTCCTCGAGCGTGTAGGGCTGCGCGCCCGAGAGGCCGAACCGGAGCTCGATCACCTTCCGCTCGCGCTCGGGCAGCGCCATCAGCGCGTGCTCGACGTCCTCGCGGCGGAGCGAGAGCGAGGCTGTGTCGAACGGGGACTCGGCCGAGTCGTCCGGGACGAAGTCGCCGAGCGAGCTCTCCTCCTCCTCGCCGATCGGCTTCTCGAGCGAGACCGGCAGCTGCGCCATGCGCAGGATCTCGCGCACCTCGTCGGTCGTGATCTCGAGCTCCTCGGCGATCTCCTCCGGCCTCGGCTCCCGGCCGAGCCGCTGCACGAGCTGCCGCTCGATGTGCACGACCTTGTTCAGCTTCTCGACCATGTGCACGGGGATCCGGATCGTGCGCGCCTTGTCGGCGATCGCGCGCGTCACCGCCTGCCGGATCCACCAGGTCGCGTAGGTGGAGAACTTGAAGCCCTTGCGGTAGTCGAACTTCTCGACGGCGCGGATCAGTCCGAGCGAGCCCTCCTGGATCAGGTCGAGGAAGGAGAGGCCGCGGCCGAGGTAGCCCTTCGCGATCGAGACGACGAGGCGGAGGTTCGCCTCGGTCATCTGCGTCTTCGCGGCCATGTCGCCGCGCTCGATCCGCTTCGCCAGGTAGATCTCCTGGTCGGCGGTCAGGAGGGGGACCTTGCCGATTTCGCGCAGGTAGAGGCGCAGCGAGTCCAGCGAGGGCTCGACGGTCAGGTCGAGCTTCGGCGCCGTCTTGTCGTCCTCGGCGAGCGCCGGCTGCTCGTGCGGCGGCGACTTGTACTGCTCACCCTCGACGAGCTCGATCGAATGGTCGATCAGGTAGGTGTAGAAGTCCTCGATCTGCTCTTTCGTCAGCTCGACCTCCTCGAGGCCCGCGACGATCTCGTCGTACGTCAGGAAGCCCTTTTCCTGGCCCTGCTGGACGAGCTTCTGGAGCTCCTCGACCTCCGGAAGAGCCATATCGACGGTGAGCATGGGCCTCGCTTTCCTCGGCAACGGGACGGGGACCTGGACCTGCCACAAACGAAGAGCCAACGCGCGGCGCCGGCTCTTGACCATCGAGGGCTCGATCCTACAACGGACCGGGCTGGTTCGGCCACAGGAATTTCACCGCCCGGCGACGACCTCGCCGACGAGCTCGCCGCGCGAGTTCTCGAGCGGCTGCACGCCGAGCTCGCCGGTCTCGAAGCCGAGCCGGCGGAGCAGCTCCGCGAGTGCCGGGCGCATGGCGCGCATCGTCCCGTCCTCGACCTTGAGCGCGAGCCCGAGCCCGTCCGGCCCCGCCGCGCCGAGGAGCCCCTCGGCGCCGCCCTTGGCAGTCCAGCCGTCGAGCTCGCGCATCAGCAGCGAGTCGGCGGCGGTGGGGCCTCGGACGAGCTCCGGGTGCGCGCGCATCGCGGCCGCCACGCTCGCACCGCCGTCGAGCTGCTCCAGCCGCGCGAACATCAGCGCCATCCGCTCGAGCGGCAGGGCGAAGGTGAGCACGCCGCAGCCGTCGACGGCCGTCGGGATCTCCTCGGCGTCCGCGTCCGCCGCGGCCGCGACCTCCGTGAGGCAGCCGTGCTGCACCGGGTGCGTCGCCAGGCGGTAGCCCCCGCTCGCCCACCCCTTCGTCCGGCAGAGCGCCAGCATCGCGGCGTGCTTGCCCGAGCAGTTGTGCTCGAGCGGCGTCGGCTCCGGCCCGCACTCCAGGTCGGCCTCGGTCGCAGGCGCCTTCGCGAGCAGGCTGCGCACGGCGGCGAGCTGCTCCGCGGTGGCGAGGTGCGACGCGGAGGCGATCGCGATCTCCTCGGTCGTCAGGTCGTCGCGCGCGCGGACGAGCGGCAGCGCCTGGAACGGCTTCGCGGCGGAGCGGAGGAAGCAGATTCGGCCGGGATCGCCTGCCTCGGCGACGACCGCCCCGTCACGCACGGCCACCGCATGGACGGCATGCGTCGACTCGGCGACGGTGCCGCGGCGCACGCTCACGGTGATCGGATCCACGCGCGGCAGCCTACGCGGTTGCGAACGGACGACGCTTCTCGTACGATCCGACGATCGCCGAACGTATCGTCACCCTGCCGCAGCCGGACTACGAGGCGGACGACATCCTCGTCGTCTCGGAGACCGACCGGCTCCGCGCGCTCGCGGACGACGTCCGAGTCAAGATCGTCACCCTGCTGCGCGAGCGCGCGCAGTCGACCACCGAGCTCGCCGAGCAGGTCGGGCTGGCGAAGGGCACCGTCTCTCACCACCTGAAGGTGCTCGAGGCGGCTGGGCTGGTCCGAGTCGTACGGACGCGCAAGGTGCGGGCGCTGACCGAGAGCATCTACGGCCGCGTGGCCCGTCTCTTCCTGCTCAAGGGCGACGACGACGAGAGCTCGCACGTCCGCGTGCGGCTCGCACCCGCTGACGCGCGTCGCTTCCAGCAGCGCGTCGAGCGGCTGCGCCGCGACATCCAGGCGAGTGCGACGAGCGAAGGCGACGAGTACGAGCTCGTGGCCGCGCTGTTCGCCGCGGAACTGCGCTCGTGAGGCTGCGCCGGCCCGGCGGGCTCTGGCGCCACCGCGACTTCCGCAACCTCTGGGCGGCCGAGACGATCAGCGTCTTCGGCTCGCAGTTCACTGCGCTCGCGCTCCCGCTCGTGGCCGTGATCCTGCTCGACGCGAGCCCGTTCGCCGTCTCGGCCCTCATCGTGGTCGAGTTCCTCCCCTTCATCCTCTTCGCGATCCCGGCGGGGGTCTGGGTCGACCGGATGCGCAGGAAGCCGATCCTGGTCGCCGGCGACCTCGTCCGGGCGGTGCTGCTCGTCTCCCTCCCGATCGCCTACGCCTTCGACGCGCTGACGCTGCCGCACCTCTACGCCGTCGGCTTCCTCGTCGGCATCTGCACCGTCTTCTTCGACGTCGCCTACCAGTCCTACCTCCCCTCGCTCGTCGAGCGCGACCAGCTCGTCGAGGGCAACTCGAAGCTCGAGATCAGCCGCTCCACCTCGCAGCTGGCCGGCCCCGGCGCCGCGGGCGGGATCGTCTCGGCGCTCGGCGCGCCGGTCGCGATTCTGCTCGACGCGATCAGCTTCGTCGTCTCGGCGTTCTTCCTCTTCGCGATCCGCAAGGGCGAGGAGCTGCCGGCGCGCGCGGAGGGGGTTGCCCGCCCCTCGATGCTGGCGGACGCGAAGGAGGGTCTCGGCTTCGTGCTCCGCAATCGGTACCTGCGGGCGATCTCGCTCTGCACCGCGACCTCGAACCTCTTCTGGAGCATGGCCGGAGCGCTGCTCGTCGTCTACGCGGTGCGTGAGCTGGACATGTCGCCAGCCGCGCTCGGGCTCGCCTTCTCGCTCGGCAACGCCGGCCCGCTGCTGGCCGCGTTCACGACGAACCGGATCTCCGCCCGGCTCGGCGTCGGCCCGACGATCCTCGCCACCTCGATGGTCTTCCCGCTCGCGCTGCTGCCGCTCCCGCTCGCGACCTCGTCGAACCCGCTGCCGTTCCTCGTCGTCTCGGGCGCCCTCGGCGGCTTCGCGGCCGTCGCCTACAACATCACGCAGGTGAGCTTCCGCCAGGCGATCTGCCCCGAGCGGATGCAGGGCCGGATGAACGCCGTGATCCGGTTCATGGTCTGGGGGACGATGCCGGTCGGCGCGCTCGTCGGCGGCGCGCTCGGGACCTGGGTCGGGCTGCGGCCCGCGATCACGGTTGCGGCCGTCGGGGCGCTCTTCTCGTTCCTGCCGATCCTCCTCTCGCCCGTGCCGAAGCTGCGCGAGATGCCGAAGCCGGTCGACGAGCCGCTGCCCTCGGAGGCCGAGGCGGCCGGAGGCCTCGTTCCGGTGCCCGCGGGTCCCCCGGCCGCGTCCGAGTAGCGGGGCCGCGATACGGTTCGACCGTGCCTGAGCTGCCGGAGGTCGAGGCGTGGGTGCGCGAGCTCGCCCCGCTCGTGTCCGCGTCGCCGGTCCTGCAAGCCGGGCCGGCGCACATCGCGACGCTCAAGACCTTCGACCCGCCGCTGCGAGCGCTTGAAGGCCGTCGGCTCGCCGGTGCGGCCCGGCGGGGCAAGTGGCTCCTCTTCCCGACCGAGGACGGCGAGCTGCAGCTGCGCGTGCACCTGATGAGCGCGGGCCGGATCAGGCAGCTCGCCGCGGGGACGAAGGGGCCCAAGTCGCCGGCGTTCCGGCTCCGCTTCGAGGACGGCGGCGAACTCGTGCTCACCGAGGCGGGCTCGAAGAAGCGGGCAGGCGTCTGGCTCGAGACCCCGGCCCAGGCGGAGGTCGAGCTCGCGCACCTGGGGCCGGAGGCGCTCGGGCTGGGCGCGGCGCGGCTGCGCGAGATCCTGGCGGGAGACAACCGGCGCCTCCACTCGCTCCTCCGCGACCAGCGGGCGCTCACCGGGATCGGCCGCGCGCACGCGAACGAGATCCTCCACCGCGCGCAGCTTTCCCCCTTCGCGCTCTCGTCCAAGCTCGGCGACGCGGAGGTCGAGCGGCTCGCGGCCGCGATCGAGGAAGACCTCGCCCGCGCGCTCGAGCTGCGGGAGCAGGGCAAGGGCGACAAGGACGTGTACCTCATCCATCGGCGGCTCGGAGAGCCGTGCCCCCGCTGCGGCGACCCACTGAGGCAGGTCGACTACGAGGAGCACACCGTCTTCTACTGCGCGCGCTGCCAGACCGGCGGGCGCGTCCTCAAGGACCGGCGCATGTCGCGCCTCCTCCGCTAGCGGTGGGCGGCGCCCGCGGAGCGCTGGGGCTGCTCGCGCTCGCCCTGATCCTCTCGATGTCGACGTGGTTCTCCGCGTCCGCGGTGCTGCCGCAGCTCCGGGACGAGTGGGGCCTCGGCGCCACGGCGGGAGCGTGGCTGACGATCGCAGTCCAGCTCGGCTTCGTCGCGGGCGCGCTCGTCGCGGCCGTGCTCAACCTGGCGGACGTGCGCTCCTCGCGGCTGCTGATCGTCGGCGGGTCGCTCGGTGCGGCGACCGCGAACCTCGGCCTCCTCGCGGCGTCGGGAGCGGCGGAGGCGATCCCGCTCCGCTTCCTGACCGGCTTCTTCCTCGCCGGCGTCTATCCGCCCGCGCTGAAGCTGATGTCGACCTGGTTCGTCCGCGGCCGCGGCACCGCGCTCGGGATCCTCGTCGGCGCGCTCACGGTCGGCTCGGCGGCGCCGCACCTCGTCAACGGGCTCGGTGGGCTCGACTGGCCGACGGTCGTCGTCGCCACCTCGGCGCTGACGGCGGCCGGTGCGCTCGTCGTCCACCTCGGCGTCCACGAGGGGCCGTACCCGTTCCCGCGGGCCGTCTTCGACCTGCGCCAGGCCGGTCTCGTCTTCCGCAACCGCGGCGTCAGGCTGGCGTCGCTCGGCTACTTCGGGCACATGTGGGAGCTGTACGCGATGTGGGCCTGGTTCGGCGTCTTCGCGGCCGAGGAGCTGTACGCCGACCGCACGCACGCGGCCGTCGCGACCTTCGCCGTGATCGCGGCCGGCGGGATCGGCTGCGTCGCGGGCGGCCTCGCCGGCGACCGCTTCGGCCGGCCGGAGACGACGGCGGCGTGCATGGTCGCCTCGGGGCTCTGCGCCGTGGCGATCGGGCTCGTCCCGCACGGCCTCGCCCTCGCCGTCGGGCTGGTCTGGGGCCTCACCGTCGTCGCCGACTCGGCGCAGTTTTCGACCCTCGTCACCGAGCACGCCGACCAGGCGTACGTCGGCACGGCGCTGACGCTCCAGCTCGCGGTCGGCTTCACGCTGACGGTGTCGACGATCTGGCTCCTGCCGACGCTCGTCGAGGGCGTCGGGTGGAACTACGCGTTCGCGTTCCTCGCGGCGGGGCCGGCGCTCGGCGTGGCCGCGATGCTGCGGCTGCGCGGCGTTTAACCGGATTTGCGGCGGGAACAACACCTCCCAGGCAGTCGAGTGCTGCCACGGCAGAGGCGAAAGGGGTTCACATGTCCGAGTTCGAGAAGGAGCAGGGCCAGCAGGGTGAGAAGGACAAGCAGGGCGGTCAGCAGGGCCAGGAAGGCCAGCCGGGCGGGATCGAGCGCGAGCGCCAGGGCGAGCCCGGCCAGTCCGGCGGCCAGCCGGGTCAGCCCGGCGGGCAGGACGACGAGCAGGGCGGCCAGGGCGGCCAGCAGGGCCGGTAGCCCCGACCGCAACCCGCATGACCGCGAAGGCCGGGCCCGTCCCGGCCTTCGTCGTGGTCCGTCCGGTCCGGCGCCGATGATCGGAGCGTGGTCGAGAGAGGGCTGCGCACGAGCATCGTGCTGCCGGTCCGGCGGGGCGAACGCGCCGCGGAGCTCGCGCGCGCGCTCGCGGCCGCAGACCTGGCGCTCCCCGGTGCCCGCCTGCCGCCGGTCGAGGTGAGGCTGACGCGGTCGCGCCTCTACTCGGGCGGCTACGCGCACACCGGCCGGATCGAGCTCTCCCGCCACGCGGAGCACCTCGGGCTCGCCCTCCTGCACGAGCTCGGGCACGCCGTCGACCACCTGCTCCTCGGGAACGGCGGCCGCTGGGGGTCCGAGACGCCGGCGCTCCGCGCGTGGTGGCGGGCCGTGCGCTCGAGCGCGGCGTTCGCGCGGCTCACCTCGGCCTGCGCGCCCGGCGAGTCCGCGTACTGGCCGACCCGACGCGAGACGTTCGCACGCTCGTTCTCGCAGTGGGCAGCGCGCGGCGCGGGCGACCGCTCGCTGCTGGACGAGGTCGCGCGGCGCGCCGCCGGCGCTGGGCGGCAGTGGGAGCCGCGGGACTTCGCCCCGATCGCGCGCGAGCTCGACCGCGTGCTCGCTCCGCTCGCCGCGGTCGCCTAGACCGGGAGGCGGACGAGCAGCCGCTCGCCCTCGAGCGTCACCTCGCCGCCGAGCGCGCGAAGGAGCTGCACGGCGACGGCGGCCCCGAGATCCTTCTGCTCCTCGCCGAGCACGACCGCCGCCGCTCCCGCGACGACGGGCTGGATCGCCACCTCGGGCCCGTCGACGGAAACCGTGACCTCCACCCCGCCGTGCCTCGCCGCCGCGAGCGCGAGCGCGGCCAGGGCCTGCTGCACGGGCTCCGGGTCGACGAGCACGATGACCCCCACGCCCGACGCGCCGGCGGGCGCGAGCGCGAGCGAGTCCGCCTCGCGCACGACCGGTTCGTAGCGGCCCGCCTCGATCCGGGCCGCGAGCGAGAGCAGGTCGAGCAGCTCGACGAGCTCGTCCGCGGCGGTGTCGATCAGCTCCAGGTAGCGCGCCTGCTTCTCCGGCTCGAGCTCCTCGATCCGCAGCAGCGTCTTCGCGAACCCCTGCACGGTCGCAAGCGGCGTGCGCAGGTCGTGGCACGCGAGCGAGACCAGACGGGCGAAGTCGGCGGCCACGACGCTGCTAGCGTAACCGCGTGACGGAGATCTCGAGCGGTCATCACGATCTCCAGGCCTCGGCGCCCGAGGTGCGGCTCTCGCTCACGCGTGCAGGCGTCACGGGCGTCCAGAAGGCGGTCCGTGTCCGCCACGAGGGGCACGAGACGACGATGGCCGCGGAGATCGAGTGCACCGTCGACCTCTCGCGCGAGCAGAAGGGCGTGCACATGTCGCGCTTCCCCGAGCTGTTCGAGGAGGCGATCGAGGCGGTCGTCGGCGCCGAGGCGCTCCACGTCGAGGCGCTCGCCGAGCACATCGCCCGGCACATCGTCGGGCGGCAGAGCGCGCTGCGCGCCGAGGCGCGGATCACGGCCCGCTGGCCGGTGCGGCGGACGACGCCCGTGAGCCGGCTCTCGACGCAGGAGATGGTCTCGCTCGTCGGGATCGCCGCCGCGACGAGCGAGCGCGTGCGGCGCGTCGTCGGCGTCGAGGCGACGGGGATCAACGCCTGCCCCTGCGCGCAGGGACTCGTGCGCGGGCGCGCCGCGGAGCGGCTCGCCGAGGCCGGCTACGAGGACGTCGAGCGGATCCTCGAGCTCGTCCCGCTCGCGACGCACAACCAGCGCGGTCGCGGCACCCTCTACGTCGGCACCGACCGGCAGCTGGACGCGAACGACCTCGTCGCGGTCGTGCAGGCGTCGATGAGCGCGCCGATCTACGAGCTGCTGAAGCGGCCCGACGAGCTCTTCGTCGTCGAGCACGCGCACCTGCAGCCGCGCTTCGTCGAGGACTCCGTGCGCCTGTCCCTCAAGGGCGCTCTCGACACCCTGCCCGAGCTCGCGGACGGCGACTTCCTCTTCGCGCGGCAGCTCAACTTCGAGACGATCCACGCGCACGACGTCCTCGCCGAGCGCGAGGGTACGGTCGGCGAGCTGCGCGCCGAGCTCGACTCGGGCACGCCGTCCGAGCGGCACACGTCCCTCGCCGCCTGGCTCGCCGGCTGAACCGACGTGCAGGGCTGCTAACCAGGGACAGTCCCTGGGACATGTCCCTCGCGGCCGTTCAGGCCCGGCGCAGCCGGAAGCGGCTCTCGGTGCCGGCCCGGAGGCGGGCGATGTTGGCGCGGTGGAGGACGACGACCGCGACGGCGGCGATTGCCGCGAATGCGACCACCGGCCACGGCTCGCCGAGCGCGAGGCCGACGAAGGGCAGCGAGACCGCCGTCACGATCGAGGCGAGCGACGCGTAGCGGGTGAGGACGAAGAGCACGAGCCAGATCCCGAGGCCGACCGCGCCGAGCAGCGGCGCGACGCCGAAGAAGACGCCCCCGGCCGTCGCCACGGTCTTGCCGCCCCTCTGGAAGCGGAGGAAGAGCGGGCGCCAGTGCCCGAGCATCGCGGCCCCGCCCGCGAGCACGCCCGCCAGCTCGCCGACGAGCAGCGTCCCGACGAGGGCGGGCACGAAGCCCTTGGCGGCGTCGAGGACGACGATCGGGATCCCGTACGCCTTGCCGTACGTCCGCCAGACGTTCGTGGCGCCGATGTTGCCGCTGCCGACGCGGCGGATGTCCTCGCCCTTCGCGGCGCGGACGAGCCAGTAGCCGAACGGCATCGACCCCAGCAGGTAGCCGCCGAGGACGACGAGCGCGGCCGTCATCTCGCTACGAGAGCGGGATCTGGTACTTCGAGACCCAGTCGTTCACGACGGCCCAGTCGAGGTTCGCGAAGAACGCGTCGATGTAGGCGCCGCGGTCGGTCTGGAAGTCGAGGAAGTACGCGTGCTCGTAGACGTCGAGGGCGACGAGCGGCGTCGCGTTCCAGATCGGGTAGCTGTTCTGGGCGTCGCCGACGTAGTTGAAGAGGCGGCCCTCGTCCCAGTCGTACGCGGTCCAGGCCCAGCCCCGCCCGGCCATCCCCGTTGCCTTCAGGTCGGTGCGCCACGCGTCGGCGGAGCCGAAGTCACGCTTGATCAGGTCGGCGACCGCGCCCCGCGGGTCGCCGCCGTCGCCGCCGAGGTGCTCGAAGTAGACCTCGTGGTTCTTGATCCCGCCGATCGCGAAGGAGAGCTCGACCTTGAGCGCACGCAGCTCCGAGTAGACCTGGTTCGCGCTGCCCGTGTCGGCGGTCTCGAGCTTGCCGAGGATCTCGTTCCGCTTGTTCACGTAGCCCTGATAGAGCTTGTAGTGCGCCTCGACCGACGCGCGAGAGATCCCGTCGAGCTCCAAGAGCGCGGGCTTCAGCTCGCGGGGCCTGATCTCCTCGAAACTCGACATCCAAGAACCTCCGACTCGTCGGGAACGGCGCGGAGCATATCCTTCCGCTCAATTGCCGAGACGAAGGAGTCGCGATGCCGTTCACCCTTCCGGAGCTTCCCTACGACCACGCAGCGCTCGAGCCGACGATCGACGCGCGCACGATGGAGATCCACCACGGCAAGCACCACCAGGCCTACGTGGACAACGCGAACAAGGCGCTCGAGGGGACGGAGCTCGCCGACGCGACCGTCGAGGAGGTGCTGGCGAAGCTCGACTCCCTGCCGGAGGACCGGCGCACGGCCGCGCGCAACAACGCAGGCGGCCACGCCAACCACTCGCTCTTCTGGACGATCATGAGCCCCGACGGCGGCGGCGAGCCGGGCGGCGCGCTGGCCGAGGCGATCGAGTCCTTCGGCGGCCTCGCCGCGCTCAAGGAGCAGGTCAACGACGCGGGAGTGAAGCGCTTCGGCTCCGGCTGGACGTGGGTCGTCGCCGATGGCGGCACACTCGCGGTCATGTCGACGCCGAACCAGGACTCGCCGCTGATGGAGGGCAAGACGCCGATCCTCGGCATCGACGTCTGGGAGCACGCCTACTACCTCAACTACCAGAACCGCCGCCCCGACTACCTCGCGGCCTGGTGGGACGTCGTCGACTGGGACGAGGTGGCAAAACGGTTCGAGCAGGCGAGCTGACGCGCGCCCTCGTCACCGGCGGCACCGGCAAGCTCGGCTCGGGAGTCGCCGCGCGGCTCCGGCAGGAGGGGTGGCAGGTCGTCGCGGCGGGGAGCGCCGACGGCGACCTCGCCCGCGCCGCCGGCGCCCATGCGCTCGTCGCGCACGCGGTCTCGGAGCTGGGCGGGCTCGACGTCGTCGTCAACGGCGCGTCGGCGGGCTTCGCGCCGAAGCCGTTCGCAGACGTGACGGAGGCAGACGTCGACGCCGCCCTCGGCGCGACCGTGAAGGGCAGCTTCTTCGTCACCCAGGCCGCCGCCCCGCACCTGCGCGAGTCGCGTGGGCTCGTGGTCATGCTCGAGGACGTCGCCGCCTACCAGCCCTGGCCCTCGTTCGCGGCGCACTGCGCGGCGAAGGCGGCTCAGGCGATGCTGACGCGGGCGCTCGCGCGGGCGCTCGCCCCCGACGTGCGCGTGTGCGGCGTGGCGCCGGGGCCTGTCGCGGTCGAGGCCGGGCAGGAGGCCCGCCGCGCCGCCGAGACCGTGCTCGGGCGGGTCGGCTCGGCCGACGACGTGGCCGGCGCGATCCTCTATCTCGCCGGCGCGACCTTCGTCACCGGGACGACGATGGTGGTCGACGGGGGCCGCCTGCTCCAAACCGGCGCGCACGGCCGTGCGTAGACCGTGTGCATGGTTGCGGCGCTGAGCATCGCCGGCCCGGTCTTGCCACGCGCGCCCCGAACAGCAAGCATCAGGAGCGTGGGTCACACCGAGTCGACGGACGGTGAGCTGATCCGGCGTGTCGGCGCCGGCGACCGCGACGCGTTCGAAGAGCTCTACCGCCGCTACACCCGGCCCGTGCTCGGGCTCGCGCTGCGCCGGCTCGGCGACCGGGGACGCGCCGAGGACGCGCTCCAGGACGCGTTCTCGGCGATCTGGCGCTCGGCCGCGAGCTACGACCCCGCGCGCGGACAGGGCGGCGCGTGGCTCTACACGGTCGCGCGGAACGCGATCGTCGACGGGGCACGGCGCCGCTCGGAGCCGGCCGTGGACGCGCCCGAGGAGCCCTCCGGCGAGCGCGGCCCCGACGAGCGCGCCGAGGCGTCGTGGCTCGCCTGGCGCGTGCACGGCGCCCTCGAGCTGCTGCCGCCGCACCAGCGGTCCGTGATCGAGCTCGCCTACTGGGGCGGGCTCTCGCAGAGCGAGATCGCGGAGTTTCTGCAGATCCCGCTCGGGACCGTGAAGACGCGGACCCGGAGCGGGCTCGCCCGGCTCGCGGACCTGCTCGAGGAGGAATTGCGTTGACCGACCGCTTCGACGAGCTCGTCGGCGAGGTCGACGACCCGCAGGAGCGGGCCCGCCTGCTGCGCGTTCACGAGCTGCTGCTCTCCGTGGACGCGCCGCCGGACGTGACGGCGCCGCCGCGCCGGCTGCCGCCGCGCCGCGACTTCCGCCGCGTCGCCCTCCTCGCAGCCGCGCTCGCGGTCGCAGCGACGCTCGGCTACGCCGCCGGCAGCCGCGACGACGGGCCCGCCGTCTTCCGCGAGATCGCGATGCACGGCGTCGGGGACGAGCGGGGCTCGACGGCGACGATCGATGTGCTCGATCAGGACGCGGGCGGCAACTGGCCGATGCTCCTGCTCGTGCGGGGCCTCGAGCCGAGCACGGACCGGGACGACGCCTACGAGCTCTGGCTCACCCGGGACGGCGAGCTTGCCGACTCGTGCGGGGTCTTCACCGTGCACGAGGGCTTGACCACGGTGACGCTCAGCGTCCCGTTCGCCCTCCGCAGCTACGACGGCTGGGTCGTCACCCGCCGCGGCTCGGACGAGGTTCTACTGACGACGTAGCCGACCGCGGGACGCCGGGCCGCGGAGCGGCCCCTTCAGGGATCTTCGCAGGATGAGCATCCGCTTCTGCGGATGCTCATCCTGCGCCGGCAAGCTAGGGCGCGGTCCGGTCGTTGGCCACGAAGGCCGCGTGGGTGATCGGCATCTGCTCGGCGAGGAACCGCTCGCACGCCTCGGCGTAGCGGCGGATCTCCCGCTGGGCGGTCTCGGCCGCACGGAGCGAGACGAAGTTCATCAGCGCCCGCGCGTTGACCGTCCAGTAGAACTCGGTGTAGGCGCCGACGGGGAGCACGGAGCGGGCGAGCTCGCGGGCGACGCCCTGCTCGACGAGGCGCGTGTACGTCGCGTAGGCCGTGTCGTAGACGGCCTGCAGCTCCTCCCGCGTGCGCTCGGCGAGCTCCGGGTCGACGGGCTCGAACGAGTACGCGCCGGGCTTTCCAACCTGGCTGCGGACGTCGTCCGCCTCGGGCACGTAGAAGTCGTCCGTCGCCTTCGCGTAGCGCATCGAGAACTCGTTGAAGGAGCCGATTCGGTGCCGGAACCACTCGCGCGCGACGAAGATCGGGCAGCGGATGTGGAAGCGGAAGGCGTTGTGCTCGAACGGGGTCCCGTGCCGGTCGCGCATCAGGAAGCGGATCAGGCCCGCGTCGGCGTCGTCGACCTCCTCGCGCCGGCGGGCGAAGCTGACCCGCGCGGCGTTGACGACGGAGAGGTCGTCGGCCATCGCGGCGTCGAGGCGGACGAAGCCGTGGTCGAGGACGGAAATGGAGTTGTCGGGTATCACTTCGGTCGTGACGGCCACGGCGTCGAGGCTAGCTCGGACCTCGGACGGCCACCTCTACACCGGCTCGTCGGGCTGGTCCTACCCTTCCTGGCGCCTGGAGTTCTACCGCGGAGCGGCTCGCGGGCACGGTGTGACCGCATTGCGGCTACACTCGGAACGTTCAATTCTCAGAGCGCGTACCTGCGGTGCCCAGCACCTCTCTTACCGTTCGTGATCGATTGGTAGGGAGGTGTACAGATATGGCAGCAGGAACCGTGAAGTGGTTCGACGACGCGAAGGGCTACGGCTTCATCGCGCCGGAGGACGGAGGCAAGGATCTCTTCGTCCACCACAGCGGCATCGAAGGCGACGGGTTCAAGACCCTCGCCGAGGGTGCGAAGGTCGAGTTCGAGGCTCGCGAGGGCCAGAAAGGCCCCGAGGCCTTCAACGTCGTCCCCGTCTAGGGACTTCTCTCCGACGGCGGCCCGCCGGTCTCCGGCCGGGTCGCCTCGGAGATCATTCCGGCCGCACGCGGCCTAGGGCGGTGATCGCCGCCGGCACCAGGGACAGTCCCTAGGACACGTCCCGAACGGACGCTCGCGCCGCCGCCGCCGCGGCGCTGTCGGCCAGCGCGCGGGCCTCGCGGCGGCGAGGATCGCCCGCCTCGGCGTTGATCGCCACGAGGCGGGCGGCGACGGATGCGGCCGCCGCGGCCAGGTCCGCGCCGGCGGCGGCGTCGCCGCTCACGTTCGGGTTCCCTTCGGCGGCGACCAGCGCAGCGAGCCCGGCGAGCTCCGCGGCGATCTCGGCGAGCTCGAACGGGAGCGCGACGATCCGCTCCAGGGTCTCGGCGCTCCGCTCGGCCATGAACGCCCCGTACGCCTCCGCGTCCGCGTCGGCCAGCGGCTCGAGGCGGGCGCGCAGCTCCTCTGCCCGCCCGACGACCTCGGCGCGGCGCTCCCACTCGTCGGGCGCGAAGCGCGCCGCCATCGCCGTCAGCCCGGCGGCCAGCGCGGCGACGACGGCAGCCACCGCGCCGCCTCCGGGTGCGGGCGTCCGGGCCGGCACCGCGTCGAGGAGCTCCTTGAGGCTGCCGTCGAGGAACGAGTCAGAGTCGGTCACGGAATGACGGCCCGTCTGTGCGGCGTGGTGGGCGGCGCGAGGCAAGGACGCGGGGAGCGGTCATAGCAGCGCTATGACCGCGACTGAGGACGCCGCATCGCGTCGCCCAGCGCGGCGCACGGACTCGGCGCTTCGTTTCGTGACCGGCTCTGGCTCGTTCAGAAGAGGCCAACCGTGCGGCCGTCCTCGTCGATGTCGACGGCGAACGCGGCCGGTGTGGCGCCGAGCCCCGGCATCGTCTGCATAGTCCCGCAGAGCGCGACGAGCCAGCCGGCGCCCGTGTAGGCGCGGACGTCGCGCACGGTCACCTCGAAGCCCGTCGGCGCGTTCGTCAGCTCGGGGTCGTGCGAGATGGACAGATGCGTCTTGGCCATGCAGATCGGCAGCCGGTCGAGGCCGTCGCGGGTGTAGCGCGCGATCTTGTCCTTGGCGGTCTGGAGGAAGACGGCGCCGTCGGCGCGGTAGACCTGGCGCACGATCGCCTCGATCTTGGCGTCGATCGGCTCGTCGAGCGCGTAGGTGAACCGGAACGAGCTCGGCTGCTCGGCGGCGTCGGCGACCGCCTCCGCGAGCCCCGCCGCGCCGGCGCCGCCGCGCTCGAACGCCTCGTTCGGCTCGGCGGCGTGCGCGCCGTACTCGAGCGCGAGCCTGCGCACGAGCGCGACCTCCTCCGCCGTGTCGCCGGGAAAGCGATTGACGGCGACGACCGCCTTCAGCCCGAAGCCCGCCACGTTGCGCAGGTGGCGCTCGAGGTTCGCGGAGCCGCGCTCGATCGCGTCGAGGCCGCCGTCGGGATTCCCCCCGTGGTGCTTGAGCGCCTTGGCGGTCGCGACGAGGACGACCGCGCTTGGCCGGACGTCGCCGACCCGGCAGACGATGTTGAGGAACTTCTCCATCCCCATGTCCGAGCCGAAGCCCGACTCGGTGACGACGAAGTCGCCGAGCTTCAGCGCGACGCGGTCGGCGACGAGCGAGTTGTTCCCGTGTGCGATGTTCGCGAACGGCCCGCAGTGGACGAGCGCCGGCTGGCCCTCGAGCGTCTGGACGAGGTTCGGCTTGATCGCGTCCTTCAGGAGCACCGTCATCGCGCCGGCGGCGCGAAGCTGCTCGGCGAGCACGGGCGCGCCCTCGTAGGTGTAGCCGACGGTGATCGCGCCCAGCCGCTCGCGCAGGTCGGCGAGATCGCGCGCGACGGCGACGATCGCCATCACCTCGGACGCCGCCGTGATGTCGAAGCCCGTCTCCCGCGGATAACCGTTCGCCCGGCCGCCGAGGCCGACGACGGTTGTCCGCAGCGCGCGGTCGTTGACGTCGACGCACCGACGCCAGCCGATCGTGAGCGGGTCGAGCCCGAGCGCGTTCCCGTGCAGGAGGTGCGCCTCGATCATCGCCGCGAGGAGGTTGTTGGCGGCGCCGATCGCGTGGATGTCGCCGGTGAAGTGGAGGTTGAGATCCTCCATCGGGACGACCTGGGCGTAGCCGCCCCCGGCCGCGCCGCCCTTGATCCCGAAGACCGGCCCGAGCGACGCCTCGCGCAGGCACAGCACCGCGCGGCGGCCGATCTGGCCGAAGCCCTGCGCGAGGGAGACTGCCGTGACCGTCTTTCCCTCCCCGGCCTTCGTCGGGGTGATCGCGGTGACGCAGACGAGCTTCCCGTCCGGCGTTCCGCGGAGGCGGTCGAGCACGCCGAGGTCGATCTTCGCCTTCGTCCGCCCGTAGGGCTCGATCTCCGCGGGCTCGAGACCCGCCGCCGCGGCGATCTCCTCGATCGGCCGCAGGACGGCGGCCTGCGCGATCTCGAGGCTGGAAGGCATCTCGGTCTGCATCGGGGGGAGCCTAATGCCGCGCTACGGCGCCGAGGTGCCGCTGGTGCGCGCCGGTCGCGAGGATCTCTCCGATCTGCGCGATCACGTGCTCGAGCTCGGCGTCGGAGGTGAAGTAGTGCGGCCCGAGCCGGATGCCCGCGCCGGGCCTGAAGTCGCAGAGGATCTGCCGCTCGGCGAGCTCCCTGTGCACGGCCGCGAACTCGTCCACGCGGACCGTGACGGTCCCACCGCGGCGCGCGGGGTCGCGCGGGCTCGCGATCTCGAACCCGGCCGCGTCGGCGAGGCGGATCAACAGGTCGGTCTGCCGCAGCGAGTTGGAGCGGATCCGCTCGACGCCGATCTCCTCGATCAGGTCGTAGCCGGCCGTGGCTGCGTAGAGCGCCGGGACGTTCGGCGTCCCGGTCAGGAAGCGCGCGGCGCCGGCCGCGTAGCGCATCTCCTCCTCGAAGGCGAAGGGCGACTCGTGCGCCTGCCAGCCTGTGACGGCGGGCTCGAGGCGCTCGGCGAGGTCGGGACGGACGTAGAGCCAGCCGTTTCCCGGCCCGCCGCAGAGCCATTTGACGGAGCCACCCACGGCGAAGTCGACGTCGAGGGCGGCGACGTCGAGCGGCACGATCCCGGTCGACTGGTAGGCGTCGAGGATCACGTGGGCGCCGTGCTCGTGCGCCCGCCGGACGATCCGCTCGACGTCCTGGATCTCGCCGGACTTGAAAAGGACGTGACTGATCGGGACGAGGAGCGTGCGCTCGTCGATCGCTTCGACGATCGCCCCGTCGTCCTCGCAGACGACAACCTCGAGATCCGGCTGCGCCTGGTAGAGGTAGCGCACGGATGGAAAGTTGCCGCGCTCGTAGACGACGCGGTTCCGCGCGCCGGTCGGCCGGAAGCACGAGCGGACGACGGCCTCGGCGACGGCGACGTTCTGGTGCATCACGGTCGTGCCCGGAGGCGCACCCACGATCCGGCCGACCTGGTCGCCGACGGTCAGCGGCAGCTCCCACCACCCCTCACCCCACGCCCGGATCCCGCGCTCGCGCCACGTCCGCGCGTACTCCGCGAGGCGCTCCTCCGCCCGTCGCGGCATCGCGCCGAGCGAGTGGTTGATCAGATACGTCGTCTCCGCCAGGATCGGGAACTCGGAGCGGTAGTCGAGCAGCTCGCGCATCGCCGCAGTCTGGCGGAACCGCGTCCAGCCCGACAGGTCTGTCGGGCTCCGCGGCTGGCCGTGGCGAGGCGTGTCGTTCGAGCCGCCCCCGGCACGCACTATGCTTCGTCGGAGATGACCGACGAGACGCGGCTGAACGAGCACCCGGTCGGCGGGATCGACCGTCGGAACCGCGCGGTCGTGGTCCATCTCGTCGGGGAGCTGGATCTCTACAACGCGCCGGAGGTCCGCACGGCCCTCCTGGAGCTCTGCTCCGAGCAGCCGGAGCGGCTCGTGGTCAACCTCGAGCGGGTCGACTTTGTCGACTCGACCGCGCTCGGGGTCCTGATCGAGGCGCGTACCAAGCTCGAAAACCGGGGCTCGTTCCTCCTCGCCGCGCCGGGCCTGGAAACCCACCGCGCGCTCACGATCTCCGGGCTCGACCGGCACCTCTCCGTGCACGAGAGCGTCGATGCGGCCCTCTCGGCCTCGCTCGGCTAACCCTCATCGAGCGTCGCCGAGCAGACGCTCGAGCGCCGGCTCGAGCCCGAGCGCGTCGCGCAGCTCCTCGTAGGCACGGCGGGCTTCCGGGCCGGCGGGTGCCCCCTTTACCGCGCGGATGAGAATGTTCTTCGCGGTGTGCTCGAGCGCCACGAGCTCGACGAGCTGCGCTCGGTAGCCCGCCAGCTCCAGCAGCTGCGCCCGCAGGGCGTCGGTCACGAGCGCCGCGAACCGCTCCTTCGCGATCCCGTGGCGCAGGAGCGGAGTCAGCAACGAGCTCTCGAGCTGCCGGTAGGCCTCCTTCTGGCAGCAGGGCACCGCCAGGATCCCATCGGCATCCCATCGCACCGCCTGTGCGAGCGCCTCGTCCGTGGCCGTGTCGCACGCGTGGAGGCTGACGACGAGGTCGACTCCTCCGCCCGGGTCGAAGTCCGCGATGTCGCCGCGCTCGAAGCGCAGCCCCGCCGCCCCGGAGCGATCGGCGAAGGCCGCGCACGTCGCGATCACGTCCTCCTTCAGGTCGAGCCCGACGAGGTCGACCTTCCGTCCGCGGAGCTCGGTCAGCAGATGGTGGATCGCGAACGTGAGATAGGACTTGCCGCAGCCGAAGTCGACGATCCGCAGCACCCCGTCGGGGCGCAGCGCCGGCAGGACGTCGTCTACGAGCTCGAGGAACCTGTTCACCTGGCGGAACTTGTCGAACCGGCTCTTGCGGACGGCGCCCTCGGGGTTCATCACTCCGAGCTCGACGAGGAACGGCACGGGCGTCCCCTCCTCGAGCAGGTACCGCTTCGCGCGGTCGTGCGCACGCCGCCCGGGGGCGCGTGACGGCGGGCGACGCAGCACCGTCTCCCCCAACACCTGCCAGTCGGCGTCGGCCGTCTGCAGCAGACCCTGGCCGTAGTCGGCCATCAGGATCCCCAGGCGCTCGCGCGCGTCGTCCGGGTCGAGGTTCTCGTGCAGCGCGCGGTCGGCGAGGTGCGCCGTGAAGCGGTAGACCGTCGCCCCGCGCAGCTCGACCGGCTCGACTGTCGTCCGCGCCGGCAGCTCCCGCGCCCGCGGCTTCGAGAGCACCGCCCGCAGCAGCCCACCGCCGGCGAAGAGGTCGTTCAGCAACTCGTCGACGGCCCGCATCCGCTCAATTGTGGCCGTTCCGGACATGTCCCAGGGGTCTGTCCCCAGGACATGTCCGGTTCGGGTCAGACGTCGGTGAGCGTTCCCGCGAACGCCGCCGGCATTCCGAACACCGCCGAGTCGGATCCGAGCGGCCCCTCGAGGAAGACGTCCAGGGTCACCTCCGAGCCCGGGTCGGCGACGATCGAGAGCTGCTGCGTGACGATGTTCGTGTCGTTGTCACTGTCGTCGGGCCCCGGCAGGAAGTGCCTGACGCGCTGACCTCCGCTCGTCACGACGAGGTGCAAGCTGCGCACCCCCCGACCGATGAAGTTGATCTCCTGGAACGAGAAGAACTCGAGCCTGAGCCTCTTGCCGTCCGGCACGGTGAACGACGTGCTGTCGAACGACGATCCGGCGAACTCCGCGAAGATCGTCGTCGCGAACGGCGTCGTCGCGAGCGAGACCGTAGGAGTGCCGCTGATGGCGACGGTGCCGTTGACCTGCGTCGAGCCGATCGCCTTCGTGGGCACGGGGTTTGTGTCGGTGTTGGCGACGAAGACGCCCAGGAGCTTGTCGTTGGCCGCCGTCGCGAGCGTCGGGCCGAGCATCGCACCGATGACGAGGCACGTCGCGCCGAGCGCCCACACCTGCGTGCGTTTCCGGACCATGCGTTGCCTCCTTTCATGAGTTAGTCGTTTGACTAATAGCGATCGAACCAGACAGTGGGCCGCCTGTCAATGCGGCCGGCGTGCGACGATTGGCCGCATGGACGGGACCGAGTTCCGCCGCGCGATGGCCCGCTGGCCCACGGGCGTCGCCGTCGTCACGAGCCGCGCCGGCGACGGACCCCGGGGAGCGACGACGAACGCGTTCCTGTCACTCTCGCTCGAGCCGCCGCTCGTCCTCGTCGCGCTCGAGCTGGCGTCGAACACCCTCGCCGCGACCCGGTCGTGCGGGCGCTTCTGCGTCAACGTCCTCGCCGCGGGACAGGACGACCTCGCGCGCCGCTTCGCGACGAAGGCGACGGGCGCGGAGAAGCTCGCCGGCGTCGCGCACGAGCTCGTCGACGGCGTCCCCGTCCTCGGCGGCGTGACGCTCTGGCTCGCGTGCGAGCTCGAGCGGGAGCTCGAGGGCGGCGACCACGCGATCCTGGTCGGCGCCCCGCTCGACGCGGGCGGCGACGAGGCCGCGCAGCCGCTTCTCTTCTTCGGCGGCCGGTACACCGGCGGCGCAGTCGATTCCGCCACCGCCTAGCAGCCGTCGGAAAGATGGGGGTTAACCCCGATTGGCGGGCCTGCGCCGCGGGCTTACGCTGGCGGAGGATGGGAATGCTTCGCCGATGCTGCCACCCGGGTTGCGGCCTGCGCACCCTCGGGCACTGGTGCGTCGAGCACGAGCCGGCCGCGTCCGAGGACGGCCGACTGCGGGTCCTGCACGTGGAGCCGGACCGGTTCTCGGCGGCGCTGATCGAGGCGACGCTGACGGACGCGGGCTTCGAGGTCGACTGGTTCTCGTGCGGGCGGATCGCGCTGGACGCCGCGCGCAACGCCTCCTACGACCTCCACCTGGTCGACACGGCGCTCCCGGACGGCGACCGGCTGGCTGCCGACCTGACCCGGCTGCGCCCGCGCGTCCCGACGGTACTCGTGAGCACGTCGCCGGGCGCCCCGGTCGTGGACTCGGTCGAGGCCGCGCTGGGACGCAGCATCCGTTCCGCGACGCTCTGAGCGCGGGGCGGCGATGATTCCGCCGTGATCGCCGCTCGCTCGCCCCAGTCGCTCTTCTGGCGCGTCTTCCTGATCAACGGCGTGCTGCTCGCGGCTGCGGCGGTCGTCCTCGCCCTCTCCCCGGCGACGGTCTCGTTTCCGGCCACGAGCGACCAGCTGCTCACGCTCGCCGGCGGCCTCGTCGCGCTGCTCGCGGCAAATGCGCTGCTGCTGCGCGTCAGCCTGCGCCCGCTGGGCGAGCTGACGCAGCTGATGCACAGGATCGACCTGCTCGTCCCGGGGCAGCGGCTCCGGCCCGCCGGCGCCGCCGAGCTGCAGACCGTCACGGCCGCGTTCAACGAGATGCTGGACCGGCTCGAAGGGGAGCGGCGGGCCAGCAACACCCGCGTCGTCGGCCGGCACGAGGACGAGCGGCGCCGGCTCGCAGCCGAGCTGCACGACGAGATCGGCCAGCGCCTCACGGCGCTGCTGCTGCAGCTGCGGAACGTGATCGACGACGCGCCGGGGGAGCTCGTGCCGCAGCTGCTCGCGATCCAGGCGCTCGCGCGCGACAACCTCGACGAGATCGGCCGCCTCGTGCGGCAGCTGCGGCCGACGGTGCTCGACGACCTCGGGCTCGCCGTCGCGCTGCACAGCCTCGTCGACGTGGCCGAGCAGACGACCGAGGTCGAGTTCTCGCGCGGGATCGACCTCGAGCTGCCGCCGCTCGCCGAGGACGCGGAGCTGGCGGTCTACCGCATCGCCCAGGAGGCGCTCACGAACGTGATGCGCCACGCGGAGGCGGGCCGCGTCGAGGTCGCGGCGTACGGCTCCGGAGGGGCGCTCGTGCTCGAGGTGCACGACGACGGCCGCGGGATGCTCTACGCGGCCGACCAGGAGAGCGGCGGGATCCGCGGCATGCGCGAGCGGGCCGTCGCGGCCGGCGGCGCCCTCTCGATCGACAGCCGGCCGGGCGGCGGCACGAGCGTCTCGGTGAAGGTTCCGGCCGAGCCGTGACCCCGACCCGGATCCTGCTCGCCGACGACCACCCGCTCGTCCGCGGCGGCCTGCGCCAGGTGATCGACAAGCAGCCGGACCTCGAGGTCGTCGCCGAGGCCGGCGACGGCGCCGAGGCCGTCGCGCTCGCCGTCTCGAGCGACGTCGACCTCGCCATCCTCGACGTGGCGATGCCGCGCCTGACCGGGCTGCAGGCCGCCGAGCAGCTGCGGCGGCGGCGGCCGGAGCTGCGCGTCCTGATCCTCTCGATGTACGACAGCGACCAGTACCTGCTCGGCGCCGCGCGCGCCGGCGCGGCCGGGTACGTACTCAAGTCCGTCGCCGACGAGGAGGTCGTCGACGCATGCCGCGCGATCATGCGCAGCGACGCGTTCGTCTACCCGAAGGGCCTCTCGGCCCACACCCGTGAGCACGTCGAGCGAGCGCGGACGGGCGCCCGCCCGGCGCAGCTGCTGACGCCGCGGCAGCAGGAGGTGCTGAAGCTCGTCGCGGAGGGGCACAGCTCCCAGGAGATCGCCGCCCTGCTCGTGATCAGCCCGAAGACGGTCGAACGCCACCGCGCCAACATCAGCGCGAAGGTCGGCGCCCGCGACCGCGTCGACCTGACGCGCTACGCGATCCGGTCCGGC
>DATKBA010000074.1:0-3928 GCA_035514455.1 Gaiellaceae bacterium | reverse complement strand
CACGAGCGTGAGCATGAAGCCGCCGACCATCCAGGCGGCGCCGCCGAGGTGGGCGCCGACGAGCGTCGCGAGCGCCCCCGCGTAGCCGGCGAGGACGAGCGGCCGCATCCCCCGCGCCATCACGTAGAGCTCGTGCAGGGCGGCGAGCGTGACGACGGCGGCCAGGCCGAAGAGCCACCACTCGCCCAGGTAGACGAGGTAGAGCACCACCGGCACGCCGACGACGGTGACGAGGAGCCGGGAGAAGAAGTTGTTCATCGTCCGCCGAACCGGCGCCGGCGGCTCGCGTAGTCGGCGAGCGCGCTCCGCAGCTCGTCCTCGCCGAAGTCGGGCCAGAGCGTCTCGACGAAGACGAGCTCGGCGTAGGCGAGCTGCCAGAGGAGGAAGTTCGAGAGCCGCAGCTCGCCGGAGGTGCGGATCAGGAGGTCGGGGTCGGGCAGCTCGGGCGCGTAGAGCTGCGCCGCGAGCGCCTCCTCGCCGAGGTCGGCGGGGTCGGCGCCGGACTCGAGCAGGCGGCGCGCCGCCTCGACGATCTCCGCGCGGCCGCCGTAGTCGAACGCGATCCAGAGCGCGAGCCGGTCGTTCGCCGCCGTCTCGGCCTCGAGCGCCGCCATCCGCTCCCGCAGCCAGTCGGGCGCGCGGTCGCGGCGGCCGATGAAGCGCGTGCGGACGCCCTGCTTCGCGAGGTCGGGGAGCTCGCGCTCGATCGTCTCGCCGAAGATCTCCATCAGCGCGTCGACCTCGTCCGCGGGGCGTGCCCAGTTCTCGGTCGAGAACGCGTAGACCGCGAGCGAGCGGACGCCGAGGTCGATCGCCGCCTCGACCGTGCGCCGCAGCGCGCGCGTGCCCGCCCGGTGCCCCTCGGCGACCGGGAGACCGCGCCGCTCCGCCCAGCGGCCGTTCCCGTCCATGATGATCGCGACGCTGCGGGCGAGGTCGGTCGGTGTGAGGTCGGTGGTGACCTCTACACCTCCATGATCTCGGCCTCTTTGTGCCTGATCAGCTCGTCGATCGCGTTCGTGTGCTCGTCGGTGAGCTTCTGCACCTGCTTCTCCCCGCGCAGCTCCTCGTCGTCGCCGACCTCGCCGTTCCGGACGAGCTCCTCGAGGTGCTTCATCACGTCGCGGCGCACGTTGCGGATCGCGATCTTGCCCTCCTCGCCGTACTTCCGGACGAGCTTGACGAGCTCCTTGCGGCGCTCCTCGGTCAGCTGCGGGATCGGCAACCGGATCAGCTTGCCGTCGTTCGAGGGTGTCAGGCCGAGGTCCGACTCCTGCACCGCCTTCTCGATCGCCTTGATCTGGCTCGGGTCGAAGGGCTGCACGGTGAGAAGCCGCGGCTCGGGGACGCCGATCGTGGCCATGTTCTTCAGGGGCGTCGGCGTGCCGTAGTAGTCGATCGTGATCCGGTCGAGGAGCGCCGCCGAGGCGCGGCCGGTGCGGACGCTGTTGAACTCGGTCCGCGTCGTCTCGATCGACTTGTCCATCCGGCGCTTGGCGTCGTCCAGGAACTCCTCGATTGTCGGCATCAGTGCTCCTTCTCGTTGCTGGTCGTGATGATCGTGCCCACGCGCTCGCCGGTGGCGACGCGGAGGATGTTTCCCTTCGCGAGCTCGAAGACGTAGATCGGCAGCCCGTTCTCCATGCAGAGCGAGAGCGCGGTCGTGTCCATCACCCGCAGGCCGCGCTCGATCGCCTCGAGGTGCGTCAGCTGCGGCAGGAACGTCGCGCCGGGGTTCGTGCGCGGGTCGCCGTCGTAGACGCCCTGGACGCCGCTCTTGCCCATCAGGATCGCCTCGGCGCCGATCTCGAGCGCGCGCAGCGCGGCCGCCGTGTCGGTAGTGAAGAACGGGTTGCCGGTGCCGGCCGCGAAGATCACGATCCGGCCCTTCTCGAGGTGCCGCATCGCGCGGCGGCGGATGTACGGCTCCGCGACCTTCGAGACCTCGAGCGCAGAGAGCACGCGCGTGTCCGCCCCGACCCGCTCGAGCGCG
Source organism: Gaiellaceae bacterium (assembly GCA_035514455.1). GTDB lineage: Bacteria > Actinomycetota > Thermoleophilia > Gaiellales > Gaiellaceae > Gaiellasilicea. The sequence goes on along the minus strand of DATKBA010000074.1, from coordinate 1,935 downwards.
TCCTGCAGCGCGAGCGCGTTCAGGACGGTCGCGAGCATGCCGGCGTAGTCGGCGGTCGCCCGGTCCATCCCCTCCGCCGAGGCGGAGATGCCGCGGTAGATGTTGCCGCCGCCGACGACGATCGCGAGCTCGAGCCCCTCGGTCTGCACCTCTGCGATCTCGCGCGCGACCGCCTCGACCGTCTTCGGGTCGATCCCGTACTCGCCCGCACCCATCAGCGCCTCGCCGGAGAGCTTGAGCAGGACGCGGCGGAACGCTGGAGCGGCGCCCTCGGGCGTCCGCTCCAGCTCCTGGTGAGGCGTCGTCACGCCCCTATTCTGCGACAGAGAGGCGCGTGAACGCGACGACACGTGCGCCGGCGTCCGCGAGCGCGCGGCCCACGGTCAGCGCGGAGTCGTGGATCCAGGGCTGCTCGGTGAGGACACCGCCGGGCTGCGCGGCGTAGAACCGCTTCGCCAGCATCCCCTCGACGATCTTCTCCTTAGCCTGCTCGGGCTTGCCCTCGAGCTCGTCGGAGTTGAGGTAGACCTGCTTCTCCGCCTCGACGGCCTCGGCGGGGACGTCGTCCTTGGTCGTCCACTCGGGCGCCGCGAACGCGATGTGCATCGCGAGCTGGCGCCCCAGATCCTGGGTGCCTCCGGCGAGCTTCACGAGCACGCCGATCTTGTTCGCCGGCGGGTGCGCGTACGCGCTCAGCACCTCGCCGTCGCCGAGCTCGTAGCGCTCGGCGCCGGCGACGACGATGTTCTCGCCGAGCTTCGCGCTCACGTCGACGCGGTCCTGCTCCAGCGACTCGACCGCGCCGGGGCCGTCGGCGTGCACGGCCTCGAGAACGCGCTTCGCGAACGCCTGGAACTCGTCGTTCTTGGACACGGGCTCGGTCTCGCAGCCGACGGCGACCAGGGTCCCCTTGCCCCCGTCGATCCGGTAGCCGACGAGGCCCTCGCTGGTGGCGCGGCCGGCGCGCTTGGCGGCCTGCGCCATCCCCTTCTCGCGCAGCAGCGTCCGCGCCGCGTCGAGGTCGCCGCCCGTCTCCTCGAGAGCCCGCTTCGCGTCCATCATCGGTGCGCCGGTGGCGTCGCGGAGCTCCTTCACCTGCGCTGCGCTGATCGTGGTGCTCACGTGCTCTCCTCCTCGGTCTCGGCGGCGTCCGGCTCCTCGGCGGGCGCCTCGACGGGCGCCTCTGCCGCGACCGGCTCCTCGGGCTGCGAGAGCACCTCGTCCGCGGGCTCCTCGGCGACCGCGGCGGCCTCCGGCTCGCCGGGCTCGTCCGCCGGCTCCTCTGCGGGAGCGGCCTCGGCGCTCGCGGCGCCGTTGCCCGCGATCTCCTTCTCGGTCACCTTCGTCTGACCGGCCGCGATCCCGTCGGCGATCGCCCGCACGATCAGGCTGCACGAGCGGATCGCGTCGTCGTTGCCGGGGATGATGTAGTCGGCCTCGTCCGGGTCGCAGTTCGTGTCCACGAGCGCGATGATCGGCACGCCGAGCCGGCGGGCCTCGCGCACGGCGAGCTGTTCCTTCTTCAGGTCGACGATGAACACCGCATCGGGCTGGCGCTTCAGGTCGGCGACGCCGCCGAGGTTCGCCTCGAGCTTGTCCAGCTCCTGGAGCATCGTGATCCGCTCCTTCGCGGGCAGCAGCTCGAGCTGGCCCTCGCTCTTCAGCCGCCGCAGCTCGTGCAGGTGGGCGATCCGGTCGGTGATCGTGCGCCAGTTGGTCAGCAGGCCGCCGAGCCAGCGGTTCGAGACGTAGGGCATGCCGACGCGGCCGGCGTGCTCGACGACGGCGTCCTGTGCCTGCTTCTTCGTGCCGACGAAGAGGATCGTGCCGCCGCGCTGCGCGATGTTGCGCGCGAAGTCGTAGGCCTCCTCGAGCAGCTCGGAGGTCTGGGTCAGGTCGATGATGTAGATGCCGCCGCGCTCGGTGAAGATGAAG
>DATKBA010000073.1:0-11340 GCA_035514455.1 Gaiellaceae bacterium | reverse complement strand
TCCTCGGCGGCGTCGATCGACTCGAGCGGGTCGCCCAGCAGCGGCACGCCCGCCTCCGCCAGTCCGTGCGCGAGCCCGATCGGCGTCTGCCCACCAAAGGAGACTGCGACGCCGAGAGGCTGCTCGAGGGCGGCGACGTCGATCACGGTCTCGAGCGTCAGCGGCTCCAGGTAGAGGCGGTCGCAGGTGTCGTAGTCGGTCGAGACGGTCTCCGGGTTCGAGTTGACGAGCACGACCTCATGACCGAGCGCGCGGAACGCCTGCGCGGCCCGCACGCAGCAGTAGTCGAACTCGATCCCCTGGCCGATCCGGTTGGCGCCCGAGCCGAGCACGACGATCGCGCCCGTGGAGGCGGCATGCCCGTCGCCGGGCTCGTGGGAGAGGTAGTAGTACGGCGTCCGCGCCTCGAACTCGCCCGCGCAGGAGTCGACGGCGAGGCGGCCGGGAAGGCCGCGCCGGCCGCGCACGGCAGCCTCCGGGATTCCGAGCACGCGCGCGATCCGCGAGTCGGGCAGGCCGAAGCGCTTCGCCGCTGCGACGTCCCCGCCGGCGGCGAGCTCGGCCTCGGCCGCACGGATCGTGTCGAGCTCGGCCGCGAAGTAGGGGTGGAGCCCGGGGATCTCGGGCAGGCGGTCACCCGCCTCGACGCCCTCGAGGGCCTTCAGCAGCGCCTCCGGGAACGTCCGGCCGAGCCCGAGCGACTCGCCGACCGCCCGCATCTCGGTGCCCAGCGCTGTGTCGGCGCCGGGGAACTTGTCGAAGTCGAAGCGGGGCGCCTTGACGGCGACGTAGTCGAGGGCGGGCTCGAACGCGGCGCTGGAGGCGCCCGTGATGTCGTTCGGCAGCTCGTCGAGCGTGTAGCCGACGGCGAGCAGTGCGGCCAGCTTCGCGATCGGGTAGCCGGTCGCCTTCGAGGCGAGCGCGGAGGAGCGCGAGACGCGCGGGTTCATCTCGATCAGGTCGAGCTCGCGCGTCTCGGGGTCGTAGGCGAACTGGACGTTCGCGCCGCCCGTGGCGACGCCGATCGCGCGCACGCAGGCGAAGGCGGCATCGCGCAGGCGCTGAAGCTCGCCGTCGGGGAGGGTCTGCTGCGGCGCGACCGTCCAGGAGTCGCCGGTGTGCACCCCGACCGGATCGAGATTCTCGATCGAGCAGACGACGACACAGTTCCCGGCCGTGTCGGCGACGAGCTCCAGCTCGAACTCCTGCCGGCCCTCGAGCGAGCGTTCCACGAGCACCTGTCCGATCGGGCTCGCCTCGAGCCCGCGCGCGACGCGGCGCTCGAGCTCCGCGCGCGTGCGAGCCAGGCCGCCGCCGCGACCACCGAGCGTGAAGGCGGGCCGCACGACGGCGGGCAGCGGGCACTCGTCGAGCTGCGCGAGCGATGTGACGACGACGCTCGGCGGCACCGGGAGCCCGGCCGCTTCCATCGTCGCGCGGAAGAGGGAGCGGTCCTCCGCCCGGCGGATTGCGCCGAGGTCGGCTCCGATCAGCTCGACCCCGTGCTCGGCGAGGACGCCCGCCTCGGCGAGCTCGACCGCGAGGTTGAGCGCGGTCTGGCCGCCGAGCGTCGGCAGGAAGGCGTCCGGGCGCTCGCGCGCGACGATCTCTGCCAGCGTGATCGCGTCGAGCGGCTCGAGATACGTCGCGTCCGCCCACTCCGGGTCGGTCATGATCGTCGCCGGGTTCGAGTTGACGAGGACGACGCGGTAGCCCTCGGCGCGCAGCGCCCGGCACGCCTGCACGCCGGCGTAGTCGAACTCGCACCCCTGCCCGATGCGGATCGGGCCGGAGCCGGCGATCAGGATGCTGCGTAGGTCCTGGCGCTTCGGCACGCGTGCGCGATCCGGTCGAAGAAGGGAACGGCGTCGTGCGGGCCCGGGGCGGACTCGGGATGGAACTGCAGCGTCGCGAAGCCGTCCCCCTCGAGCCCCTCGACGGTGCCGTCGTTGAGCGAGACGTGGCTGACCTCGGCCGCGTCGCCGGGCGCGACCGCGTAGCCGTGGTTCTGCGCCGTCACGAGGACGCGCTTCGAGCCGGTCACGCGGACGGGATGGTTCACGCCGCGGTGGCCGAACGGGAGCTTGAAGGTCTCGAGGCCGAGGGCGAGGCCGACGAGCTGGTGGCCGAGGCAGATCCCGAAGAGCGGGACGCGCCCGAGCAGCTCCCGGACCGTCTCGACGGGGCCTTCCAGCTGCGACGGGTCGCCGGGCCCGTTGCCGACGAGCACGGCGGCGGGGTGGAGCGCGAGCACGTCGTCGGCGCTCCAGCCGCCGGGGACGACGACGGCCTCGACCCCCGACTCGACGAGGCGCCGCACGATCGAGCGCTTGCAGCCGAGGTCGAGCACGACCACGCGCGGGCCGGCCCCGACCGTGATCGGCTGCGTCACGCAGGCCTCGAGCGCGGGCGGGGGCGACGCGAGGTCCGGCTCGTCGAGCATCCGCGGCCAGTCGAGGTGCGGCTGCGCGAGCGCCCGGGCGTGCAGCTCCTCGACCGGAGCCGTGCCGAGCGCGCAGCGCATCGCGCCATCGTCCCGCAGGCGCCGCACGAGCGCGCGCGTGTCGATCTCCTCGAGCGCGACGACTCCCTGCGTCGCGAGCCAGGCCGACCATTCGGGCCGGGCGCGGCGCATGACGACCCCCTCGGTCCAGACGCGCCCGGACTCGAGCAGCCGCTCGTCGACCCCGTAGTTGCCGACGAGCGGGTAGGCGAAGGCGAGCACCTGGCGCGCGTAGCTCGGGTCGGTGACGGCCTGCTCGTAGCCCGCCGCGGCGGTGGTGAAGCAGGCCTCGCCCGCGGCGACGCCGGGAGCGCCGACCGAGCGGCCGGAGAAGACGGTGCCGTCCTCGAGCACGAGACTGGATTGCATAGTTCTCACTCTATCTGCATAATACGCATATGGCGATCGCGACCGCAATCCTCGGCGCCTCCGGCTACTCCGGTCAGGAGACGCTCGACCGCGTGCTCTCCCATCCGGAGCTCGACCTCGTCGCGCTCGGCTCGGACTCGCTCGCGGGCCGGCCCGCGGGGACGCTCGACTCGCGGCTCGACGGCGGGGTGCCGGGCTTCGTCGACAACGACGCAGCGCTCGCAGCGGGCGCCGAGCTCGTCTTCTGCTGCCTCGACCACGAGCGGGCGGCGGCGCTCGAGCCGCCCGCGGATGCCGTGGTCGTCGACCTCACCGGCGCGCACCGGCTCGCCGACGCCGCGCTCTATGCCGAGTGGTACGGCTTCGAGCACCCGCGGCCGGAGGCGCTCGCCGGCTGGAGCTACGCCCTGCCGGAGCTCTTCCCGCCCGCCGGCCCGCTGATCGCGAGCCCCGGCTGCTACGCCACCGCCGTCCTGCTCGCGCTCGCGCCGCTCGCCGGCCTGATCGACCCTGTGGGCGTCGTCGTCGACGCAAAGTCGGGCGTCTCCGGCGCGGGGCGGAGCCTGAAGGCGAGCTCGCACGCCGGGGCCGTGCTCGAGAACGTTTCCCCCTACAAGGTCGGCGCGCATCAACACGCGCCCGAGATCGCCCAGGCGCTCGGCTTCCCCGTCTGCTTCGTGCCGCACCTCGTCCCGGTGCGCCGTGGGCTGATCGCGTCGTGCTACGTCCGCTCGGACGCCGACCTGCGGGACGCGCTCGACGCCGCCTACGCGGCCGCGCCGGTCGTGACGCTGTTGCCGGAGGGCGTCGTGCCGGAGCTCTCGCGCGTGCAGGGCACCGACGGCGCCGAGCTCGGCGTCTTCACCGACCGCGCGACCGGGATGCAGATCGTCGTCTGCGCGCTCGACAACCTCGGCAAGGGCGCGGCGGGCCAGGCCGTGCAGAACGCGAACCTCGCGCTCGGCCTGGCCGAGACGGCCGGGCTGCGGCTCGCGGGAGTCCCGGTGTGAGCGTCACCGCCGCACAGGGCTTCGCCGCCGCGGGCGTCCACGCGGGGATCCGCCGGAAGGGGAAGGACCTCTCGGTCATCCGCTCGACGGTGCCCGCGGTCGGGGCGGGGATGTTCACCGTCAACCAGGTTCAGGCCGCGCCCGTCGTCGTCTCGAAGGCGCATCTCGCGTCGGCCGAGCCGCAGGCGATCGTGATCAACTCGGGCGTCGCGAACGCGGCCACCGGCCAGCGCGGCGAGCTCGACGCGCTCGCGACGGCTGCGGAAGCCGGCCGCCTGCTCGACCTCGAGGCCGACGAGGTACTCGTCCTCTCGACCGGCGTGATCGGCGCTCTGCTCCCGCTCGAGAAGGTGCTGCACGGGCTGCGCGAGGCCTCCGCCGCGCTCGGCGCCTCCGGCGGGGCGGACGCGGCCGAGGCGATCCTGACGACCGACACGCGCACCAAGGAGGCCGCCGTCTCGCTGGACGGGTTCACGGTCGGCGGGATGGCGAAGGGCTCCGGGATGATCCACCCCCAGCTCGCGACGATGCTCGCGGTCGTGACGACGGACTATCCGCTCGAGCCGGGCGAGGCGATCGAGTTCCTCCGGCCCGCCGTCGCGCAGAGCTTCAACTCGATCTCGGTCGACGGCGAGTGCTCGACGAACGACGCCGTGTGCCTGCTCGCGAACGGGGCCAGCGGCGTCGAGCGGACGCCCGCCTCCGACGTCGCCTTCGCGCTCGCCCTCGGCCGGGTCTGCTCGGAGCTCGCGGAGCAGATCGTCGCCGACGGCGAGGGCGCCACCGTGCTCGCCGAGATCGAGGTCACGGGCGCGGCCGACGACGCGCAGGCCCGCGCGATCGCCTCCCGGATCGCCACCTCGCCGCTCGTCAAGACGGCGCTCTTCGGCCACGACGCCAACTGGGGCCGCGTGCTCGCGGCCGCCGGCTCGGCGCCGTTCAACGGCGGCTTCGCCTCGGTCGAGTCCGCGCGCGTCAGCCTCTCCTACAACGGCACGCAGGTGCTCGAGCGCGGCCGTCCGCTCGGGGCCGAGCCCGACGTCTCCAACGGCACCTGCCGGATCGAGCTCGACCTCGGCCTCGCCGACGGCAGCGCGAGCTACCTGACGAGCGACCTCTCCTACGACTACGTCCGCATCAATGCGGACTACCGAACATGAGCGTGGTGGTCGTCAAGCTCGGCGGCGCGGTCGCCGTCGACGCGGTCGAGCTCGTGGGGCGCCTGGCGGCCGAGCACGAGGTGTGCGTCGTGCACGGCGCGGGCGCGCAGATCTCGGCCGAGATGAGCCGCCGCGGGCTCGAGGTCGAGTTCGTCGGCGGACGCCGCGTGACGAGCGCCGCGGGCCTCGAGGTCGTGCGGGCCTCGCTGGCCGGGGTCAACGCCGAGCTCTGCCTCGCGCTCGGCCCGCTCGCCGTGCCGCTCTTCGGCGACGAGATCGGCCTGCACGCGGAGCGGGTGCCCGAGCTCGGCCACGTCGGCTCGGCGTTGCCCTCCAGCCCGGCCGCCGTCGTCGAGGCGCTCGCGGCCGGGTGGATCCCCGTCGTCGCCCCGCTGGCGGAAGGGCCGCTCAACGTCAACGCCGACGAGGCCGCGGCCGCCCTCGCCGTCGGCCTCGGCGCCGACCGGCTGCTCTTCGTCAGCGACGTCCCCGGCCTGCTGCTCGGCGGCGCCGTCGCGGCGGCGATCGGCGGCGACGAGGCGGAGCGCCTGCTCGACGCGGGCGAGCTCTCGGGCGGGATCGTGCCGAAGCTCCGCGCCGCGATCGAGGCGGCCCGCGGCGGCGTCGCCGCCCAGATCGGCGCGACGGCGGTGGTCGCATGAGCGTGGCCGTCGGCTCGTCGCCGCTCCTGCCGGCCTACGCGCGGCACGACGTCACGTTCGTCTCGGGCGAGGGCTCCTGGCTCGTCGACGACGCCGGCAAGCGCTACCTCGACCTGCTCGCCGGGATCGCCGTCGTCGGCCTCGGCCACCGCCATCCCGCGCCGCTCGCGGCCGCCCGGGAGCAGCTGGACGCGCTCTGGCACGTCTCGAACCTCTACTCGACCGAGCCGGCGGCGCGGCTCGCGCAACTCCTCTCGGACCGCTTCGGCGGCGCGCGCGCCTTCTTCTGCAACTCGGGCGCCGAGGCGGTCGAGGCCGCGCTCAAGTGGGCGCGGAAGTCGACCGGCAAGCCGGTGGTCGTCGCGCTCGAGGGCTCCTTCCACGGCCGCACGCACGGCGCGCTCGCCGTCACCGGCCAGCCTGCGAAGCGCGCCGCCTGGGAGCCGCTCGCGCCCGCGGCCCGGTTCGCGCGCCTGAACGACGCCGACTCGCTCGCCGCGGCCGTCGGGCCGGACACGGCTGCGATCCTGCTCGAGCCCGTGCAGGGAGAAGGCGGCATCCACGCCGTCACGCCCGCGTTCCTGGCCGCGGCCAGGGCGCTCGCCGACGAGCACGGCGCGCTGCTCGTGCTCGACGAGGTGCAGTGCGGCCTCGGCCGGACAGGCTCCTTCTTCGCGTGGGAGCGGCTCGGCGGCGCCCCGGACGCGGTCACGCTGGCGAAGGGGCTCGCCAACGGCCTCCCGATCGGGGCGCTGCTGGTCGCCGACGGCGCGCCGGACGGGCTTGCGCCCGGAGACCATGCGAGCACCTTCGGCGGCAACCCGGTGACGTGCGCCGCGGCCTGCGCGGTCGTCGAGGCGATCGACGAGCCGCTGCTCGACCGCGTGCGGAGCAGCGGCGAGCTCCTCGCCGCCGGCCTCGCCGCGCTCCCCGGCGTGCTCGAGGTGCGGGGCAGCGGCCTGATGCTCGGCGCCGAGCTCGACCGCGAGGCGGGCCCGGTCGTCGCGGGCTGCCTCGCCGCGGGCCTGCTCGTCGGCACGGCGGGGGACAGCGTCCTCCGGCTGACGCCGCCCCTGACTGTCTCGCCGGACGAGCTCGAGCTCGGACTGGCCCTACTCGAGGAGGTGCTGACGTGAACAAGTTCGAACGGCAGGGGGCGATCCTCAGGCTCGTCGGAGCGAGGCAGCTCTCGACCCAGAGCGACGTCGTCCGCGCCCTCAAGGACGAGGGCCTCGACGCCGTGCAGGCGACGGTCTCGCGCGACATCGCCCAACTCGGGCTCGTGAAGGTTCGGGGGGAGGGTGGACGTCTCGTTTACGCGCTCCCCGGCGCGGCGGACCTCGACCGGCTGAGCGAGCTGACGTCGGCGCTCCGCCGCTGGACGACGGCGCTGGAGCCGACGGGCAACCTCGTCGTGCTGAAGACGCCGCCCGGCCACGCGAACGCGCTCGCGCTCGCCTTCGATGAGGCCGCGCTGCCCGATGTCGCGGGCTGCATCGCCGGCGACGACACGATCTTCCTCGCCGCGCGCGAGGGGATGAGCGGAGCCGAGCTCGCCCAGCAGCTGCGGCACCACCTGGACGGCGACACGTGAGCATCGCGCTGCCGAGAGCCCTCGAGGTCGACCTGCGCGGCCGCTCGCTCGCACGCGTGCGCGACTGGACCGCCGCGGAGCTCGAGGCCGTGCTCGACCTCGCGGACGAGCTGAAGGAGCAGCAGCGCCTGCGCGAGCCGCACCGCCTCCTGGAGGGACGCACGCTCGGCCTGCTCTTCCGCAAGCACTCGACGCGCACGCGGGTCTCGCTCGAGGTGGCCGCCGCCCACCTCGGCGCGACGGCGCTCTACCTGCCCGGCGACCAGCTCCAGCTCGCGCGCGGCGAGCCCGTGGAGGACACGGCGCGGGTGCTCTCGCGCTACCTCGACGCGATCGCGATCCGGACGTCCGCCCACGCCGAGCTGGAGGCGTTCGCGGCCGCCTCGGCGATCCCGGTCCTGAACGCGCTCACCGACGAGGCGCACCCGCTGCAGGCACTGGCCGACCTGCAGACGGTGCGCGAGCGCTTCGGCGTGGTCGAGGGGCTCCGCGTCGCGTGGGTCGGAGACGGCAACAACGTCTGCGTCTCGCTCGCGGAGGCCTGTGCGCTACTCGGGGCGGAGCTCGTCTGCGCGGCTCCCGCCGGCTACGAGCCTCCCGGCGACGCGATCGCGGTCGTCCGGGATCCGCGCGAGGCCGTCGCGGGGGCGCAGGTCGTCGCGACCGACGTCTGGACGAGCATGGGTCAGGACGCCGAGCGCGAGGCACGCGTCCGCGCCTTCGCCGGCTACACGGTGGACGACGGCCTGCTCGCGCTCGCCGACCCGGACGCGATCGTGCTCCACTGCCTCCCCGCCCATCCCGGCGAGGAGATCTCGCGCGAGGTGCTGAACGGCCCCCGCAGCGCCGTCTGGGACGAGGCGGAAAACCGCCTGCACACGGCGAAGGCCGTGCTCGCGCTGACGCTGCGCTGACGGTCGAGAGGCCGTGGGCCGCGGAGCGGCCCCTTCAGGGGTCTTTGCGCGATGAGCATCCGCTTCCGCGGATGCTCATCCTGCGCCAGCTAGCTCAGACCAGTCTGCGCCAGCGGGCGAAGACGTCCTCGAGGTCGGCTCGCATCGGGCGCGGGACGAGGACGAAGAGCGTGTCGCCCGCCTGCACGATCGTGCTGCCGCGGGGCGGGATCGTATCGTCGCCGCGGTTGATCACCGCGATCAGCGCGCTGCGGGGTAGGCCGAGCTCCCGTACGGCCGCCCCGTTGATCGCGTGGTCCTCGGCGACGGTGAAGTCGACGAGGTCGAGCCGGGAGAGCGGATCCACCTCGAGCGGCGCCTCGCGCACCGACGGCGCGGGCACGATCAGCCCGAGCTTGCCGGCCACCCACTCGAGCGTCGTCCCCTGCAGGATCACCGAGACCACGACGACGAAGAAGACGGCGTTGAAGATCGTGTCGCTCTCGGTCACGTCCGAGGAGAGGACGAAGGTGGCGAGCACGATCGGGATCGCGCCGCGCAGGCCCGCCCAGCCGATCAGGGCGCGCTCGCGGGCGGTGAAGTCGTTGAGTGCGGTCGCCGCCCACACGGACACCGGTCGCGCGACGAGCGCGAGCAGGAGCGCGAGCGCGAGCGCGGGCAGGGCCACGTCGACCAGGTCGCTCGGGAAGACGAGCAGGCCGAGCACGACGAAGAGCGAGACCTGGGCGAGGAACGCGAGCCCCTCGTGGAAGGAGACGAGCTGGCGCCGGTACCGCGACGGCGTGCTGCCGACCGCGAGGCCGACGAGATAGACCGAAAGGAAGCCGCTGCCGCCGATCACGTCGGCGATGCCGAACGAGAGCGCCGCCGCCGCGACCGACGCGACGGGTGCGAACGCCCCGATCGCGGTCGGCAGCCGCCCAAACACCCACATCGCGGCCGCGCCGAGCACGACGCCGACGACGAGGCCGAGCCCTAGCTCTTGCACGACCAGGAGCGCGAGGTCCTCGAATCCGTAGTCCTCCGGGCTCTCGATCCAGGCGATCAGGCCGACGGTGAGCGCGATCGCCATCGGGTCGTTGCCGCCCGACTCGGCCTCGAGCGCGCGCGCGATCCGCCGCCGGATGTGCGTGAAGCGGAGGGTGGCGAAGACCGCGGCGGCGTCGGTCGACGAGACGACCGCGCCGAGGAGGACGGCCTGGAGCCACGTGAGGTCGAAGAGGAGGTAGGCGGCGAGCCCGGTGACGACCGCGCTGACCGCCACTCCGACCGTGCTCAGGAGCGCCGCCGCGACCGCGACCTGCCGCAGCCGCCGCCAGGAGGTCTGCAGGCCGCCCTCGTAGAGGATCGCCGCGAGGCCGATCACGCCGACGGTGCGCGCGAGCTCCGCGTCGTCGAAGTCGATCCCGCCGGGGCCGTCCGAGCCGAGCAGCATCCCGAGCGCGAGGAAGGCCACGAGCACGGGCAGCCCGGTCCGGGCGGCCCCGATCGCGACGACGATGCTGGCGGCGAGGATCGCGCCGACGAGCAGGAGCAGCAGGCCCTCTTCCACGCCCGCATCTTCGCCGGTGGGAGTCGCGGGCGCGGCGTGGAACACTTCACGCATGGCGACGCGTCCGCGCACGCGCAAGATCGGCCGGCTCTCGGAGATCGCCCAGGTCGCGGTCCGGCACGGGTTCGGCTACTTCTTCGAGCGGCACAGGCTCACGGACGTGCTGCCCTGGCCCACCCGGGCGGATGCGATCCCGCAGGCGACCGGCTCCGAGCGCGGCCGGCACCTGCGCGAGATGCTCGACGAGCTCGGCCCGACCTTCGTCAAGTTCGGGCAGCTGCTCTCGACGCGCCCGGACGTCGTCCCGCCCGACATCGTCGCCGAGCTACGCGGCCTCCAGGACGACGTGCGCCCGTTCCCGTTCGCGCAGGTTCGCGAGGTCGTGGAGGACGAGCTCGGGCTCACGCTCGAGCAGGCGTTCCTCCGCTTCGACGAGCTGCCGATCGCGGCGGCGTCGATCGGCCAGGTGCACCGGGCGCAGCTCCCGAACGGCGACGAGGTGGCCGTCAAGGTGCAGCGCCCGAACGCGCCTGGCCAGATCGAGTCGGACCTGGCGCTGCTCTACCAGGCCGCGCGCCTGATCAAGGAGCGCGTGCGGGCGCTCGACTTCATCGACGCGCACGAGCTCGTCGACGAGTTCGCGCGCTTCATCCGGCAGGAGCTCGACTACAAGCTCGAGGCGAGGCACGCGGAGACGTTCGGCCGCAACTTCGCCGGGTCCGAGCTCGTGGTCGTGCCGAAGGTCTACTGGGACTACTCGGGTGCGCGGATGCTGACGCTCCAGTACCTCGACGGCGTGCAGCTACGCGACCTCGACCTCGAGACCACGTCCTTCGAGGAGCGGCGCGAGCTCGCCTACCGGGTCACCGAGACGTGGATGGAGATGATCTTCCGGCACGGGTTCTTCCACGGCGACCCGCATCCGGCCAACGTGCTCGTGTTGGACGGCGCCCGGATCGGCCTCGTCGACTTCGGGCTTGTCGGGAAGCTGACGGATGAGGACATGACGAGGCTGACGCGGCTCTTCATCGACGCTGCGACCGAGAACGTCGACGCGCTGCCGCGCCGGCTCGCCGAGCTCGGCGTCCGCTACCCGAAGGAGCGCGAGGAGGAGTTCGCGACGGCGCTCCGCGAGCTCTACTACCGCTACTACGGCGCGAGCCTCGCCGACATCGACCCGATCCAGGTGATCCGCGAGGCGTTCGGGCTGATCTACTCGATGAACCTGCACCTGCCTACGCGGTTCGTCCTGCTCGACAAGGCGATCGCGACCCTCGGCGCGGTCGGCGTCGACCTCTATCCGGAGTTCAACGTCTTCGAGGTTGCGCGCCCGTACGCGCGGGAGCTGATGCTGGAGCGCTTCTCGCCCGCGCGGCTCGCCTCGCAGGCGCAGCGGGAGGGGCGGGAGCTGCTCGGGATCGCCCGGGAGCTGCCGTACCAGATCCACGACGTGCTCCAGGAGGTGCGCGACGGCCAGATCGAGGTCGGCTTCGTGCACAAGGGGCTCGACGAGTTCATGCACAAGCTGGACGTCGCGATCAACCGCGTCGTCGTCGCGCTCGTCGTCGCGGGCGGG